>NZ_JBSGFZ010000036.1:0-80041 GCF_053603655.1 Kribbella sp. NPDC004138
GGGGGGGGCGTGGGGGGCGGCGCGGGCCTCGAGCTGGGGGGCGTCCCGCAGCTCCAAGTGCCCCCCCCCCCGCCTCTACGACTTGGTGCGTCAGGCCTTGCCGAGGATCCGGTTCAGGTTCGTACCGCACTCGGGGCACTTGGCCTTCGCCATGCGCGTGCCCTTGTCGTTGACCTTGACCTCGCCGTCGGCGGTGCGCTTGGCCTTGCACTTGACGCAGTAGAACTCGCCGCTCCAGGTCTCTGCCATGAGGGCCCTCTCCTTGCTCTGAATTTCAGCCCGGGGTCTCGCCCCGGGCAGTCGTTGGATGCTAACGGCAGACCGTTCCTGCCGTAGGCCGTTCGGCCCAGTCGGGAATCACCCTACGGCAGCTTTTCGCCGGTTCAAGCGCACCTCCCGCTCAGCGCGCCGCGTAATCCCGCCTGGGAAAGCCCTTACCGAAAGTTTCGCCCACACGGAACAGGCTCCCGGTGGTCCGCCTCCGCGACCACTCGGCTTCCCCTCCGAGCGGCCCCGGAAGCGGTCCGGGAGCCTGTTCCCGACGACGCTAGGAGACGCCGGCGGCGGTGGCAAGCCCGCGTTGTCCACCCCTGTGGATAACTCTGTGCGCAACCTGTGGGACGCGCCGCAGGGTGCTGTGGACGGGCGGGGGAACGCGATGTGAACAACCGGGGTCGGCAGGATCAAGATCTGGCGTCTGACCTGCGAAAACGCCCATGCACAGGATGTGGACCGAAGAAAGTTGTCGGAATCTGGGGGTACATTTTTGAGCCATGGCCGACTCTCCACCGCGCCCGATCCCGCCTTACGTGGACATCCGTCGCAGCAAGCGCCGCAAGCGCACGGTCAGCGCCTACCGCGACGGTGAGCGGGTGGTCGTGCTGATGCCCGACCGGCTGTCCGCCGCGGAGGAGGCGCGCTGGGTCGAGACCATGCTGGCGCGCCTGGAGAAGCAGCGCAGCCGATCCCGCGTGTCGGACGAAAAATTGTTGGCCAGAGCACACGAACTCGCGTGTCGTCACCTCCCCGAAGTGCCCGAACCTGCGTCGGTGAGGTGGGTTTCGAACCAAAACAGACGGTGGGGATCGTGCACTCCGGCGGACCGGTCGATCCGGCTGTCGACCCGGCTGCAGGCGATGCCGGGCTGGGTCGTCGACTACGTCCTGGTCCACGAGCTCGCCCACCTGATCGAGCCGACCCACAACGCCACCTTCTGGTCCCTGGTCCACCGCTACCCCAAGGCCGAGCGCGCCGAGGGGTACCTGGAGGGCGTCTCCGCCGCCTCCTCCCTCGACCTCGACGACTTCTGACCCCATCCACCGGCGCTCCCGCCGCGCCCCGCGCAGCGCCACCCTTGCGCCCCGCCTCGCCCCCGCCCCGCGTTTGTACGACGACTTTGAGCGCGCACCAACCGTCTGCGCGGGGCGAGAACGGTTGGTGGGTGCTCAAAGTCGAGCGCAGGGCAGCGGGCCGGGGTGCGTAGGGCGTACGGGAAAGGGTGGGGTGGGGTCTACCCCAGGGGGACCTCGGGGGTTTCCTGCATGGCCGCCGGGTGTCCCGGGCAGCGAGGCTTTTGCCCGTAGCCAGCGCGACGCCAGGGAGCGCTGGGTGGGGCGCCTGAGGGGGCGCAGAGGGGCAGGGTAGGTATGGCCAGGGGACAGATCACGGTACGGGCGGCGCGTTGGAGCGCCACCCATCCGTGGCGGGCGATCGCGATGTGGGTTGTCGTCGTGATCGCCTGTTTCGCGCTCGGCTCGGTGACCGGCACCAAGGAGTCGAAGAACGAGGGGGACATCGGTGAGGTGACCCGGGCGGACGACATCGTCAAGTCCGGCAACTTCGACGACCCGGACGTCGAGAGCGTGCTGATCACGGCTCCGTCCGGACAGCTCGACAGGACCGCGGCGAACCAGGCCGCCGGCGTGGTGATCCAGCAGATGCGCGCCCTCGGTGGGGTCGCGGAGGTCGCTCGGCCGATGCCGTCGCCGAAGAACGACGCGGTCATCGTCCGAGTGACGCTGAAGGACGCGCCGGAGGGGTCGGACGACGATGCGCGGGTCCAGCCGCTGCTCGACACGACCGCCAAGGTCCAGCAGCAGTACCCGAATCTCCGGATCGAGGAGGTCGGCGGGCTGTCGATCGGCAAGGCGCTCAATGAGACGCTCGGCAAGGACTTCAAGCGGGCGGAGATGTTCAGCCTGCCGGTGACGCTGGCGATCCTGCTGGTCGCGTTCGGCGCCCTGATCGCCGCGTCGGTGCCGGTGCTGCTCGCACTGTCCTCGGTCGCCGCCGCGATCGGCTTATCGGCCGCGGCGTCCCAGCTGGTGCCCGCGGTTGACGCGGTCAACAGCGTGATCCTGTTGATCGGTATGGCGGTCGGCGTCGACTATTCGCTCTTCTACCTGCGCCGCGAACGTGAGGAACGCGCCAAGGGCCGCGGCCACATCGACGCGGTCGAGATCGCTGCCGCGACCTCGGGCCACGCGGTCGTCGTCTCGGGGACGGCGGTGATCATCTCGATGGCCGGGCTGTTCCTGGCCCGCGACGCGGTGTTCTCGTCCTTCGCGGTCGGCTCGATCCTGGTCGTCGCGGTGGCCGTCGTCGGTTCGCTGACCGTGCTGCCGGCCGTGCTGGCGAAGCTCGGCCGCTGGGTGGACCGCCCGCGGATCCCGTTCGTGTGGCGGCTGACCGCGAGCAAGGGACAGCCGCGGTTCTGGCCGACGGTGCTGAAGCCGGCCCTGAAGCACCCGATCGCCACCCTGCTGGTCTCGGTCACCGCGCTGCTCGCGGTCGCGTCGCCGGCACTGGGGATGACTCTGAAGTTCCCGGGCACCGAGGACCTGCCGCGGACGACGTCGGTGATGAAGGCGTACGACCGGCTGACTGCGGCCTTCCCCAGCACGGGCACCAGCCACGAGGTCGCCGTACGGGCGCCTGCGGACCAGCAGCCTGCCGTCAAGGCCGCGCTGGCCGAGCTGATGGAGAAGACCAAGGGCGACAAGCTGTTCGCGTCGGACGGTCTCGAGGAGCCGCGGTTCTCCAAGGACGGCACAGTCGCCACGCTCGAGGTCGCCACGCCGTACGAGGGCGGCAGCGACCAGGCCCGGGACTCACTGACCAAGCTGCGCAAGGAGCTGATGCCGGAGACGGTCGGCAAGGTGCCCGGCGTCGAGTACGCGGTCGGCGGGTTCGTGGCCGCGGACGTCGACTACGCCGCCCACACGCGGGACAAGCTGCCGCTGGTGATCGGGTTCGTGCTGCTGCTGACGATGATCGTGATGATGGTGACGTTCCGGTCGGTGGTGGTCGCGATCACGGCGATCGGGCTCAACCTGCTGAGCGCGGCCGCGGCGTACGGCGTCGTCACCGCGGTCTTCCAGAACACCTGGGCCGAGGGCCTGCTGCACTTCCGGTCGAACGGGGCCGTGGTCAGCTGGCTGCCGCTGTTCCTCTTCGTGGTGCTGTTCGGTCTGTCGATGGACTACCACGTGTTCGTGGTCAGCCGGATCCGCGAGGCGGTGCTCCGCGGCGTACCCACCAAGCAGGCGGTCGCCGAGGGCATCACCGGCTCGGCCGGCGTGGTGACCAGCGCGGCAGCCGTCATGATCGGCGTCTTCGCGGTCTTCGCCACGCTGAGCACCCTGGACATGAAGCAGCTGGGCGTGGGCCTCGCCGTCGCGATCCTGATCGACGCCACGATCATCCGCGCGGTCGTCCTCCCCAGCATCATGACCCTCCTCGGCGACGCCAACTGGTGGGCCCCCAAGTGGCTCCGCCCCAAGCAGCCGAAGCACGCCCCCCAAACCCCACCCGCCGCCCCCGACCGCGAACTCACCCCGGTCGGCTGAGACAACACCCCGACGCCCCACCCGAAACTTCTCGGGTGGGGCGCTCGCGATGCCGGAGGATGTTGCCCCGTGCAGGGTTGGGTCAGCCGGCGGCCTGGCGGGCTCGGTGCGTGGCGGCTTTGACGCGGCTTTGGCATTGAGGGGAGTGGAAGCGGCGTTGGCCGTTCTTCGAGACGTCGACGAAGACTCGGTCGCACTGAGGGGCCGCGCAGACGCCTAGGCGGCCGGCCAGGTCGCTGCCGACGGCGAGGGCGAGGCCAGCTGCGCAGCCGGCGGCCCAGCCGTTCGCGAGTTGTTCGTCGGGGCCGTGGAAGTGCAGGCTCCACGGCCGGTCCTTGCCGCGGTCGAGCTGCGGGCGGGCGTTGGTGTCGAGCAGCAACGCGTTGATCTCGTCGGCCGCCGCGTCCAGATCGCCCGCGTTGGCGGCCTCGAAGACGATCCGCATCCGTCCGGCCAGATGCGCCAGCCGCCGCGCGTCGTCGGCCGGTACGGATTTCGGCGGATGGCCGATCGCGGTGAGCGCCTCGGCGACGGCAGTGGTGATCGCGTCGTCGGTGGGGGCGTCGTACGGAAGGCCGCCGGAGTACCCGGGCGTCAGCCGGTTCACGTACTCCACCGACGCGGCCAGCACACTCCGGGCATGACTATCAAAAGACACTTGACCAGTCACGCGATACCTCCGTAGTCTCAGGCTTGCGTGACCGATCATAGCCATTTAGACAGTCATGGGGGTTCGAGGTGGGCACAGTCGTCGCGGCGCGTGGACTGTCCCGCGCGGTGTGGATCCTGGTCGTCGCCCGGGCCGTGAACCGGATCGGAGCGTTCACGCTGCCGTTCCTGGGGGTGGTGCTGTCGGTCGAGTTCAAGGCGTCGCTCAGCCAGACAGGCCTGATCCTGGCGGTCTTCGGTGCCGCGACGATCCCGTCCCGTTTGCTAGGTGGTCAGTTGGCCGACCGGCTCGGCCGGCGCAGCACGATCGTTCTCGGGCTGACGGGTTGTGCCGTCGGGCAGTTGTGGATCGCGCTCAGCCACGCACTGTGGTCCGCCGTCCTCGCGACGATCCTGCTCGGCCTCGCGTTCGAGATCTACGAGCCGCCGAGCCAAGCGATGATCGCCGACGTCACGGAGCCCGAGGACCGCCCCGCCGCGTACGGGCTGTACAGCGCGGCGCTGGCCGCGGCGGGCGTCCTCGCCGGCCTCCTCGCCGCCGCGATCAGCCACTGGGATCTTCGCTGGCTCTTCGCCGCCGACGCGATCACGTGTCTGTCCTGCACCGCTCTCGTGGCCGTCGCACTCCCCGCGGATGTACGCCGGGCGCGGCGCGACGATCTGCCCGACAAGGCTGCGCCTGCGTGGCGCGACCGGCGGCTGTTGCTGCTGCTCGCGGGCGGCACGGTCTTCGCGACGATCTACATGCAGTTGATCATCGGCGTACCGCTGACCCTGCTCGACCAAGGCCTGCCGAAGTCGGGCACCGGCATCATTCTCGCGGTCTCGGCCGTCACCCTGATCGCGGCGCAGCGGCTGCTCCGCGTGCAGCACCTGGACGACTTCCGCGCGATCGCGATCGGCTACGCGCTCGTCGGCGTCGGCCTGGTGGTCGTCGCGCTGGCGCACAATCTCGCGGTCTTCCTGCTCGCCGCGGTCCTGTGGAGCCTCGGCGAACTGTTCCTCCTCACCCGCTACCTCACCCAGGCGTCCGGCCTCGCGCCCGAGAAGGCCCGCGGCCGGTATCTCGCGGTCTTCGGCCTGAGCTGGGGGATCGCGACCACGATCGCGCCGATCACCGTCACCCAACTCCTCGAAACCGCCGGACCCGAAGGCCTGTGGTTGACCAGCGCCGCGGTGGCCTGCGCACTCGCGATACTTCAACCATGGGTCAGGCGACGGCTCGATCCGGATCGGAGGAACGGTGACCGACGCATCGCAACCGACGGGTGACCCGGCTGCCGGATCCTGGTGCCGCCCGTGAACTCGAGTACGCCTGGGACGGTGTCGGCTCCTGTTGGACTGACGCCCTCAGCTCGACGGCTCCAGCCTGACTGTCAGGCCTTTGGCGACTGGGGTGTTGCTGCCCTTCGCGAGGTCGTCGGCGGACATCAGCACGTTGGTCTCCGGGTAGTACGCCGCGACGCAGCCACGCGCCGTCGGGTACGCGACCAGCCGGAAACGCGCCGCCCGCCGCTCGACGCCGCGGAACTCGCTCACGATGTCGACGTACTGGCCCTCCCGCAGACCGAGCTCGGCCAGGTCGTCCGGGTTCACGAAGACGACCTCGCGTGTCCCGTGGACGCCGCGGTACCGGTCCTCGAGGCCGTAGATCGTGGTGTTGAACTGGTCGTGGCTGCGCAGCGTCTGCAGCAGCAACCTGCCGGGCTCGGTCGGCAGCCAGGTCAGGTCGTTCGCGGTGAACTGCGCCCGCGCGTCCGACGTCCGGAACTCGCGCTTGTCCCGCGCGGCGTGCGCGAGCAGGAAGCCGCCCTCGTTCGCGCGGAGCCGATTCTCGAAGTCCTCGTACCCGTCGGCCACCCGCCCGATCCGCTGCCGGATCAGGCTGTAGTCGTCGGCGAAGTCGGCCCACGGGATCTGTCCCACGTCGGGTACGACGTGCTGCGCCAGCGCGCACACGATGCCGATCTCGGACTTCAGCTCCGGCGCCGGCGGAACCAGGTTGCCGGTGGACAGGTGTACTGCGCCCTGTGAGTCCTCGACGGTCACTGATTGCGGGCCGGCCGGCGTGTGGTCGTGGTCCGTGCGGCCGAGTGTGGGCAGGATCAGCGCCTCGCGGCCGGTGACCGTGTGCGACCGGTTGAGCTTGGTCGAGACGTGGACGGTGAGGTCACACTCGCGCAGCCCGCGGTGCACGACCTCGGTGTCCGGGGTCGCCATGGCGAAGTTGCCGCCCATCGCGAAGAACACGCGGACGTCGCCGTCCCGCAGGCGTTTCACGGTCGCGGCCGCGTCGACGCCGTGCTCTCGCGGCGAGGTGAACGCGAACTCGTGGTCGAGCCGGTCCAGGAAGGCGTCCGGCATCTTCTCCCAGATGCCCATGCTGCGGTCGCCCTGGACGTTCGAGTGGCCACGCACCGGGCACGGGCCCGCGCCGGGCTTGCCGATATTGCCCTGGAGGAGCAGCACGTTGACGATCTCGCTGATTGTCGCGACCGCCTCGCGATGCTGTGTCAGGCCCATCGCCCAGCAGATCACCGTCGCCTTCGAGCGGATGAACCGCTGGGCCAGCTCCTCGATTTCGGCCCGGCGCAGCCCGGTCGCGAGTTCGACCGCGTCCCAGTCGAGCTCGGCGTTGTGCTTCGCGTACAGCTCGAAGCCGCTGGTGTGCGACTCGACGAACGCCTTGTCCAGGACCGTACCCGGGGCGGCAGCCTCGGCCTCGAGCAGCAGGTGCCCGAGGGCCAGGAACAAGGCCTGGTCGCCACCGATCCGGATCTGCAGGAGCTGATCGGCGAGCTCGGTCCCCTTGCCGACCCAGCCGCGCGGGCGCTGCGGGTTCATGAAGTTCATCAGTCCCGGCTCGGGCAGCGGGTTCACGGAGACGATCGAACCGCCGTTGCGCTTGGCGATCTCCAGGTGGCTGAGCATCCGGGGCGCGTTGGTTCCCGGGTTCTGGCCGACGATCACGATCAGCTCGGACTCCTCGAGCATCTCGAGCGTGACCGCACCCTTGCCGCTCCCGATCACCTTGGACAGCGCCGTGCCCGATGACTCGTGGCACATGTTGGAGCAGTCGGGCAGGTTGTTCGTACCGTAGGCGCGCACGAACAGCTGGTACAGGAAGGCGGCCTCGTTGCTGGTCCGGCCGGAGGTGTAGAAGACGGCGTCGTTCGGGTCGACGAGGGCCTTCAGATGCCGGGCGACGACCTGGAACGCCTCGTCCCAGCCGACCGGCTCGTAGTGCGTGGCGCCGGCCCGCAGCAGCATCGGTTCGGTGATCCGGCCGAGCTTGCCGAGGTCGAACTCGGAGATCCGCTGCAGGTCGTCGACCGAGTTCTCCGCGAAGAACGCCCGCGGGACCCGCTTGCGGGTCGCCTCCCAGGCCACCGCCTTGGCGCCGTTCTCGCAGAACTCGGCCGCGTGCTTGCGCTTGTGGTCGGGGTCCGGCCAGGCGCAGGACGGGCAGTCGAACCCGCCGTCCTGGTTCATCTTCACGAAGACCTTGCCGGTCCGCGCCGGGCCCATCTCGCGAAGGCCGAACTTGAACGACGACAGGACCGCGGGGACGCCGGCGGCCTTCTTCTTCGGCTGCTCGATATCGACCATGTTTCAACAATAGGTCCAGCTATCGTGCCTCGCTGCTTTGATAGCCGGGGTTGTGGATAAGTGGACGCTCAACCCATCGCCGGGTCGGCGGATATGTGGTCCCATCCCATACCCGGCGGGACCTGGGATTCCTACAGTCGTCGCCCATGGAGACCCGTCGAGCACTCGTCACCGGAGCCGCGTCCGGTATCGGCGCCGCGTGCGCCCAACGCCTGGCAGCGGACGGCGTGCACGTCGTGGCCGTCGACCTCGACCAGGCCGGGCTCGACGCGCTGGAGGGCGTCGAGACGCTGGTGGCCGACCTGTCCGAGCTGGACCGGCTGGCGGAGCTGCCGACGGACGTGGACATCCTGGTGAACAATGCCGGGGTCCAGCAGGTCGCACCGGTCGAGCAGTTCCCGCCGGAGCGGTTCAGCTACCTCCTCCGGCTCATGCTGGAGGCCCCGTTCCGGCTGATCCGGCAGACGCTCCCACACATGTACGGCGCCGGCTGGGGCCGGGTGGTGAACATCAGCTCGGTCCACGGACTCCGGGCCAGCCCGTTCAAGGCGGCGTACGTCGCTGCGAAGCACGGGCTGGAAGGACTCAGCAAGGTCGTCGCACTGGAAGGTGCGCCGCACGGAGTGACCAGCAACTGTGTGAACCCGGCGTACGTCCGGACTCCGCTGGTCACCGCACAACTGGCGGACCAGGCCGCGACCCACGGCCTGTCCGAGTCGGAGGTGCTGGACAAGGTCCTGCTCGAGCCGGTCGCGGTGAAGCGGCTGATCGAACCGGCCGAAGTGGCGGAGCTGGTGGCCGTGCTGTGCGGTCCCGCGTCCGCCTCCATCACGGGGAGCTCGTTCGTACTCGACGGCGGCTGGACCGCCCACTAACAACTCAGGAGCCCGCCCATGACGGCAACACAACCGACCCAGACCCGGACGTCGATCGTCCGCGTGGTCGGCGCGAGTCTCGTCGGTACGACGGTGGAGTGGTACGACTTCTTCCTGTACGGGGTCGCCGCCTCGGTGGTGTTCGGCGACCTGTTCTTCCCGAAGGGGGAGGAGCTCACCGGGACGTTGCTGAGCTTCGCGACGTTCGCGGTCGGCTTCTTCGCCCGGCCGATCGGCGGTGTGGTGTTCGGGCACTTCGGTGACCGGCTGGGCCGCAAGCAGCTGCTGGTGCTGTCGCTGCTGATGATGGGGATCGCCACCTTCGCCATCGGTCTGCTGCCGACGTACGCACAGGTCGGTGCGCTCGCCCCGATCCTGCTCACGGTGCTGCGGCTCATCCAGGGCTTCGCGCTGGGTGGTGAGTGGGGAGGCGCCGTACTGATCGTGTCGGAGCATGGTGATCCGGCACGACGCGGTTTCTGGGCGTCCTGGCCGCAGGCCGGTGCTCCGGCGGGCCAGTTGATCGCGAACGGCGTACTGGCCGGGCTGGCCGCGTTCCAGTCCGAGGCTGCCTTCGACTCGTGGGGCTGGCGCATTCCGTTCCTGCTGTCCGCGGTACTGGTCCTGGTGGGGCTGTGGGTGCGGCTGCGGATCGAGGAGTCGCCGGTGTTCCGGCAGGCGCAGGCCCGCGCGAAGGAGCAGCCGGCGGAGAAGCTGCCGTTCTTCGAGGTGATCACGAAGTACCCGCGCGAGGTGCTGACCGCGATGGGCGCCCGGATGGCGGAGAACGTCAGCTACTACATCTTCACGATCGTGATCGCGACGTACGCGAAGGAGCACCTCGGTCTGGGCAAGTCGTTCGCGCTGAACGCCGTACTGATCGCCGCGGCCGTGCACTTCTTCGCCATTCCGCTGTGGGGCTCGCTGTCGGACCGGATCGGCCGGCGGCCTGTGTACCTGATCGGTGCGGTCGGGGTGGGGATCTGGGCGTTCGTCTTCATCGCCCTGGTGGACACGAAGAACTTCGCCCTGGCGACGCTGGCGGTGACGGTCGGTCTGGTGCTGCACGGTGCGATGTACGGACCGCAGGCCGCGTTTTTCACCGAGCTGTTCGGGACACGGGTGCGGTATTCCGGTGTCTCGGTCGGCTACCAGCTCGCATCGATCATCGCGGGCGGCCTGGCGCCGTTCATCGCGGTCGCACTGCTCAAGGCGTACGACTCGGGCTACGCGATCGCCGTGTACGTCGCAGCATGTGCGGTGATCTCGATCGTCGCGGTGACGTCGTACTCCGAAACCCGGCGCCGGGACCTCACTACCCTGTAGGACCATGGAGGAGCTTCTGCGGCTGCTGGCCGAGGATGCGCCCGGGAGCGAGCTGGCCCGGGCGGCGGGCGAGGACGCGGTGGCACGCGACCTCGCCCTGCGCATCCGGGCGGGCATGGACGCCAGCAAGAAGCGCGAGGCCGAGCTCTCGACCCTGGTCGACGTGGCCCGCGAGCTTGCCTCGGCCCGGGACCCCGGAGACGTCCTCGGCACCATCGTGCACCGGACCCGCAGCCTGCTCGGCGTGGACGTGGCCTACCTGACGCTGTACGACCCGTCCCGCGGAGACACCTACATGCGTGCGACCGACGGGTCCGTGTCGGCGGAGTTCCAGCAGGTCCGCCTCCCGCTCGGCGCAGGTCTCGGCGGTCTGGTCGCGGAGACCTACAAGCCGTACTGGACCGCCGACTACCCGTCCGACGAGCGGTTCCGGCACACGACGGCGATCGACCACGCCGTTGGTGACGAAGGGCTGGTGGCGATCTGCGGAACACCGCTGATCGTCGACGGAGCGTTCGTGGGCGTGCTGTTCGCCTCCAACCGCACGCGGCGCCCGTTCAGCCACGACGAGGTGTCGCTGCTCGGCTCGCTGGCAGCGCTGGCCGCGGTGACGATCGTCCAGGTGCGCGCAGCCGCCGAGACTGAGGCCGCGCTGGAACAGCTGTCCGCGGCCCACGCGGGCGTCGAGCACGCGGCCGCGGCCCACGACCGTTTCGCCGAGATCGTGCTGTCCGGCGGGGACGTGGATGCCATCGCCGCCGCGCTGTCCGAGCTGCTCGACATGTGGGTCGTGCTGGTCGATGCCGGCGGCAACGAGCTCGCCGTCGCCGGCAGCGTTCCCAGTACGCCGGTGCCGTGGCGGGAGTCCGAGTCCGGTCGCTTGACCCGCATCGGTGACTGCTGGGTCGTGGCAGCAACCGCTAAGGGCGAACGGCTTGGCGCGCTGGTCATCGGCGGTGCGGACGACCTGTCGGGTGCAGACCAGCGCATCGTCGAGCGGGCTGCCGTTGTCACCGCGCTGGTCCTGCTCTTCCGCCGACAGGCCGCTGAGCAATCCCAACGCGCCCAGGCGGATCTGCTGGCCGACGTACTCAGCGGAAGCGCCGACCCGCGCGCTCTGACCGACCGGCTCCGTCTACTGGCGCCGAACCATCGGCACGACCGCCTGGTCGTCGCAGTCTGCCGCGGCGACCACTCCGCCGTACGTGCTCGGCTGTCCGCGCCACTGGAAGACAGACTGGTCCTGGCCGGCCCGTATGGCGGGGACTTGGTGCTGCTGTTCGCTCGGACCAGCGCAGCAGCTGTCGCACGCGAGTTGACCGAGGTCGCCAAGCGCACCGGCGTGACCGTCGCTGTCACAGGCCCTGCGACCTGGGGCGAGCCCTTGGTCGAAGCACACCGGCAAGCGTCTCGTCTGGTCACGACAATGCTCCGCCTCGGCCGCACCAGCGAGTCGGCCACACCTGACGACCTGGGCGTGGCGGGCCTTGTAGGCGCGTCCGAGGTCGACCTGCGCACCCACGTGCACCACGTCCTCGGCAAGGTCCTCGACTACGACGACCAGCGAGGCACCGACCTGATCGGCACCCTCCAGGCATACTTCGCCGCCGGCCAGAGCCCGACCCGCGCCGCCACCTCACTCCACATCCACCCCAACACAGTCCAGCAACGCCTCGACCGCGTCACCGCCCTCCTCGGCGACGGCTGGCAGTCCCCGGACCACACCCTCGACATCCAGGTAGCCCTCCGCCTCCACACCGCCCTCGGCTGAGCCGTTCAGAACAGTCCTGGGAACAGGGCCGCGGTTCGGGTGCGGTATCCGGCGTAGGTCGGCAGGGTGCCGATGAGGATCTGTTCCTCGCGCCGGGCGCGGTAGACCTGAAGACCGACCAGCACCATCCAGACCCCGGCAGCTGCCACCGTGCCCGCAGCGATAGCAAGCCCCAGACAGCAGACGATCTCACCGCTGTACAACGGGTGCCGGACCCAGCGGTAAGGGCCGTGCTCGACGACAGAGCGGGCTTGGGCAAGGACCGACAAGTTCTTACCCAGGCTGCGCAGTGACCAGACCGACCACGCGGTGCCGCTGACCAGCAGGACATCCGCGGCCAGTTCCCTGCTCGCGCCGGCGTCCCCGCCGTGCAGCAGCGGAAAGGCGAACGGGATCAGGGTTCCCGTGACCGCGGCCAGGTGAGCAAAGCTGGAGGGACTCGTGGCCTTCGCGGGCCCGCGCCGTACGTAGGCCCAGATGATGAGCGCGTAGAACGCTGCGACCAGGGCGCTGCCAGTCCATCGCAGCGAACCTGCGAGACCACCGCCGGTGGTGTGTGCCAGGGCCACCGTGTCAATCACCAGCATCAGAGTGGCGCAAGGCACCATGATCAGCCGGCCGAGGTCCAGCTTCCGTTCGAGCACAGTCATCGCCGGCCTACTTCCCGAACAGCAGGTGGGCGATGCTGATCATGCCCGGCCCGATGATGACGATGAACATCGACGGGAACAGACAGAAGACGAGCGGGAACAGGATCTTCACCGGCACCTTCTGGGCCTTCTCCTCCGCCCGCTGCCTGCGTCGCAGCCGCATCTCGCGGGCCTGCTCGCGCAGTACGTCGGCGATGGTGATGCCGAGTTCGCCGGCCTGGACGAGAGCCGAGACGAAGGACCGCAGCTCCGGCACTGTCGTCCGATCGGTCAGCGAACGCAATGCCTGCGAGCGGGACTTGCCGATCTGCATCTCCTGCAGGACGCGCGAGAACTCCGCCGCCAGCGGCCCGGTGGTGTTGCGCGCGACCTGCGCCAGGGCCGCGTCGAATCCGAGGCCGGCCTCCACGCAGACAGTGAGCATGTCGAGCGCGTCGGGCAGGGCTCGCTGGAGTTTTTCCTGGCGCTTGACGCCCGCGTTGTAGAGCAGCACGTCCGGAAGGAAGAACCCGGCGGCGCCGGCAAGCGCCGCAGCCACGATCAGCAGACCGACCGAACGCAGGCCGTACGCCACGCCGAGTCCGCCGAAGACGAACAGGCCAAGGCCTTTGGCGGCGAGGATTCTGTCCGGCGTCCACGCCGACGGGTTGCCCGCCAGATCGAGCCGGCGCCGAAGCGTCGCGGTGATGCCCGAGGGCGACAAGCGCATTGCCAGGCCGCGTAGCCAACCCGGCAAGGCCGCGAACGGATCACGCGCGGCATCGACCTCGAGCTGCGGTTGCTGGGCGTAGTGAGCGTCGATGGTGGCCAGGGCCTTCGCGACGCCGCCCTCAGCAGGCCGTGCGGCGATGCCGACGACGGCCAGAACGATGGCGAGCCCGAGAGCGGACAGTCCACCGATCAGGATCACTGTTGCGGTCATGTCACGCCTCCACCTTGATCAGTGCACGGATCCAGAACGAACCGACGATCATCAGGACGACGCCGCTGCCGACCAGCATCAGACCGAACGGCGTGGTGTACAGCGGGCTCATGTACTGCGGCTTGCTGAAGCTCAGCCACGCGCCCAGGACGATCGGCAGGCAGACGATGATGTAGCCGGACAGCCGGCCCTCCGCGCTGAGAGCTCGGACATGGCGCCGGGTCTGGGCGCGTTCGCGCATCGTGTCGACAGTGTTCTTCAGGACCTCTGCCAGGTTGCCTCCGACCTCTCGCTGGATCCGGGTAGCCATCACGACCCAGCGCAGGTCGTCGCAGTCCATCCGGTCCGCGACGTGATTGAGGCCCTCCTCGAGTTCGACGCCGATCCGGGTCTCGGCCAGTGCACGCGAGAATTCACCCGCGGCGGGCTGCGTACCGTCCCGCACGACAGCGTCGACAGCTTGCGGGAGTGAGAAGCCGGACCGAAGCGATCCGACGATCAGTTGCAGAACGTCCGGAAGTTGCTCGCTGAACGCCGCACGACGGCGCCCGATGCGGAAGCTCAGGTAGACGTGCTGCCCCAGCCATCCGGCAACGAGCCCGATGGGTGCGCTCACCAGCGGAGGAAGGCCGATGAGCATCAGCACGGCGGCGAGTACAGCGCCGACGCACAGAGTCAGCAAGGCCCATTCGGCCGGCTTGCGCCTCAGATCCGCGAGATCGAGCCGCTCGGTCAGCCCTTGCTCGACGCCCGCCGAACGCAGCGCCTGGCCGATGAAGCCGACAGCGGTCCTGGCAGCTGCGCTCTCGGAATCGGCAGTCTGGAGCTCATTGCGACTAGGTCCGTAGCGACTGAACTGCTGGGTCAGCCGTCGCGTGACGTCGTCGCGAGCACCCTGCCAGCGGACGAGGATCACGGTGAGCAAAACGACGAGGAAGACGCCACCGAGCAAGGCGAGAAGCTGCCAGGACCAGACGGTCTGGTGCTGCTTCACCGGTGGGGCCGCGGCGGCAGGCTGCGGCGTCGCGGTACTGGACGGCGACGTGTTCGCAGCGAACGTGACCACAGTCGTCGCACTGACCGGGCCCGCCGTGACGCGCAGTGTGACCCGGTCACCGGCCAGCGTGGCCGGTACTGTGATGTCGATCTTCATGCGTGTCGTGAAGTTGTGTGCCACGGTGGCGAACGCCGCGGTCAATTGGCTGGCGTTCTGGGCTGTCAAGATGCGTCCACCGGCAGCTGTTGCGATCTGCTGGGCTGCTGATGAGTCGCTGCTTCCGTAGCGGAAGGCGACGACGTCAGCTGGGACGTGGGCGGCCGCGAGCTGGCTGGTGAC
Source organism: Kribbella sp. NPDC004138 (assembly GCF_053603655.1). NCBI lineage: Bacteria > Bacillati > Actinomycetota > Actinomycetes > Propionibacteriales > Kribbellaceae > Kribbella > Kribbella sp. NPDC004138. Next base: position 15,007 of record NZ_JBSGFZ010000036.1, read on the forward strand.
CAAGGCGAGCGTGGCCCTACTGGACGTGTCGACTCCGTCGGACAACACGACCAGCCGACGTTGGGCGGATTCGCCAAGACCGGCTGCCTCCAGCGCGGAGGTTCCGGCACGGACCGCGTCGTACAGCGCCGTGTTTCCCACCGCTTGCACGTGGTTGAGCGCGTCGCGAATCAAGAGGCGGTTCGCGGCGGGGGCAACGACGAGCCGGGGGCGATCGGAGAACGTGAGCAAACCCGCCCGTACGTCGCTCGGCAGCGTAGCCAGGTAGCTCAGCGCGGCCTGACGCGCGGCCAGGATGCCGGACCCGGCCATCGAGCCACTGGTGTCGAGCACGATGATCACCGCGCGCGTGGGAGCCGTCGTCACGGTCGTACTGCTGACTGGTGTGACCCGCGCGGGCAGCTGAGTCCGGCCTGCGTCCACGTGCACGACCTTTGGATCGAGCTCGCCGGGCAGGCCGGCCGTCGTGAGCACCATGTCCGCGTGCCCCGGGCTCACCTGGACCGAATCGATCCGGGCCGACGGGCCGGGTTCGGCCTGCGCCACGCCCGGAATGAGCGCCGCGAAGCCGGCGAGCACCGCGGCGATGCCGGTGCGTAATCTCGTAGCGGTCGTCATCGGACGACCTCGTCGGCAGCGAACATCCGCGGCGGAAGGACGACGCCCCGATCGGCGAGCCGGTCCAGGAACCCCGGACGCAGCCCGGTGGACCGCAGCGTTCCCCGGAACCAGCCGCGGTCGTCGACGCCCGCGTGGAAGTCGAACAAGAACAGGTCCTGCAGCGTGACGACCTCGCCCTCCATGCCGGCGACCTCGGTGATGTGCGTGATCCGTCGTGTCCCGTCCTTCAGCCGGGTCTGATGCACGATGAGGTCGATCGCCGACGCCATCTGCTCGCGGATGGCCCGCTGCGGCAGCTCCACACCGGCCATCAGCACCATCGTCTCGAGCCGGGCCAGCGAGTCGCGCGGCGCATTCGAGTGCACGGTGGTGATCGAACCGTCGTGGCCGGTGTTCATCGCCTGCAACATGTCAAGTGCCGCGCCGTCGCGGACCTCACCGATGATGATGCGGTCGGGACGCATCCGCAGGGCGTTACGAACCAGGTCCCGGATCGCGACCTCGCCCTTCTTCTCCACGTTGGACGGCCGGGACTCCAGACGCAGTACGTGGTCCTGGCGGAGCTGCAGTTCGGCCGCGTCCTCGATCGTGACGATGCGCTCGTCATCAGGCAGGAACGAGGACAGGACGTTCAGGGTCGTGGTCTTGCCGGAGCCGGTACCGCCACCGATCAAGATGTTCAACCGCCCGCGTACACACGCTCGGAGGAGTTCGGCCACCGGCGAGGTCAGCGTCCCGAACGAGACGAGGTCGTCGACGGTGAACGGGTCGGCGGCGAACTTCCGGATCGTCAGCAGTGAGCCGTCCAGCGCGATCGGCGGTACGACGGCATTCACCCGGCTGCCGTCGGGCAGTCGAGCGTCGACCATGGGACTGGCCTCGTCGACGCGCCGGCCGACGCGGGAGACGATCTTGTCGATCGTGCGTCGCAGGTGACTCTCGTCGGAGAACGAGGCGTCGACAGACGTCAGACGGCCCTCTCGCTCGACGTAGATCTGGTCGTGGCCGTTGACCATGATCTCGGAGACGCCCGCGTCTCGCAGGTACGGCTCGAGCGGTCCGTGTCCGAGGATCTCGTCCGCGACCTCCTGGGCGACGCGTCCGCGGTCCGCGACGGTCATCGGTGTGTCGTCGCGCTGGAGCACCGATTGCAGCGTCTGGGTGACCTGCTGCTCGAGTTCACGCTGGTCCAGGTGCGCGTCGTACAGCTTCGGTCCCAGGGTCTCGAGGAGGCCTTGATGCACGCTGCGCTTCACACCTGCGAAGGGGTCGCTGTTGCGCGCCGTACGACGGGGAACAGCGTCGGCCGTCCGCGGCTCGGAGTTGCCGGTGGAGGCGGGCCGCGCGGTCTGGTGATCCTGTCCTGGGCGTGATTGCCGCTGGGCAAGGCGTTCTGCGAGGTTCATCATCGCCTCCCGGCGCCGCGGCGGGCGAAGGGCCTGTGCCGTGCCGGTTCCGACTGACTCAGCACCCGCTCGCGAGCGAAGCGGGCGATCGCCTGGCTGACCGGGTGGGTCGGCGTCGCGATCACGATGGGGGTCCCCTTGTTGATCGAAATGGGGACGTTGCGGCTCGACGGAACGTGCCCGTCGATGGTGCTGCGCACCACCCTCTCGACATCGCCTGCCGACAGCCCGACTTTCGAGTCGGACCGGTTGACGACCACGGAGCGGATACCGCGCGAGTACGAGAGCAGATCGAGCATGTCCAGGGTGATCCGCAGGTTCTTCATCGCCGGGGTGTCCGGGGTGGTCAGCAGGACGTGATGATCGGAGACGTCCATCGCCGTCAGCACGTGCTCGCTGAACTGTGCCGGGGTGTCGACCACGACGAAGTCGTACATTCCCCGCAGGACAGCGAGCAGTTCACCGACGAGCGATGCAGGGATCTTCTCGGCGTCGCCAGGGGTCACCGGTGCCAGCAGCATGTCCAGCCCGGGTCGGTACGACGTGACCAGCGAGGCCGCGCCGGTCGTGTCGAGATGGCCGGCCATGGGGAGTGCGTCGCTGATCGTGCGCACCGGATCGAGCTGGACGCTGATCGCGACATCGCCGAAGGCGAGGTCGAGATCGACGACGCAGATTCGATGGGTTTCGCTCGTAGCCAGAGCAGCGGCCAAGTTGATCGCAACGGTGGTCTTGCCGCACCCGCCCTTGGCGGAGAACACGGTGACGACCTTGCCGTGGTGTGTCGGCTCGGCATCGTCATGACCGTGAACATGGCCGGACAGGGCCCGCGAATGGTCGCAGGCGGCGCTCAGCGCAGCGTTGTCGCCTGCTGCGACCACCTCGCGCACACCGGCTCGGATGGCGTCGGTGAGCACCGTGACGTCGACACGCTCGCGGATCAGGATCACCCCGATGGCAGGGCGTTCGAGGCGCAGTCGTGCGCTGAACTCCAAGGCCCGGCCGGTCTCGACAGCCGGACCCACCACGATCAGGTTCTCGCTGGGGTCTTCGCTCAGCGCCAGGAGTGCCGCGCCGAGATCGTCGACGCTTCGCACGCCGGTGCCGATGCTCGAGATCAGGTCTGCCGGCACGTCGGCCGGCTGGCACAGGATGGTCATCGTGATCGTCTCCTCACTTCTTCTTGGCCGGCAGCGTCGGGAACAGTGGCTCGATGTGGTCCTCGACCTTGACCTGGGTGGACGGACCGAGCAGTGCCAGATACGGCAGCGAGGTCTGGGTGAGCAGGATGAGGCGCTCCGCGTCGGTCTGACTGCCGGCCAGGGTGACCAGCAGCATGTCGTTCTGCGCGGACGCGGAGCCCTGGGACAAGCCGCCGCCGGCGGACTTCGAATCCTGCGCGGCCGGACCGATGGCAATCACCCGAATCTTGGGGATGACGACCCGGGTGTTGCCGAGACCCTTGCCGAACTGCTGCTTGTGCTGGCCGGTGCAGTTCGGCTGCCCGCTGACCTCACTGTTGTTGCCAGCGACAACCGTTCCGAAGACCGCGACGTCGGACCCGGCCTTCACGTTCCCGGCCACGGCCTCGGCGCTGCACAGCGTGATGGTGACGGCGACCTTGCCCTCAGGAATCGTCAGACCGCTGGTGGCCTGCGCGGCCGACACCAGCATCGACTTCAGGAGTACCTGTCCGGGTTTGAGGTCGGCCGTGGTCACCAAGGATTCCTGCGCCGGCGTGATCTCCGCCAAGGCCTCGGACGACACCGACGACGCCGGCAGCGTTTCCTCGTGCAGCGAGGCCTTTGCCTCGGCGGCGGTGGTGCCCGACGGGATCACCTTGCCGGCGACGAGCACGGTCACCGCTTGCTGACCCGCGACCGCGCGGGCGTCCGCGCGATTGACGTAGACGAGTACTGCGCCTGATCCGACGACAGCCAGCGCGACCGCCAGCATGATGGTCACAACTCTGCGTTTCATGGTTCTCTCTTCTCTGCTGGCGGCTCTAGCCGGCGAGTTTGACGGCGGTAGCGCCGAAGTAGGTGCCGTCGCCGATTTGGGTGGCGACCGGGACGAGGGCCTGGGTGAAGTGGCCGTAGATGCAGGACGGCGTCGTTGCTCCGTTCGGGCAGCTGCCTTTCGTGAACGGTGCCGGGATGGCGTCCTTCAGCGGGTTCATGTTCGCGTAGCCGGTGAGGATGAACGCGGCGAGTCCGACGAGGTGGTACGTGGCGCCGCTGCCGGTTCCGGTGGTGGTGTCGAAGATCGGGATGAAGATCGGCGTCTTGTTTGCGACGTAGGACAACAGCGCGCTCTGGCACGCCGCGGACAGGTTCTTTCCAGGGTCGCTGCCGGTGACGTACCCGTTCTGGGTGAGGTCGATGGCTGCAGAGCATCCGCCGATGTCGTTCAGCCAGCCGAACTCGCCGGGCGCACTGAGGCCACTGCAGGTGGGCGCGTTGGGTGCGTCACGCACGTAGATTCGCTGATCCACGCCGAAGACCGGTGGCGTGCCGCCACCCGTCGCCTGCGTCCAGGCGCAGAGCGAGAGCGTCATCGCGAGCGATTTGGCGCTCTGGATCGCGGGTCCCCAGCTCGCCCGGGCACAGGCGAGGATCGTTGTCCCCTGGTAGCTCCCGTTGCCGGTCAGGGCGCGAGCGAACACCGGCGGCAGCAGCGAGGATCCGCCCGTTGTCCTGGTGGCCGTATGTACGTCGACGTAGTTCTTGTCCGCGGACGTGGGCGCCGGGCAGTCGACCAGGGTGCCTGAGGACCCCGGGCAACTCGCCAGACCGCCCTTGGGGCCACAGACCAGAGTGACGGCGGATGCGCCGTCCTTGGCGTTGAGATTCGCGTACTTCGCGGCCTCGTCGACTTTACAGTCGCCGTTGGCGCAGCTCCTCGCGACCGCGAGAGATCCGGCGTCGGCGCCGTTCTGCAGCTCGGCGCGCTCCTGGTACACGGTGCCGACATCGACGGTCAGAGCGGCCAGGCCGAGCAGGACACCGGATGCGAACAGCACGCCGATCAGCGCACCGAAGGCGCCGCGGTCGTCGAGCCGGAGCATCTGCATCATCGGTCGAGCGAGACGTGAGATCAGGTTTCGCATGGCATTGCCCCCCGTGCAGTCAAGGTGGTCTGACCGCTCATACCGCTACCGCCGAAGAAGCTGACGAGATAGCCGAGGCCCGGCGTGAACTGGAACGTATAGGTGACCTGAACAGCAGAGTTGTTCGCTGCGGTGGCGCCGGTCGGGCACGACGACTGAACGGATGCGGTGACCGGGCTCAATCCGGTCGCGGCCGCCTGCGTGCGACTGACGGCGTCGGTCCGGCCGAGTGCGACCAGGCGGGCGCCCTCCCGGGCAGCCTGGGTCAAGGTTTCCTGCGCGTTGAGCATCCGGCCGAAGTCGATGATGCCCAGCAGGATCAGCAACAGCAGGGGAAGCAGAAGCGCGAACTCGACGGCGGTGGCGCCACGGTCCGCGCTGCTGCCCCCATGTACCGACGAGGGAAGCATGCGGCGTACTCGTGCCGCGGGCCGCGTGCGAGGTGTGCGACCGTGGTGAGTTTCCCCGCCGCGATTCCCTCGTCTCGGATACATGAGTTCTCCCGGTGATGAAGACTGGCCGGCTGACAGTGGTGTGACCGGCTCGACTGGTCGGATCAGGGGGCGCCGAAGACGCCCGCGAACAGGGCAGCAACCGCTGGGCCGAGAATGGCGACCAGAGGCGCGGCGACAACCGCGATCAATGTCGCCACCAGGCCGTACTCGAGCATGGTCGCGCCGCGATCGTCGCGCCGTACTGATCTGCCTGCGGCCTTGACGAACCACATGAGTTCGCGCATCCGGACTCCTTGGCTGGGAGGCGGTGGCGGCCCGGGCCACTCCGGCCGGGCCGCACCACCCCACGGGATCGGACTGGATCGGCAGATCGCTCCGGACCGTCAGAGGCTGCCGATGATGCCGGTGAAGAGGCCGGCGATGGCGGTCCCCAACGGGCCGACTGCGGCGGCGACGATGACCGCGATCAGGGCGACCATCAGGCCGTACTCGATCATGGTCGCGCCGCGCTCGTCGTTGCGGATCTGACGGACGAGGGACTGCATGTAGGTGCGCAGGTCGTTGAGCATGTGGAACTCCTTCTACGGGCGGTGGATTCGGGTCCCACCGCGTTCGGTCGAACGGCGATCTGCCGATCGGTACCGCAAAGGTGCACGATCGTTGCCCCGTCGCGGCATCGGTCGATCGGTCAGACCGCAGCCCTCGACAGGCCGACAACGCCTCGCACCGGTCGACACGTATGTCGTCCGTTCGGACGACATGTCACTCGAACGGCTGCTCTGCGCATCCACTCGGTCAGTCCCGCGCCCGGATGGTTCCGGAGGCCGGCGAGCCGCCCTAGCTTGGCTGGCATGAACATCGAGTGGGCTCTGGCCGGAGGAGCCGTCGGCCTCGTTGCCGGCTTGCTTCTGCGCGGCACCGTTTTCCAGTTGTCCGTGGCCTCAGGCGAGCCGCTGCGCACCAGTTGCGAGAGGTGCGGCGAGCCCGTCAGCGGCCGCTTCGCCTTTCGTTGTCAGGGCTGCCACCGCTCGCTCGGCCGACCGCTTGTGCTGGAGCTGCTCACCGCTGCAGTTCTTGGTCTGCTGTTCTGGCGATTCGCCGGAGCGCCTGATGCAGCCGGGTTTGCCTTCGTCGGGGTCGTCGGGGTCGCATTGGCAGCCATCGACATCTCCGTGCAGCGCTTGCCTGACCGGCTGACTCTTTCGCTGTACCCGGGCTTGGTCGTCCTGTTCGGACTGGCTGCAGTCCTCAACGGACATCCGACCGAGCTGGTGCGCGCACTGCTCGGTGGAGTGGCGCTCGGTGGCGGCTACCTGATCCTCGCGGTCTTGAGTCGCGGTCAGCTAGGCGGTGGAGACGTGAAGCTTGCCGGCGGGCTCGGCATCGCGCTCGGCTGGCTTGGATGGCCGGTGTTGCTGACCGGCGCGGCCGCGGGGTTCGTGCTGATGGGCGTGGCGAGCGTCGTGTTGTTGCTCGCGGGCAGGATCACGCCGAAGGACTCGATCAGCTTCGGACCTTTCATGCTTGCCGGAGCCCTGCTGACAGTCATGACCAGTACGTGATCTGGACCAGCTGCGGGCATCTGTTCCGTCGTACTAGGGCCTAAAGTCCCTATCCGACGCCCGACGCCGTTACCTAGTGTGACTGCGACACGGGGAGGTTTACTATGAGTCACGACATCAGGATTGTCGTGGTCGACGGGCATACGCTGACGCGCTACGGCCTGGTCGGACTGGTGAGCGGCGAGCCCGGGATGACGATCGTCGGTGAGACCGGCCTGGGCTCCGAGGCCGCGGCGACGGTCGCCGACGCGGACGCCGATGTCGTCGTACTCGACATCGCGCTGCCCGACGCCGACGGTCTGTCGATCGCACGCGAGTTGCGCGACCGGTACGCCGGTCTGGGAATCGTAGTGCTGACCTCCAACGGCGAGGACGACTTGCTGTTCCGTGCGCTCGAGGTCGGGGTCTCGGCTTTCGTCCCGAAGGTCGCGCCCGCGACCGAGGTGCTGCCCGCGATCCGGCATGCGGCGGTTGCGGCCGGCTCGTTCATCGCCACCGGCCTCGGCCAGGCCGTCGCTCGACGGCAGAGCGCTGTTGCGGCGACGGTCGCTCGACCGGCCGTCGGGGTGTCGCTGAGTCCGCGCGAAGCGGAGGTGCTGGCGATGCTGGGCAGCGGCCTGTCCGTTGCCGCGATCGGGGCGTCCCTGTACGTCAGCCACTCGACGACCAAGACCTACATCGCCCGTCTCTACGAAAAGCTGGGCGTCTCGAACCGTACGCAGGCGCTGATGGTGGGGCTACAGACCGGCCTGCTCCCGCAGCGCATGGGCGCCGGAATTTGATAACCAAGCATTCAACCATCTCGGCGAAAAGCACCCACGCGGAAACCGTAACGGACCGTATGCGTCAGCCGATCACAGTTACAGCAGGTCACAACAGTCCATCTCCAGTTGGGGGAGCTGCAGGGACCGTTCCACGGGGGGACATCATGCGGAACACGATCAAGGTCGTCGTGATCGACGGGCACACACTGACGCGGTACGGGTTGATCCGGCTCGTCACCGCCGACGAGGACATCGTCATCGTGGGGGAATGCGGGCTCGCGTCCGAGGCGTCCGAGCTCATCGCGTCCAGCTGTCCGGACGTCGTCGTCATGGACGTCGCGCTGCCCGACGGCGACGGGTTCCGGCTGGCCCGTGAGCTCCGTGACCGCCATGCCGAGCTCGGCATCGTGGTCCTGACCGCCCAGGCCGAGGACGACGTACTGTTCCGGGCGCTGGAGACCGGCGTGTCTGCCTTCGTGGGGAAGACCGCGCCGACCGGCGAGGTCCTCGGGGCGATCCGCCATGCGGCGGTGGCCGCAGCGTCGTTCACCGCAACCGGCCTGGCGCTCGCGCTGGCTCGTCGGGGTCAGTTCGCCGCCTGCCCGCCGGTCGGTCGTCCGGTGCAGGTGTCTGCACCCGCGGTCGCAAGCTCGGCGCTCAGTCCGCGGGAGCGGGAGGTGCTGTCGTTGCTTGCGGCCGGCCGCTCGGTACCGGTCATCGCCACCACCATGTTCGTCAGCCTTTCGACGGCCAAGACCTATGTTTCGCGGCTGTACGAGAAGCTGGGTGCTGCCAACCGTGCCAGCGCGATCATGACCGCCATGCGGATGGGCCTGATCGAATCGGAATACGGCGTCTCCGCTTAAGGCACGAGGACCAGGCGACCGCGGACGCCACCTTCGCTCAGCCGCTTGTAGGCCAGGCGTCCATGCTCGAGGGGGTATGTTTCGGCGACCCGCGCCGATACAACGCCCTCCTCGGCCAAGCGGACCAAGGTTTGCAGGTCGTCCTGGTTGGCGTGTACCAGGACCTGATCCACCGCGATGCCGCGAAGATGTGGCGGACGCGGACCTCCTTGCAGGTGTGCGTGCCGGCCGCGGTTGCGGACTGCTTCTTGGGCGGCGATGCCGGTGACCGCGGCGTCGACCACTCCGTCCACGCCGGTCGGGACGATTCGGCGTACCTCCGTCGGTAGGTCCTTCGAGCGGGCGATGAAGTGGTCCGCGCCGAGGCGTCGTACCAAGTCCTCGTCTTGGTCCCCGGCGGTGGCGATCACGGTCAGGCCGAAGTGCTTGGCGAGCTCGACCGCGTAGCCGCCGACGCCGCCTGCTGCGCCGGTGATCAAGATCGTCTGGCCGCTTTCGAAGGCGCGCAGGGCTTGGAGTGCTGTCGAGGCGTTGAGGGCGCATGTCGACGCGGGGATCAGCTCCATGCCCGCGGGTGCCTTTGCGACGGCGTCGGTGTCCAGGACGACGTACTCTGCGTGCGTCTTCAGCGGCCGGCCGAGCAGGTCGGCGAGCCCGATCACCGCCGTGCCTGGCGGGAGGTCGCCTGCGTCCACTGTTCCTGCCACGTCCCAGCCGAGGCCGAACTGGTCGCGGGCGGCGGTTAAGCCGGACTGGACCAGGAGGCCCGCGCTGACGGCCACGTCAACCGGGTTGATCGCGGCCGCGGCTACCTTGATCCGCACCTGACCTTCGGCTGGTTCAGGCATGGGGGTCTCGATCAGCTGGATGGCGTCGGGGCCGTCGAGCTTGCGGGCGACCAGTGCGCGCATGATGTCTCTCTTTCGATGTGGGGTTGAGCATCACTCTGGGAGAGTTACTCTCTGACGGGAAGTACGCACTTCGGAGTGCGTATCGCACGACGAGGAGAGCCATGCCGACCCGTACCGCAGCTCAACTCCGGGAGGGGGCCGCTCGCGAGTACGACGCGTTCCTGGCGACCTGCCCGGCTCGGCAACTGCTCGACCGGATCAGCGACAAGTGGGTGACGCTGGTGCTGACCGCTCTCGCGGACGGGCCGCAGCGCTACTCCGACCTGTCGCGCCGTATCGCTGGGGTCAGCCAGAAGATGCTGACCCAGACCCTCCGCTCGCTGGAACGTGATGGCCTTCTTGCTCGCTCCGTCACTCCGTCCGTTCCTGTGCGCGTCGACTACGAGCTCACACCGCTGGGTGGCACGCTGATGCCACTCATCGCCGCTATCAAGTCCTGGGCCGAGACGCACATGCCTGAGGTTCAGACTGCCCGCTCCCTCTACGACGCGACGAGCGCTCCGGCATGAGCGCGACCGACGGCTCCGGTGTGGGCGATGCCGTTGATCGGCGGGTGGTGGTTGTCGTCGTGCCTGCGGCCGGCACGTGGGCGCCGCCGGGGCGAGATCCGGAGAAGTGGCGGCTGGCCTTGGCGGAGGACACGTATGAGGTGCTCGCCGCCCTCGACCGGGTCGATGTGGCGGTCGCCGTCGCCGGCGACGACGCCGCGGTGGCTGAGATGAGCGCGCTGACCTGGCCCGGCACACCGACGTACGCCGTCGATCCCGAGCGGCCCGTCTTGCATGCGGTCGAGGTGGTCGGGCCGGCTGCGGCGGTCGTTGCCGTCTCGTACGACGTACCCGATCTTCCCGGGCTGTTGATCGGCAAGCTCTTTCGGGCGCTGAGCCACGCCGACATCGCGGTCACGCCGGCCGAGGACGGTTCGCTCGTCGCCATTGGAGTCGGGTCTCCGGTCGCTTCTTGGATCACCGACCTCGCGCCGACCTTCGACACCCCGCTGGCGCTGCTCGAAGCCCGTAAACCACGTCGGCATGCGGTCGCGATCGGCCCGGGCTGGCACCGTCTGCGATCGAACGCTGACATAGCGCGACTGGATCCAGGGTTGGAAGGCTGGGACGCCACAAGATCCCAACTTCGTCACGCCTGACCCGTCACCTTCCCCGAACCCGCTCGTTCACCATGCAACGGGGAGCAACACCGATCGCCGATGCCGTTCAGGGGCGGCACCCGACGACAACAACCCGACCGCATCGGGGGGATGCGGTCCGGGCAAGAGTACGACGGGGAACGCACGGGGGAACGGGGATCGCAGCACCACGGGGGAACCGCACGGCCGTAAACGCAGTGCCGTCTGGGGGACGGCACCGCGACGAGCACGGGGGCGCAGTACGACGAGCAGGCCTAGGAGACGTCGTACGGCGAGGACAGCTGTAAGCCCTGCACGAGCAGGTGGCTCGGGCACGGAGCAGGATCGCAGGGCAATGCGGAACACGGGGGATTGCTGGGGGAGCTGTGCTCGCACCTGCGGGCACAGCGCGATCCAGTGCACGGGGAATGCGGCGGCGGCTGAAACGCAGCACCCACGGGGGATTCGCAGCACGGGCATCGCGACGGAGGGGACCACTTGGGGAAGCTGTGCCCGCACCCCGCGAGCACAGCGCCATCCGGTGCATGAGGTACACGGGGTCGGTTGAACGCAGTACCCGGGGGGAAGCACGGGGGCCGTACGACGGGCATGCCTAGGAGACCGTCGTACTGCGGGAACAGCTGGAAGCCCTGCACGAGCAGGTGGGGCTCGGGCACGGAGCAGGATCGCAGGGCGATGGGGGCCACGGGGGATTGCCGGGAGAGGTGTGCTCGCGCCTGCGGGCACAGCGCGATCCAGTGCATGGGGGTGTGCGGGTGAGGGTGGGACGCAGTAGCAGCGGGGAGCACCGGGGGCGCAGTACGGCGGGTAGGCCCGGGAGTTTGTCGTACGGCGGGAACAGCTGGAAGCGCCGGGCGAGCGGGTGGTTCTGCGACGCAGCGGGATCGCAGGGCGAGGGGATGCGGGGGTGCCTCTCTGGGGGTTCGTCAGGGAAATCGGGCTGCGCTCGCGGGGTGTTGGCGGGCAGCATGGCGGGATGCCGGATCTGCTGTGGGACGACGTCAGGACCTCCTTCGACCCTGACCTGATGGGTGCTCTGCCGGACGTGTCCGTGGCGGGAACCTCGGTCGAGGACTGGCAGGCGGTGTTCGATCTGATCCGGTCGAGCGGATGGGCGTGGGAGTACTCGGTAGGCGGCGTCGCTGGGCCACTGCCGTCAGCGGCGGAGGTGCTGATGCGTCCGGCCGATGCGGACACTGTCGATCTGCGGGTCTGGCCGGTCCCGGATGTGCTGGCGATCTTCCGTCCGATGTCGGCCGAAGAGATCGACTTCGATGTCGACCTTCGCGAGCTGCAGGGCCAGGAAAGAGTGGACATCCTGTGCGGGTTCTTCGCCGCTGTGGGCCGCAGGCTTGGCAAGCCGGTGGTCATGACGGCCGAGGGCGACAACGGGCATCCGGTGCTCGGATTCGATCCCGCAGCCAATCGCGTGGTGTTGATGGCGGACCCGCGGCTCAGCTGACCGTTTCGCCCGCGGCGGTCTACCGATGCCTCCGGCCCGGTGACAGCACCCCCCGGATCATGCGAGCTACAGGGGGAAGTCATGTCGGACCGGAGGCCGGGAGCCGCGTTGCAGGGCCACGAAGGAGGGAACGGGGGGGGATCGCCGGGACAGCTGTGCTCAGACCCGCGGGCGCAGGGCGATCCAGTGAGCGGGAGGTGCGGCTGAGATCCGCGAGGCCGATCGTCGTCTGCGCTTCTCGGCTCGCCAGCTGACAAAGCCGCACATCCTGTCGGTCCAGGAGCACGGCGGCCGCGTGGTCAGTGCTGTGTGAGGTGATGCTGTGCGCGGGAGGCCAGTTGCTGGACGGAGCTGTCTGTGTCTGGCGGGAGGGTGTCGAGGGGGAACCAGGCGAGGTCGTGGGATTCCTCGCTGACGACGTACTCGGTGGATGTCGCGGTGACCAGGAACTGGACGTCGAGGTGGTAGGCACCGGCGCAGCCGCCTGCTTCTAGTAGGTGGCGGGAGAGTTGGAGGGGTTCGCTGCTGACGGTGAGGGATGAGAGCCCGGATTCCTCAGTTGCTTCGCGGAGGGCGGCGCCGGTCAGGGTGGTGTCGCCGGGCTCGCAGTGGCCGCCTAGTTGGAGCCAGCGGCCGACTGTTTTGTGCAACGTCAGCAGGGTGTCGTGGCCCGCAGCATCGACAACTAGCGCGCTGGCCGTGACATGCTCCGGGCGGCAACTGCGCCACATCCCGTCCGGGTGGGTCGAGAGGTGGTGCAGGTAGTGCGCCCGCAGCTCTTCCTGCTCGGCGTCGGGCGCGCGCCACCTCTTCAAGACCTCGACTGCGTCGGCATGAAGCATTCCGCAAGTCTCCACATCCCCGCCTGGACACACTCAGGCGGGGGGTGGAGAACGCCGCAGCTACTTGGCGGGGTTGTCGCCGTCGTCCTCGGTCGGCGGCTCGGGAGTCTCGGCGTCGAGGAAGTCGCTGATGTCGATGTCGGAGAGTTCGCCTGCGTGCTGGGCGAAGCCGATGGGGTCGTCCAGGTCGCCGGTGCTCGGCATCAGGTCCGGGTGGGACCAGAGGTTGTCACGGCCTTCGACGCCGCGGGCGTCGCGGACGGCGGCCCAGAGGTTCGCGGCGTCGCGGAGGCGGCGGGGGCGCAGCTGCAGACCGACGAGGGTCGCGAACGTCTGCTCTGCCGGACCGCCGGCGGCGCGGCGGCGCCGAACCGTCTCGGCGAGCTGGACCGCGGCGGGCATCCGGTCCTTGGTGGCTTCCCGTACGACGTCGTCGACCCAGCCTTCGACCAGGGCCAGCGTGGTCTCGAGCCGGACGAGGGCTGCCTTCTGCTGCTCCGAGTCCTCGGGCTCGAAGAGGCCGCCGGCGAGCGCCTCCTGCATCGCTTCCGGGTTCTGCGGGTCGATGTCGGCCATCGCGCGCTCGATCTTGCCGGTGTCGACCTCGATCCCGGCCGCGTAGTCGGCGACCGCGGCGAGCAGGTGCTGACGGAGCCACGGCACGCCGGCGTACAGCCGCTGGTGGGCGACCTCACGCAACGCGAGGTACAGCCGGACGTCCTCGTCGGTCAGCCCGAGCCCCTCGGCGAACTTGGCGATGTTGTCGGGCAGCAGGATCGCCTGGCCGGTCGGGCCCAGCGGCAGCCCGATGTCGGACGAGCTGACGACCTCGCCGGCGAGCTCTCCGAGCCCCTGGCCGACCTGCGCTCCGAAGACGGAACCGCCGAGCTGCCGCAGCATCCCGGCCATCGGGCCGGCGAACTGCTGCGCCTCGGCGGGCAGCGCGTTGCCCATCGCGCCGGCGACGTGCTCCGCGACCGGGTCGACGATCGTCTGCCAGACCGGAAGCGTGTTCTCGACCCACTCCGCGCGGCTCCAGGCCGCGGAGGTGGCGGACACCTCGGGCAGCGTGGTGGCGTCGTCGAGCCAGTGCTCGGCGAGCCGGACCGCGTCCGCGACCCGATCGCCGTCGATCGACGTCATCGACCGGTCCCCGGCGGTGGAGACGGTCTTGCGGGCGATGTCCTTGGCCAGGTCCCAGTTCACCGGCTTGCCGTCGGTGGAACCGCTGAGCAACTGCTGGACCTGGGCGAAGATCGCGTTCAGGTCCGGGGTGCCGCCCGCGCCGGCCGCACCGGAGAACTGCTGGAACATGGCCTCGAACGGCGTTCCCTTGAACGGGTTGTCCGGTTCGTCGCTCATCGGAGGGCCTTCCTGTGCGGGTGGGGCGTACTACTCCAACGTACTGGTTCCGTCGACCAGTTCCTCGTCCGGCGAACGCATCGCCGCCTCTGTTCGCCGCAGGCAGAGCCGCGAACCCGGGCCGGCCCGCGGATGGCGGGTAGGTGAGGAAGGCAACAGTCTCTCCCGGTGCACGCCGGACCACGCACCGCAGTCTCCGAACGCCCCCGAACGGGAGGTGGTGTCCGGGAACCGGCGGGCGGGAGGGAGAATTGCGGCGGGGGGATGGAATGGTGTGTGGGGACACGGCGGGAATGAGGAACGGATGAGCGACGCGATCAGGCTGCTGGACATCCGCGACAGTGCGCTGTCCAGCGACGAGGTGCTGGCCGCGGTCGCGGATCCGACGGCGGGCGGAACAGCGCTTTTCATCGGCACAGTGCGCAACCACGACCAGGACAAGCCGGTCGACCGCCTGAGCTACGAGGCCCACCCGGACGCGCTGGAGCATCTGCGGAAGGTCGCGCAGCGTATTTGCGACGATCCAGCGGTGACGGCGCTGGCCGCCGTACACCGCACCGGGGACCTGGTGATCGGGGACGCCGCGGTGATCGTGGCGGTGGCCGCGTCGCACCGCGATGTGGCGTTCGCCGCGTGCCGGCGACTCATCGACGACCTCAAGGCCGAGGTCCCGATTTGGAAACACCAGAGCTTCAGCGACGGTGGCAGCGAGTGGGTCGGCGCTCACTGACCCGTACGCTGGGCGCATGAAGGTGGCCGGATGAAGGTTTTGGCGTGGCTGGCGTTTCCGCTGACCGCCACGCTGCTGGCGATGTGCTGGGCCGCCTGGCGCGGCTGGCGCAGCCGCGAGCCGCGCCGGTCCGGCGGTGCCTTCGCCTCGGTCGAGGACTTCCGTCGCTTCAACGCCGCGCTCGCCGCGCCCGGCCCGCGGGCCACTCCGGAACGTCGTCGCGGCCTCGGTCGTCGTATCCATCAGCCGGTCTCTTCCGAGGTCCGTGGCTCCGGCTCCAAGATCGCAGGGCAGGGTTCGTGACACGTCGTACCGCCACATTGGTCACCTCGATCGTCGTGCTCGTCGTCTCGCTGGGGCTGGTCACCGCCTTCCCGGTGCCGTTCGTCTCGTTCAGCCCCGGTCCGGTCAAGGACACGCTGGGGGCGTCGAAGAACAAGCCGGTCATCGAGATCACCGGTCACGAGACGTTCCCGACGTCGGGGCAGCTCGATCTGACCACGGTGTCCGTGACCTCTCCGGACCGTCAGTTGACCCTGCCGCAGGCGATGCGGAACTGGCTCGACCCGCACCACGACCTGTTCCCGCGCGACATCATCTATCCGCCGGACCAGAGCGCCGACGAGGTCGAGCAGCAGAACACCGCCGAGATGACCGGCTCGCAGGACAGCGCGGTCGCCGCGGCACTGCAGGCAGCGAACGTCCCGTTCCACACGAAGGTGTCGACGGTCGCCGAGAAGTCCCCGGCCGAAGGAAAGCTGAAGCCGGGCGACATCGTGCTGGCCGTCGACGGTCAGCCGGTGACGCAGGTCCCGCAGGTCGGCGAGTTCGTCCGCAAGCACAAGGTGGGCGAGAACGTCACCTTCCTGATCCGCCGCGGCACCGCCGAGCAGACCGTCCAGCTGAAGACGGCTGCGACCCCGGGCGACGAGACCCGGCCGATGGTCGGGATCACGATCGGTGTCGACTCGCAGGTGAAGGTGACGGTCAACCTCGGGCAGGACATCGGCGGTCCGAGCGCGGGCACCGCGTTCGCGCTGGCCATCTACGACAAGCTGACCCCGGGCGCGCTGCTGAACGGCAAGCACGTTGCCGGAACCGGCACGATCGACGCACTCGGTCAGGTCGGCGCGATCGGCGGTATCCAGCAGAAGATCGCCGGCGCCCGCAACGACGGCGCGACGGTGTTCCTGGTCCCGGCGCCGAACTGCGCGGCCGCGCTGCACGCGGACGTGAAGGGCATCCAGCTGGTGAAGATCAGCACGCTGAACGACGCGATCAGCGCCCTGAAAGCGGTCGCCGACGGGAAGGGCGAGGTCCCGTCGTGCAGCCAATGAGTCGTTTGTACGAACCGGCGAACCGAAGGGGAGAGCTGCCGGCATGGATTCCGTAGGCATGCTGCCGTCCAACGCGCTGAGCCGCGCGGTGATCGAGATCGAGAAGCACGTGAGCAGCGCGGGCTGGGACCAGCCCGCGCAGTTGTTCGCGCTGGTCCCGACCGCGGAACTGCTCCGCGCGGAGCCGCAGCTCGCCGCCGAGCTCGGTGCCGAGGACGCGTCCCAGCCGCTGACTCCGGTCGCGCAGGGCGAGCTCCCCGGCGGGGTGGAGGACGAGCATCTCGCCGACACCCTCGGCCGGATCGAGTGGCCGGACGGTGTCGCCGGCTGTGCGTTGGCGATCGAGCGGATCGTGCTGCCGGCGGCGGCCGAGTCGGGGCTGTCCAGCGTCGAGTCGGATGCCGAACTGGCCCGGCTGGCCGGGAGCGATCCGCGCCGGCACGAGGTCCGGATGGTCGCCGCGGTGCTGCGTGAGGGCGACCGGTTCGGCGCCGTCCGGCTGCGTGCCCACGACGAGGACAGCGCGGTGCTCACCGGCGTCGACTTGGTCCCCACGCTGTGCGAAGTACTGTCTTTGACATTCGAACCTTCGGTCGGCAGCCGGTCGGGTGAAGGTCCTGGGGTCGACGGCATGAGCGACGACGAGGAGAAACCATGAGCGACGGCGTCTACGACATGCCGGAGGAGCCCGCCGCCCGGAGACCACGGCGCAGCGGCGGGCGCCCCCGTGCCCTGCTGCCGACGATCGCCACACTGATCGTCCTGCTGATCCTCTTCAGCGTGTTCACCGATGTCTGGACCCAGCGGCTCTGGTACCGGTCGGTGGACCTCGGGTCGGTCTTCAGCACCGTGCTGGGCACCCGGGTGCTGCTGTTCGTGGTCGTCGGTCTGCTGATGGCCGCGGCCGTCGTCGCGAACATCATCGTCGCGTTCCGCACCCGCCCGCGGGTGGCGCTCGCGCCGTCGCCGAGCCCGGGTTTCGAACGGTACGGCGACCTGCTGCAGCAGCACGGGAAGGTCGCGGTCGGAGTGATCGCGACCCTGATGCTGATCTTCGGCGGCTCGGCAGCGTCGGGGGAGTGGAAGGTCTTCCTGGCCTGGCGCAACCGGACCCCCTTCGGCGTCACCGACAAGCACTTCAACAAGGACATCGCGTTCTTCGTCTTCGACTACCCGTGGCTGCGCGTGCTGCTCGGCTTCGGCTACTCGATCGTCCTGCTCTCGCTGGTCGCCGCGATCATCACCCATTACCTCTACGGCGGATTCCGCCCGTCCGCCAAGGGCCAGAAGGCGTCGGGCGCGGCGCAGGTGCAGTTCTCCGTGTTGCTCGGGCTGCTCGTCCTGCTGAAGGCCTTCAGCTACTGGCTGGACCGGTACGGTCTGACGACCTCTGACGCCAAGCTCTTCACCGGTGTCTCCTACACCGGCGACAACGCCATCCTGCCCAGCAAGGAGATCCTGGCCGTCATCGCGGTCCTGTGCGCGGGACTGTTCTTCGCCAATGTGGTCCGCCGGACCTGGCTGCTGCCCGGCGTCGGCACGGTCGTGCTGATCCTGTCGGCGATCCTGCTCGGCGCCCTCTGGCCGGCTGCACTCCAGCAGCTGCGCGTGCGACCGAGCGAGCCGGTGAAGGAAGCGCCGTACATCACGAAGAACATCGAGGCCACGCGTCAGGCGTACGGGCTCGAGGGCGCGGACGTCACCGAGTACCGGGCGGAGACGACGGCCAAGCCGGAGGAGTTGGCGGCCGATGCCGAGGTGCTGCCCGGTATCCGGCTGATCGACCCGACCGTGATCGGTCCGACCTTCGAGCAGCTCCAGCAGGTCCGCGGGTTCTACTCGTTCCCGACCGATCTGGACGTCGACCGGTACAAGGTCAAGGGCAAGGTCAACGACACCGTCATCGCGGTCCGCGAGGTCCAGGTCGACCGGCTGCCGGGCGGTCAGCGCAACTGGAACAACGACCACACCGTCTACACGCACGGCTACGGAGTCGTCGCCGCGAACGGCAACCAGTCGCAGGGCGGCATCCCGGTGTGGACCGAGAAGGACCTGCCGCCGACCGGCGACCTCGGGAAGTACGAGCCGCGGATCTACTTCGGCGAGCAGTCCCCGGACTACTCGATCGTCGGCGCTCCGGAAGGCGGTCAGCCGGTCGAGCTCGACACGCCGGAGGGCAAGTCCGGCGGCGACCCGACCCTGAACACCTACGAGGGCAAGGGCGGCGTTCCGATCGGGTCGTTCGCCAACCGGTTGCTCTACGCAACGAAGTTCCGGGACGCGAACATCCTGCTGTCCAGCCGGGTGAACCCCGAGTCGAAGATCCTCTACGACCGCAGCCCGCGCGAGCGGGTGGAGAAGGCGGCGCCGTGGCTGACACCGGACGGTGACCCGTACCCGGCGATCGTCGACGGCCAGGTGGTCTGGATCGTCGACGGCTACACCACGTCGGACAACTACCCGTACTCCCAGAAGGTCGACCTGGACGTCAGCACCAGGGACACCACGACCGGCCGCGGGACGATCGCGCAGCAGCCGAGCGAGAAGATCAACTACATCCGCAACTCGGTCAAGGCGGTCGTGAACGCCTACGACGGCTCGGTCGAGCTGTACGCCTGGAACGAGAGCGACCCGGTGCTGAAGACCTGGATGAAGGCGTTCCCCGGCACGGTGAAGCCGCGCTCGGACATCTCGCCCGACCTGATGTCGCACCTGCGCTACCCGGAGGACATGTTCAAGGTCCAGCGCGACCTGCTCGCGAAGTACCACGTCGAGGACGCCGGCACGTGGTACCAGAACAGCGACCTGTGGCGCGTCCCGGACGACCCGACCGCGGTCTCGTCCGGCAGTGACTCGGCGACGCATATCAGCCAGCCTCCCTTCTACCTCTCGTTGCGGATGCCCGGTCAGACCGAGCCGAAGTTCTCACTGACGTCGGTGTACGTACCGAACGGTGAACGGGAGAACCTCACAGCATTCGTTGCCGTCGATGCCGAGGCGACCTCACCGGACTACGGCAAGTTCCGGGTGCTGCGATTGCCGGGGAACCTGCAGATACCTGGTCCGGGGCAGGTGTACAACAAGTTCCAGACCGACGAAGGCATCAGACAGGCGTTGCTGCCGATCAACCAGCCGAACAGCGGCGCAAGAGCGCAGTACGGCAACTTGCTGACGCTGCCGCTCGGCGGTGGTCTGCTCTACGTCCAGCCGGTGTACTCGGTGCGGACCAGCGGAGCGGGCACCTATCCCGTCCTGCGGTACGTGCTGGTGTCGTTCGGTGACGGCGTGGCCTACGGCGGAACGCTGCAAGAAGCCCTCAACAAGGTCTTCAAGACCAACGTCGACACCGGTGAGCTGCCACCAGGAACCGAGAAACCGCCTACGCAACAGCCGAACCAGACGGTCAAGCAGGCCATCGCCGACGCACAGGCTGCCTGGACACGAGCGCAGGCAGCCCTGACGAAGGGCGACCTCGCCGGCTACCAGACCAACCTGAACCAGATGAAGGCGGCGCTCGACAGGGCTGCCGCTGCCGCGGCGGGAACGCCCACGCCGACGCCGTCGGCCACGCCGTCCGGCAGTCCGTCGAGTCCACCCGCATCTCCGACGCCAACCAGCCCACCGAGCTCACCGACAGGCTGAGCGCACGGGCTTCCAGGGGCGGCGACACCGACAGCAGTCGGGGTCGCCGCCCCTTCGTCTGCCCCGGCTTGGTTACGGCATCACGTCGTCGGCTCCGGGTGGAACCCGGCGGCGGTGTCGACCAGATCCTCGTCGGTGTAACGCTCGTGATCGATCGTCACCTCGGCCGCGACGCCGGGCTCGATGAAGTAGAACACCTCGTCGCCGGCGAGGAGACCGTCGTACCCACCGACCTTGACCGGGACGAGCTGCCAGTCGCCCGGCTCCTTCTCCTCGTACTCGACGAGGAAGTCCTTGACGGCTTCGAGGTCGGTCAGCCGCTCGCCGCGAAGGGTCTTCACGGTCAGGTCGACCTTGAACGCGCCCTCCGGATCCGGTCCGGTCTCCCAGACCCGGCTGTGGAACGACACGTCCTCCCACTCGTACTCGAAGTCGCTCGGCGTGCCGAGGCCGTCGGGGAGGTTCTCGATCACGAAGCCGTCCAAGGTGCCAGCCCTTTGCTCGGTCGATGGGTGAGTTGCTGAGTGCGTCGACGAAGGCGCGAACCCGGTGGCCGAGGCGGGGGCGGTCGTCGAGAGCGCGAGCGCGGCCAGGACGACCGCGCTCCCGGTCACGATACGACGGGCGGACGGCACGGCTCGGGAACGAAGCGATGAACGCGACATGGCTGCCTCCTGGAATCGGCGGCGCCTCGCCTGCTGCGAGACGCCGTTCGTGACCAAGAAGATGCAGCGATCGCACCGCGTCCGGACCGGCGAATCCGGATCTGTGGACAAACCCGGCGTCAGTACCCGATCAGGCGATGCAGCCGGTGGAACGTCTGCCGGAACCCGAGCCGCGGCCACGTCCGCGACGACAACAGGTTCGTCACCCGCCAATCCGTCACGACCGACGTGTACCCGGTCTCCGCCGACCACTGCAGCACGGCCTCGCCCAGCGCGCGCCCGGCCCCAACCCCGCGCGCCGCGGGCAGCACGGCCGCGAACCCGAGGAAGCCGGCGTTGTCGGGCTTCGCCAGACCGATGTGCGAACTCGACTTGTCCAGCGAACATCCGACCGACGAGCCGATGACCTCACCGTTGTACGAGGCAACGAAGGTCGCGTAGTCCTGGTCGTCGATCGATTCCTCCCAGTCCGCCACCGCCTCCTCCAGCGTCGGCATCTCGCCGGACGAGAACACCGGCGACAGGCCCTGATGACGCGGCAGGGCGAGATCGAGCTCCGCGAGTACCGGGATGTCCGCGCGGACGGCACGCCGTACAGTGAGATCCGGCGGCGGCGCGAGGGGGGACTCGGGCACCGGGCGCACAGCGTGCGCATGCTGCGAACCGAACGCCAGCCGGAACCACGCGTCGATCAGCTCGGCGTCGTCGGGCACCAGGACGTAGTGCGCGGTGCGACCGTCGTCGACCCACTGGGCAGCGGCGGCGCCGTACAGGTCGCGGATGTGTTCCGGCTCACGGACGGCGTGACCGGCGGCCTCCACCCAGATGTTCGGGCCCCAGACCGCCGAGGGCTTCGGTGCGGCCAGCAGGTAGCCGGTCAGTTCGCCGTGCTCGACCAGCACGGCGCCTGACGCGCCCTCGCTCTCCCATGCGGCCGTCACTTCGACGAGCGCGAGGTGCTCGTCCTCGTAGTCGGCGGGAAGCAGCGGGTGACGCTTGCGATGCTCCTGATGCCGCTCGGCGAGCAAGCCCGCCGCCGCCGGCAGATCAGCCTCCTCGAACGGGCGGATGACGTGTTGGGACATACTCGGACGGTACGCCGGGACGTGCCCGACAGACACGGGTTTTCGCCGGTCCGGAGCCGCGCAGGGGGCCGATTTGGTTGCTCGGCCCAGATCCTCTAAACTAAAGACACAACGACGCGGGGTGGAGCAGCTCGGTAGCTCGCTGGGCTCATAACCCAGAGGTCGCAGGTTCAAATCCTGCCCCCGCTACGGAAGAAGGCCCGGACCATCAGGTCCGGGCCTTCGCTTTGTCATGTGGGGTCTGACCTGCGGGTTTTCTCTGTCAGCGGCCTTCCTAGGATGCGACGGCCGATACGTCCGGCGGCTCGTCGCCTGGCGCTCGATCAGCTCGCCCATCGCGTCGGCCATGGCGCGGTCCGTACCTCGCGACATGTGGGTGTAGATCTTCCCCGTCACGGTCACGTCTGCGTGGCCGATCCGCTCGCTGAGCGTCTTGATGTTGTGTCCGGCGTCCTGGGCCATGGTCGCGTAGGTGTGGCGTACGTCGTGCCGGCGAATGCGGGGGACTCCCGCCTGATCGACCAGTCGGTTGAACCGCGCGGTGATCGTGTCGGGATGCAGCGGCCGGCCTTCCGGTCCGACCATCAGGTAGTCGTGATTCGGGTAGCTCGCGCCGAACGCCTCTCGCTCCTCGTTCATTCGGTCGATGTAGCTGCGCAGGTGGCGGACTGTGAAGCTGTCGATCGAGATATCGCGCTGGCTCGACTCGGACTTTCCGTCAGATGCCTCGGCCCGTCCGTGCACCACGACCCGTGTGTCCTCGATGGTCAGTGTCCCGTTGTCGAGATCGACCATCTTCCGCTCGACGCCGGCCAGCTCGGATCGGCGCATTCCCGTAGTTGCTGCGAGCACCCACATTCAGTGGTAGCGGTCTTCGAAGGCGACCCGTAGAAACGCGCCGAGTGGAGGCGGGGTCCAGATCATGTGCTGCTTCCTCCCTGCGCGCCCGCCACGTTCGGCCAGGGGAGTACTCGGCTGGAATCCGGCCGCGCTTGTATCGGCGTACTGCTTCGCGTGCCGCATCGAGCTCTGTGCCACAGGCAGCCGCAATGTCGCGAGGCAGAGGTCCGGCACCGTCGCGCTCGCGGCGGTGTGCGAGCGAACCCTGCGCCCGCCGCCAGCACCAACCAGCCCCTGACCTGCGGAGACGCGGACAGGGGCTGGTTTTGTTGTGGTCAGGCGAGGGCCTTGGCCTTGAGGGACTCGTACTCCTCTTGCGTGATCGTGCCGGAGTCGAGCAGTTCCTTGGCGCTGGCAATCTCGTCGGTCGGGCTCTTGGACTTGGACGTGCTGGCAACCTCCTGGATGTACTTCTCCTGCTCGGCCTGCATCCGTGCAGCCGCCGTCCGCTGCCGCTCGTTCATGCTCCGGCCCCGAGCAATGAGGTAGATCAGTGCCCCCAGCCACGGCACGAGGATCAGCAGGATCGCCCAGCCGGCCTTGGCCCAACCGCTGAGCGAGCGGTCGCCGAACAGGTCCCACAGGCACCGGAACCACACCATCAGTGCGGCGATCCAGATGAAGAACCAGAAGCTCCACAGGAGAACTTCCCCGAAGTCATTCGTTATCGCATCCACGGCCATTTCCTCCCAGTGATGAGCGCTCGCGCCGCCCGGCTCACCCAGGTCGGGCCTCACCTGCGCATCCGACAGGCGCTACGATTCGCATTGCAGCAGGTCCGGAGCGTCAGTTCCTCACCCGCTGCGGGTGAGGTCCTTACCCAAACGCGTTGCGCAGCTCGGGACCGATCGGGACACCTGAGACGGATCAGACGACGCCTCCGGCGTCCGCGGTGGGGTACCTGGACTGCTGAAGCGGCGTGAGACGGGGGCAGGCCTACTCATAAGCCAGAGGTCGCAGGTCAAATCCTGCCCCCGCTACGGAAGAAGGCCCGGACCATCAGGTCCGGGCCTTCGTTTTGTTTCTCGCCGTACTCGCAGCCAGGCCTCGGCACCGTGGAGGTTCTAAGGGAGCTCTAAAGCTCGCTGAAAGTGCGGCTGAGGGCGGGGCGGTTGTGTGTCGTCCATGGCGCCGGGACTGTCCGGCGCGGGACGAAAGGATCACGATGATGAAACGTGCACACCTGTTCGTGGCGACGGTGACGGTTGCGGCGCTGGCCACGACCGGCATGGCGCCGGCGGCGATGGCGGACCCGAAACCCGGCGCGGCGAAGTCGGGTGCCGCGGTCAAGTCGGACGGGAAAGCCAAACCGGGCAAGAACACCGACATCGCCAAGATCGCGGCGCAGCTCGGGGTGACGGCCGATCGGCTCGAAGCCGCGCTCGTCGCGGCCAAGATGTCGCTGGGTGGCTCGACCAAGGTCACGCTGGACGCATTCGCCGCGGCGGTCGCGGCGAACCTGAGGTTGCCGGTCGCGCGGGTCAAGGCCGCCGTGGCGCCGTTGTTCCTGAACCCCGGGCGCCCGCGTCCGGGAGACAAGCACGGCGAGCACAAGAAGGACGGCAAGGACAGCAAGGACAAGAAGGACGGCAAGCACAAGAAGGACGATCCGCGCACCTCGCCGTTCGCGAGTGACGCCGCGGCCGCCCGGTTGGCGGCAGCACTCGGCATCAGTCGAGCGCAGGCGAAGACCACCCTGGTTGCTCTGGTATCGGCGCCCGGCGGGATCGTTCCGACCTCCAAGTCCTTCCGCGACATGGCCGCCTCGCTCGGGGTCAGCGCCAAGCAGTTGAACTCCGCGTTGGGGGATCTGAAGAAGTCGCTGGACAACGGCTGACAGTCGGCGTCGCTCAGCTCATGAAATCTTCATGATTGACGGCGAGGATGGACGACCATGCGGATACTTGTCGTGGACGACGACCCGGCCGTGCGGCGGTCGTTGGAGCATGCGTTGGGCCGGGACGGTTACGACGTCGCGTCGGTCGCCGATGGGACGTCTGCCCTCGCCGAGCACGGCGTGTTCCGCCCGGACGCAGTGGTGCTCGATGTCCTGATGCCCGAGCCGAACGGGCTCGAGGTCTGCCGGACGCTGCGTTCGGGCGGGTACGACACACCGATCCTGATGCTCACGGCCCGGGACCTGGTCACCGACCGGGTCGCCGGGCTCGACGCTGGGGCGGACGACTACCTGGCCAAGCCGTTCGCTCTGGAAGAGCTGCGGGCCCGGCTTCGAGCACTGCTGCGGCGCAGCGGCGCCAGAGCCGAGGTGCTGCGCTTCACCGACGTCGACCTGGACCTGAGCGGCCGCCAGGCCACCCGCGCGGGCCGGCGCCTGGAGCTCACCAAGACCGAGCTGTCCCTGCTCGAGTTGTTCTTGCGCAATCCCCGCCGGGTGCTGAGCCGGACCCAGATCTTCGAGTCCGTGTGGGGCTACGACTTCGGGCCGGAGTCGAATGCGCTCTGGGTCTACATCAGCTACCTGCGAAGCAAACTCGAAGCAGACGGCGGCAGCAGATTGATCCAGACGGTGCGCGGCCTGGGATATGTCCTGCGCGAGGAGCCGTGAACCTGCGTACCCGGCTGGCCATCGCCGGAGGGTCCATCGTCGTAGCCGCACTGGTACTCGTCTCGGTGGTTCTGTACCCAGCCGTGGAACACGGCCTCCGCGGCCAGATCGACAGCTCGCTCGTGACGGCGGCCGGCCAGGCGCCGGACGTCGCGAAAGCCATCAAGGAGAAGTTCCGGGGTACGTCGAACGAGGGGGCCTTTCCGGCAGTCCCGCTGGGAATCGGGAGCACCCAGCTGCAGATCGTGCCGGACCCGGTCACGGCCGGGCCGTCGGCCCAGTTCGTCGACCTCACAGACCGCGACGTCGCCGTCGCCAACGGAACCGCCGCTGCTTACTTCCGCAACGCGGTCTACAACGACGTCGCCTACCGCATCTACACCACCAGATTCCCAGGCGCATCCGGCGCGCTGGTGCGCACAGCGATACCGCAGTCGGATCCTGCCCCCACCCTGCGCCGACTCGCCTGGCTGCTCGCCGCGTCCACCGTGGCCGCCGGACTCCTTGCCGCTGTCGCTGCACGGCTCACTGCCCGTCGCGTCCTCCGGCCTGTACGGCGGCTGACAGAGACCGTCGAACTGATTCGCACGACCGGCGACCTGGCGATCCCGATCCCGGCCGACGGTCAGGACGAGATCGGGCGGCTCGGCTCCGCGTTCGCCGGGATGACCGCTGCGCTGGACGAGTCGGTCGGTGCCCAGCGCCGCCTGGTGGCCGATGCCTCGCACGAACTGCGTACACCACTGACGAGCCTGACCGTGAACCTCGAACTGCTGGCCGAAGACCTGTCCGACGAACAGGCCCCGCAGCTCGCCGCTGAAGCGCTCGACCAGGCGAGCGAACTCAGAACGCTGATCAACGACCTGGTCGATCTGGCGCGCTACGGCCAGCCCGCCTTCCATACCGAAGATGTCCGCCTGGACCTGGTCGCCGAGCGCGTTGCGGCCCGCGCGACGCGGCGGGCGACGCAGATCGAGTTCGAGCTGACCTGCGCGCCCACCCTTGTCCATGGAGACCCCGATGCCTTGGAACGCGCCGTCGCGAACCTGGTGGACAACGCCGTGAAGTGGAGCCCGTCCGGTGGCCAGGTGCGGATCAGCGTCAAGGAGGGCACTCTCGACGTGGCGGACGCCGGTCCGGGCATCCCCGACAGCGACCTCGAGTTCGTCTTCGACCGCTTCTATCGGTCCCCAACTGCCCGCGCGCATCCCGGATCCGGGCTGGGCCTGGCCATCGTCCGGCAGGTCGCCGAGGCTCATGGCGGTACGGCCGAAGTCGTACCGCGCAGCACCGGCGCCCTGCTCCGCCTGAAACTGCCGGTGAGTAGTAGGACCTGCCAGCCAGACCTACCCTGAGGTCAGGGGTGGTAGCCATGAGGGAAGCCTGGGAGATTCTGAGCGTAGGCCCCGACGATGCGGACCGAGCGGTCCTGCTCCTGCCGGGCGGAGCCAACGCTGCCCGTTCGTTCGACCTGGTGATGGCTGATCAGGCGCTGTCCGGGGTTCGCCTGGTGGCGACCACCATGCCAGGTATGGCGGGGGCTCCGCTGACCGGCGACGTGTCCGTGCCGGCACTGGCCCGTACGGCGGGAATGCTGGCCAAGGAACACCGGTGCGACGTGCTGGTGGGCTTCTCGCACGGCGCCACCGTTGCTCTGGAGATGCTGCTGTCCGGTCACTTCCACGGCCCGGTCGTTCTGCTCGGCATCAGCTTGACGACCGAGGACGAGGCCGGGTTCTTCCGCGCCGTCGTCCGGGCATCGCAGAGGGTGGGGAGCTGGCCGATGGCCGTCCTGCTCCGGCTGCTGCCGCTGGTGGCGAGGTTTGCCAAGATCCCCGAGCCGCACAAGCGGGATCTCATCGAGGATCTCAAGCAGAACAGGGCCGGCGATTCGGTCCGGGTGAGCGGCCCGTACCTCGACTACATCGCCGCCGACCGTGACTACGCCGCCCAGTTGGCCGCGTCGGGCAGCGCGGTGTGGGTCGTCCACGCGGAGAAGGGCGATGGTGGGCTCACCGACGCCGAGCGCGCCACCCTCGATGCGGCGGCCGACGTGACGCTGGTGACCATTCCTGGCGCGGTGTTCCTGCTGCCGGACGAGGCGCCGGAACAGACGGCGGCAGTGATCGCCACCGCCCTCTCGACGGCGACCTGACTTACTTGACGGCGAGTTCGCCGAGCTCTGACCAGTCGTCCTGGGGGAGTTTGAAGTTGACGATGCGGGGCGTTTCTACAAGGTGCGGCGGGAGGTGCTCCTGGGCCGCCTTGAAGTGGTCCGAGGTGACGTGGTGGGTGGCGGCCTCGTCGTCGGCGAAGGCCTCGACCAGGACGTACTCGTTCGCGTCGTCGACGGAGCGGGACCAGTCGAACCACAGGCAGCCGGGCTCGGCGCGGGTCGCCGCCGTGAAGTCGGCGGTGATCGACGGCCAGTCGGCGGCGTGCTCGGGCTTCACGCGGAACTTCGCGGTGATGAAGATCATGGGGACCAACTTATCGGCCGCGGCCGCCGGCGACGGTCGCAATCTGAGATCAGCGGAGGGTGAATCCTGTGCCCAGCGGGTCGCGCGGGTCCAGGCTGAACGTCGCCGTGCCGGTCCGGTAGGCCGCCCCGGTCACCTCGGTGACGACACCGTCCGGCGTCTGCGCGACGACGCGGCCGAGGAACGTCGTCCCGACGATCGAGTCGTGGCGAAGCGTCTGCCCCGGTCCGAGACGACCCTCGTCGTACAGCAGGGCCAGGCGTGCCGACGTACCGGAGCCGCAGGGGGAGCGGTCCGCCTCGCCGTCGGCGAAGACGGCCAGGTTGCGCTGGTGCGGGCCGTCCTCGAGGTCGCCGAGATCGTCGTACAGGATCGTGCCGTACAGACCGCTGAGGCGTGGATCCGTCGGGTGTACGGCCACCGGGTCGAGCGCCCACTTGATCGCGCGGCCGATCGCGATCAGGTCGGCGTACGACGACGGCGTGACGGACAGGCCGACCGACGACGCAGGGACCGAGGCGTAGAACGCGCCGCCGTAGCTGATGTCCGCCAGCACCTCCCCGCGGGAGGTCGACACCGGCACGTCACGCCGCAGGACGTACGACGGAACGTTGCGGAAGGCAACACCGGAGTCGCTGACGTGGGCCGTCACCCGTCCGGACGGTACGTCGATGACGACATCACCCGGCTGGACCAGACCGGTATCGACGGCCCAGGTCGCCAGCGCGATCGTCCCGTGCCCGCAGGCCGTCGAGTAGCCGTCCTTGTGCCAGAACACCACTCCGAAGTCGGCGCCGTCGTCGTCACCCGGAACGACGAACCCGCCGTACATGTCGGCATGGCCGCGCGGCTCGTTCACCAGCAGCTGCCGTACGGCGTCGATCGCCTCCGACGACTGCGCCGTGACCCGGCGGTCGGCGACGGAGTCGCCCGGGATCTCGACCGATGTCACGATCCGGAACGGCTCACCGGCCGTGTGATAGTCCACAACGCTGACCTCGTCCACGCACCAACCCTAAACATGACGAAACCGCTGCTTCCCCAGGCGTTGGGGTAGCAGCGGTTCGAGCGACCTGACAGGGGTCAGGCGGCTTGCGGTACGCGGTTGCGGGCGGCCCAGACGGCACGGCGCAGCTTGGCCTTGTCGGGGTAGCCGGCCTCGCAGCCGATCACGTACACGTCGTGGCTGCGCATGTTGACCATGCCTGCCACGTACCAGACCGGGCTGCCCTCGGCCAGCATGGTGACGATCATGGTCCGGATGTCGGTGGTGATGTTCATTCTGACCCTCTCCTTTGGTCGCTCTCACTGATACGTCGAACCAAAGGCGCCGGATTCGACACCGGCAGAAAAGAAAACGAAGCGCCCCGGTCGATGACCGGGGCGCTTGTCCGTGTGGGTCCCGGGGGGAGTGGGACCACCACACGTTGGGGGGGACCTCGACGGTAACCCCACCAAGGGGTCACGCCTGGTCGTTCCATGCCACATCCGTCGCCGAACGGCAGCAGACCTGCGTTCAGCGGTTGGTGTGCCGCCGATACAGCGAAGTGGCCAGCACGACGGAGAACAGGAGTAGACCACAACACCAGGCAAGTGCGGTCCATCCGTTGTTCGCCATCGGCGTCCCGATCAGCAGGCTCCGGACCGTCTCGATCACCGGCGTGATCGGCTGGTGCTCGCTCACCGGCCGCAACCACGACGGCATCGACTCCGGCCGAACGAACGCGCTGCTCAGGTACGGCAGGAACAGCATGAAGAAGCTGAGCGTGCTGGCCGACTCGACGGACTTGGCGATCACGCCGAGCGCCGCCGCCAGCCAGGACAGCGCGACGACGTACAGCAACAGCAGCCCGATCGCGGCCAGCCAGTCCAGCACGCCGGCGACGGGGCGGAACCCCATGGCCAGCGAGGCCAGGACGACGATCGCGGTCGAGGTGGCGTTGCGCGCGACGCTCGCGACGACATGGCCGGTCAGCACGGCGAAGCTGTGGATGGGCAGCGAGCGCAGCCGGTCGATCATCCCGTTGTGCATGTCGTCGGCGACCACCATCGCGGTCGACGCGGCGCCGTACCCGGTGGTGAGCAGCAGGATCCCCGGGACGACGTAGTTCACGTACTCCGTGCCGGTGTTGATCGCGCCGCCGAACACGTAGACGAACAGCGCCATCATCAGCAACGGCAGCAGCAGCGACACGAACAGCGTGTCGACGTTGCGCCGTGCCAGCCGCACGCTGCGGTCGATCATGGTCACCGCGTCCGAGCAGGCGGCGACGACTCCTTGGTGTGACATCGGCAGACCCCTCAGGCGGTCAGTGCGAGGAACACGTCGTCGAGCGTGGGCCGGTGGGACGACACCCGCTCCGGCTCCAACCCGTTGTCGCGCAGTACGTCGAGCACGTGGTGCAGATGCGCCGCCGTGCCGTCGGACGGGATGTTCAGCATCAGCTGGTCGGCCACTCCGTCCAGTACGCCGGCGGCTTTCACGACCTGCACCTCGTCGGCGAACCACACCGAGATCTGCTCGCCGCCGATCTGCGTCTTCAGCGCGTCCGCAGTACCGCTGGCGACGATGCGGCCCTGGTCGAGCAGCACGATCCGGTCGGCGAGCCGGTCGGCCTCCTCCAGGTACTGCGTGGTGAGCAGGATCGTCGTGCCGTCGCGGACCAACTCCACGATCGCGTCCCACATCGCCGAGCGGCTGGCCGGATCGAGTCCGGTCGTCGGCTCGTCCAGGAAGATCACCCGCGGCCGCGCGATCAGGCTCATCGCCAGGTCGAGCTTGCGCCGCATGCCGCCGGAGTACGTCTTCACGCGCCGATCCATCGCGTCGGTCAGGCCGAACTGGTCGAGCAGCTCGGCCGTCCGCCGCTGCGCGGTTCGCCGGCCGAGGTGCATCAGTCGGCCGACCATCACCAGGTTCTCCCGGCCGGTCTGGTTCTCGTCGACCGCGGCGTACTGCCCGGTCAGGCTGATCACGCCGCGCACGCGGGCCGGCTCGCGCAGTACGTCGTACCCCGCGATCGTCGCCGTCCCGGAATCCGGGCGGGTCAGCGTGGTCAGGATCCGCACTGTGGTGGTCTTGCCGGCGCCGTTCGGGCCCAGCAGGGCGAGCACCGACCCCTCCGCGACGCTCAGATCCACCCCGGTCAGCACGTCGGTCGCGCCGTACGACTTCCGCAGGCCGGTCGCCTCGACGATCATGGTCCCCTCCTTACTGCGTATTAGATACGCTAAATAGCGTAGCAGGTACGCAGTATCGGTTGGCAAGCCCTAAACTGATCTGGTGGACAACGACGAGTTGCCGGCCGACGTCGCGTTGATGTGGCGGCTCCGGGAGACGCCGCGGCGCGGGCCGAAGCCCTCGCTGACGCTCGACGACATCGTCACGGCGGCGATCGCGCTCGCGGACGCCGAAGGTCTGGCGGCGCTCTCGATGGCGCGGGTCGCGGAGCGGCTCGGCAATTCGACAATGGCGCTGTACCGGCACGTGAAGAGCAAGGACGACCTGCTCGTGATGATGTCCGACGCCGCCCTCGAGCGTCCGGAACCGATGCCCGAGGGGATCGACTGGCGGACCGGGCTGACGTTCTGGGCGGACGGCGTGCTGTCCGCGATCCGTCGGCACTCCTGGTACGCGAAGGTGCCGATCTCCGGCCCGCCGGCCGGTCCGAACAACCTCGCCTGGTTCGACTCCGCGCTCGGCGTGCTGAAGGACACCGGTCTGCCGGAGGAGGCCAAGGTCGGCGTGGTGATGGGTCTCATCACCTACGTGCAGGGAGAGATCCGGATGGCCTTCGACCTGGCGGCCGGCTACGCGGAGAACCCGGACGCCTTCCAGCGGTTCGGGTCGACGCTGCGGCGGGTTGCGGATCCGCGCGTGTACCCGGCGGTGGCGCGCACCGTCGAGGCCGGGGTGTTCGACGAGGTCGGGAGCTTCGAGGAGGACAACGAAGCCGACTTCGACTTCGGGCTGCAGCTCTACCTGGACGGCGTCGCGGCGTTCATCGACCGGGTCGGATGATCGCGTCGGCCGCCGGTGCGGTCGCGGCGACCAGGTGGGCGTTGCGTTCGTCCGAGCCGAACGTCCGCTCGTGCGCTTCCTCGGCTGATCGGCCGAAGGCGCGGTGCCTGGCCTCCAGTCGCGCGTGGCGGAGTTCCTCGGGCACCTCGACGTACCAGCACTCGTCGAGCAGCCGGCGTACGGTCGACCAGGGCGGCTCGTCGAGCAGCAGGTAGTTGCCCTCGGTCAGGACCAGCGTGACCTCGGGCGCGATCCCGATGCTCGCGGCGATCGAGTCCTCGATGCCGCGGTCGAAACGCGGCGCCCAGATCTGCTCGTCCGGTGACTCCTTCACCCGCTTGAGGATCGCCGCGAAGCCGAAACCGTCGAACGTGTGCGGTGCGCCTTTGACCTCCGCGAGCCCGAGGTCTTCCAGCACCGACTGCGCGAGGTGGTAGCCGTCCATCGGGACGAGCGCGACCCGGTGACCGTCGGCGGTCAGCTTCGCGGCGAGCTGCTCGGCGTACGTCGACTTGCCCGCCGCCGGCGCCCCGGTGATCCCCAGCAGCTGCCGCCGCCCCCGCGTCGCCAGTTCGACGGCACGGTCATACGCAGCGGCTGCATCCAAGGTCTGCACCCGAAGGATCCTAGGCCCTGTCTGGCGAGGTGCCCGTCCGGGCGGATCAGCGTCCGGCACTCTGAGTGGCCCAGGTCCGAGGCCCGCTTCTAGTCCTCCGGCGGGGCCTCGGCGCCGTCGCGCTCGTCGCGTTCGGCCCACTCCATCAAGGTGTCGAGCGAGTAGACGTCGTCGTCGATCGTGGCGTGCAGGTCGCCGAGCTCGGCGTACCGCTGCGGGACCGTACGGATCGTGAAGTCCTTCGGGTTCACGTCGTCGATCTCGTCCCAGCGGATCGGGGTCGAGACCGTGCCTTCGGGGTTGCCGCGGACCGAGTACGCCGAGGCGATCGTGTGGTCGCGGGCGTTCTGGTTGTAGTCGACGAACAGCTTCTTCGGGTCGCGGTCCTTGCGCCACCATGTGGTCGTCACGTCGTCCGGCGCCCGCCGCTCCACCTCCCGCGCGAACGCGAGCGCGGCCCGCCGTACGTCGGAGAAGCCGTACGCCGGCTCGACGCGGACGTAGATGTGGATGCCGCTGCCGCCGGACGTCTTCGGATAGCCGACCGCGCCGAGCTCGTCGAGTACTTCGTGGACGGTGTGCGCGACCCGGCGGACCCGGTCGAACGGGCAGTCGGGCATCGGGTCGAGGTCGATGCGCCACTCGTCCGGCTTCTCGGTGTCGGCGCGCCGCGAGTTCCACGGGTGGAACTCGACCGTCGACATCTGCACCGCCCAGGCTACGTGGGCGATCTCGGTCACGCACAGCTCGTCGGCGGTCCGGTTGTACCGCGGGAACGTGACCCGGACCGTCTCCATCCACGGCGGCGCGCCGTGCGGCAGCCGCTTCTGGTGCACCTTCTCACCCGACACCCCCTCCGGGAACCGGTGCAGCATGCACGGCCGCTCCCGCAGCGCGTTGACGATCCCGTCCCCGACCGACAAGTAGTACTTCACCAGGTCGAGCTTGGTCTCGCCGTGCGCCGGAAAGTACACCCGGTCCGGGTTGGACACCCGGACCGTCCGTTCCCCGACCTCGAGCTCGATCGCCGGAGACTTCCCCTTGGACTCGGCCATGACGTCAACCTAACCGGCGCCGGGGACAATCGGCATCAGGTCAGGCGGGTGAGCCACTTGCGGGTGTCGGGGATCCGGCCGTACTGAACGTCGAGCAGCGTGCTGCGGATCTTGGTGGTGACCGGCCCGACGCCGTGGTTCACCGAGTGGTCGCCGATGGTCAGGTCGCCGTCGGGCCAGGCGACGCGGCCGATCGGGGTGATGACCGCAGCGGTGCCGGAGGCGAAGACCTCGGTGATCTCGCCGCTGCGGACGCCGTCGCGCCACTCGTCGGCGGCGATCCGGCGCTCCTCGACCGGGTGGCCGAGATCGGCGGCGAGCTCGAGGACCGAGGCGCGGGTGACGCCTTCGAGGATCGAGCCGGACAGCTCCGGGGTGGCGATGTGGCCGTCGGCATACACGAAGAACATGTTCATGCTGCCCATCTCTTCGAGCCACTTGTGCTCGACCGCCTCGACGAACGCGACCTGATCGCAGCCGTTCGCCATCGCTTCGGCCTGTCCGGCCAGGCTGGCGGCGTAGTTGCCGCCGCACTTGGCCGCGCCGGTCCCGCCCGGGGTGGCGCGGACGGTCGAGGTCGTCAGCCAGATGGAGACCGGCTTGGGGCCGGTGTCGAAGTACGGGCCGGCGGGGGAGGCGATGACGCCGAACAGCACCTCGTGCGCGGGCCGGACGCTGAGGACGGCCTCGGTGGCGATCATGTACGGCCGGAGATACAGACTGGTCTCGCCGTCGTCGGCGGACGGCACCCAGGCCTCGTCAACGGTCACCAGTGCGCGCAGGGCCGCGATGAACTCGTCCTCCGGCACCTGCGGCAGCGCCAGCCGCTCCGCGCTCGCGGTGAACCGCCTGGCGTTGCGGTCCGGGCGGAACGCCCACACCGAGCCGTCCGCGTGCCGGTACGCCTTGAGGCCCTCGAAGATCTCCTGCGAGTAGTGGAAGACAGCAGCCGCCGGGCTGAGCGACAGCGGTGCGTACGCCGTGACCTTCGCGTCGTGCCAGCCGCGGTCCAGCGACCAGTTGGCCACGACCATGTGGTCGGTGAACGACTGTCCGAACGCCGGGTTGGCCAGGACGGCCGCCCGAGCCTCCGCACTGGCCGGATCGGGGCGCAGCTCGACCGCGAAGTCCCACGCGTCTGTCATTACGGTTGTCCGCTGTTCACCTGTCACTCGCCGCACGCTACTCCCGCTGTCACCTCCGGCTCGAACCGATGCCCACACTTCGGCCACTCCGGTGCACCGGCCGCGCCAGCAGCCGTCGTAGCTCGGCCGCGCCGGGCTCTGCCTGTACGACGCGCAGGACCCGGTCGGCGGCGTCGAACACCAAGGTGTCGTGCCACTCGTCGGGCAGCTCGACCAGGACGCGGAGCGCCGTGGCCAGGCCTGCGGCGACCTCGCCGGCGACGACAAGGCACTCGGCCAGGCTCAGGTCGAGACATGCGCGCTCACCGATCCAGCTCTCCGGACAGAGCTCTCTGGCGCGCTCGAGCAGGACGCAGCCCGCCACGCCGTACCCCAGCGCGGTGCAGACGCGCCCTTCGGCCCAATGCAATTCGTACGGCTGTGCTTGTGACGTTGCGCGCAGGACCTCGTCGCCGGCGCCGATGAGCTCCTGGAGTGCCTGCTGGGCCTCGTGAGTCCGGCCGAGCTCGGCGAGCACCAGGGCTCGCGCTGTCAGTGGCGCGCAGCCGGCCGCGCCCGGTGCTTGTCGATCAAGCGCGACCGACTCGTCCGCGAGTTGCAGCAACTCCGTCAACGGACGCCGCTCGGCCAGGCCGATGATCGTCTCCCTGGCGCGCGCCACTGCCGGTAGCGGGCCGTCGCCGAGGCTGTCCGCAGTCGCACGGGCAGCCCACCACCACCGCCTCGCGGTGCTTCGCTCGTCCAGCCTGGTCAGGGTCTCGGCGATCAGCATTCCCAGCTCGGCTGCCTCCGCCTGGGCGGCGCCGTGCAGTTGCCGCACCAGGTCAGGGAGCAGCGAAGCCGGTGGCACGCTGCGGTGATCGCCGGGCATCGGGCCGCCGGCGCCGAGCGTCGCGGCCAGTCCGCGCCAGGCAGTCTCCAACGGGTCGGCCTCCGGCCGGAGCTGAGCCGCGCGGGCGGGCCTTCGCTCGAAGGTGGCGGACAGCCGGCCGCCGGTGCCGAGCTCCTGGTCGCAGAGTCGCGCCAGGTCCGCAGAGCCCGGCCGCTGCCTGCGCTCCACCTGTGACAGGTAGCTGTGGTCGTAGCCGACACGTGCTGCCAGTTGGCGCAGGCTCAGCCCGGCCGCCTGCCTGCACTGCCGCAGCAGCGGACCGAACGATGTCTCGATCGATGTCTCGGTGGATGTCTCGGTGGATGTCTCGGTCACAGGATCACCCCGTTCGCGCTTCGAGCTCATGTGGTGCGTGCCGGAGAAGTTACAAGCCCTCGCCGACAAAAACCGTGGAAAACAAGGACATGTGGGCTGTGGGCTGTTCCCACAGCCCACAGCCCACACCTGTTGTTTGCACTGCGTTCTGGGCGAACCTGGGCAGGTGAACACGCTGCAGCGACAGGCTCGCCTCTTCCGTCTGGTCCGCCCCGCCGCCCCTGGCCCCCGGATGGTCGCGGAAGGCGCGGAGTGGTCCGATGGTGCGGTCGCGGTCAGGTGGCTCGGCCGCTGGTCGAGCACCTCGACCTGGGACGGCATCGAGTCCCTGCTGGCGGTTCACGCCGACGACGGCGACACCTGTCTGCACTGGCTCGACCCGCCGCCGGTCCGTCCCGCCGCACCGCCTCCCGAGACACCGGAGCGGGTGGTCTGGCTGCCTGCGCCGGCTCCTGACGGTCGCTGTTCGCGGTGCGGCCGTCCGTGGCCCTGTCTGGACTGCGGCCCGTGAGACATCGTGTCCGCACTTACTTGACGCGGTTTAGTGTGAGGTGGTTTGGGTTGGGTCGTTGAGGGGTGATGCGGGTGGCGGACGGTGCGGTGGTGGATCCGCTGGACGAACTGGACGCTCAGGTCGCTCGGTTGCGGCTGGTGGCCGACGAGTTGCGGGAGGCTCGTGGGAAGCCGGTGCTGGACGGGAACCAGGTCGAGCTGATCGAGGACGGGCCGACGCTGCTCCGGGCCTACGAGGAGATGCAGTACAGCTGCCGCGTCCAGGTCCGGGCGCTGGACCGCCCGCCGTACTCGGCGCCGCCCGCGGCGCAACAGAAGCTCGAGCTGGACCGGCTGGCCGACGGCCTGGTGTACCGGGCGATCTACGGGTTCGAGGTGTTCGAGTCCGACGAGGTGATGGCGCTGCTGCCGGAGCTGCGGGCCGCCGGTGAGGTCAGCCGGGTGCTGCCGCAGATGCCGATGAAGATGGTGCTCGGCGACGACAACATGGCACTGGTGGCGCTGACGAAGCGGGCGCCCGCGGAGTCGCACCTGCTGATCAGGTCGTCGGGTCTGCTCGACGGTCTGATCGCGATGTTCGAGATGTTGTGGGGCCTGGCCGTCCCGATGCCGGAGCTGGAGGCCAACGGTGATGTCACGGAGCTGCGGGCCCCGGACCGGGACATCTTGATGCTGCTGGCCGGTGGAGCCACCGACGACATGATCAGCCGGCGGTTGCGGATCAGCCCCCGGACGACCCAGCGCCGGGTCCGCGCGCTGATGGATGCTCTCGGCGCGCAGACCCGGTTCCAGGCGGGCGTTCAGGCCGCCCGCCGGCGCTGGATCTGAAATAGCTGGATCAGTTGATCGTCACTACTGTCCCGGCCCGGTTCGGGAACTCGACGAAGCCCGTGGAGCGCCTGTCGGTCGGCAGGCCGGACCACGAGGCCGTCACCTGGAACGGCTTGAACGCGGCCGGTGCCACCGGAGGTGTCACCTTGAGCGAGCTGCCGGACGAGGCGGTCACGACGTTCGTCTGCATGGTGTACTCCGTCGTGCTCGCGCCCGGCGGGTTGGACAGGGTGATCGCGAGCACGCCCCATACGCCCGGCGTCGGTGCAGGCACGCTGGCGGACGCCTGGTTCGAACCGTCACCGACGAACGACAGGAACTGCATCTGACCGTTCACGACCTTGTAAAGCACCAGCCAGATGCTGCCGGCCGGGTCCACGGTCTTGATGTTCCACTGCACCGCCTTGGTCTGCGAGGTCGCAGTCACCGGGTAGTCGGGCAGATCAGCGTCCGCGGCACCGGCCGGTACCGCACCGGGCACCAGCGGAGCCGACACGACGCCGTACGAGCGGATCGGTACGCCGGCCTTGCCGACGGTGGCGGTGAACGACGCCGAGCCGGACGCGCCGGAGCCGGACACAGCGGTCGGAGCGAGGACGGACGTCGGTACGACGACGATCGGGCTACGGACGGTCTTGCCTGCGCCCTGCCAGGTCAGCCAGCCGTTGGTCGAGGTACCGGAGTCGCCGCTGTCCAGGGTGAGCTTCACCGTGAACGACTTGGTCTCGCCGGCCTTGGTGAAGTTCAGGATCGACGGCGTCACCACGGCCTTCATGCCCGGCACGGACACGGTCGCGTGGTACAGACCCGGGGTCACAGCGGTCACCCGGCGGGTGATGGTCTGCGTACCCAGCAGCTGGCCGACCGCGATCGAGGGAGCGTTGTAGTTGCTCGGGCTGATGGCAGGTACGCCGGTGCCGGTCTTGACACCAGTGCCTTCCAAGTAGCCGAGCCAGTCCGTGTCACCCGAGTCGTAGACGAGGCCGGGGTCCAGCATCTTCGACGGCTGGACCTCACCGGCGCCGGCGTCGAACGGGTTGGTGTTGACAGCGCCGGTCGAGGTCAGCACGTTCCCAGCGGTCGTCATCAGCGCGGACTTGACCGCCATGGGCGACCAGTCCGGGTGCTTCGACAGGTAGAGCGCTGCCAGACCCGCGACGTGCGGTGCGGCCATCGACGTACCCGAGAGGAACGCGTAGCTCTGTCCGCCGTTGGTAGGCGGCGCTACCGCGGCCAGCACGTTCACGCCCGGTGCGGCCAGGTCAGGCTTCAACAGGTTGCCGTTGCTCTGCAGAGAAGGACCACGCGACGAGAAGTCGGCCATCTGCGGGTACGGCGTCGTCGTGCTGGTCTGGTTGCCAGGGACGAGCTCAGCGGTGGCACCGGCTTGCGTGGCGTACGACTTCACCGACAGCGCCCCGGGGGTGTTGAGGTGCACAGTCGGTACGACGTGGGAGTCGCCGACGACGTCCTGGTCGAACAGGTTGAGCAGCACCATTCCTACGCCACCGGCGCGCTGCACCTCGGCGGACTTGTCCACGCGGGCACTGATACCGCGGTCGCACACGACGATCTTGCCGGCAGTCTTGGCCGGGTCGAGGGTGTTCGCCAGACAGATCAGTGCGTCCGCGTCGCTCACACCGTCCTTCTTGACCGCAACTCCGTTGACGAACGGCTTGCTGCCGGTCGGCGACGAGACGGTCGTGCTGACGCCGGAGTACTTCTGGCCGTTGCCCAGCACGACAGTCCCGTTCCACGGGGCGACGGTGGTGGCTCCGACCGTGGTCACCCACGGAGACGTGTTGTCGAGGGTCGACGCGTCCGGACCGGAGTTGCCGCCGGCCGCGGAGACGAAGACGCCGGCCGATGCGGCGGACAGGAACGCCAGCTGGATCGGGTCGGTGGCAGGGGACTCGAAGATCGAGCCCACCGAGTAGTTGATGACGTCGACGCCGTCGGCCACTGCCTGGTCGATGGCGGCGACGATGTCGGACGTGAAACCGCCCGAGTCGTTAGGCCCCTTGCCGGACCAGAGGGCCTTGTAGACGGCGATTTTGGCGGCCGGTGCGACGCCGGTCACCGTACCGAGGTCACGGCCTCCCAGCTGGACGTCGACGTCGGCGCGGCCGGCCGCAGTCGTTGCGGTGTGCGTCCCGTGACCCTCACCGTCGCGCGGCGACACGTAGTCGGCGCGGCGCTCCGGCGGAACCAGGCTGAGCCAGCCCTCACCGAAGTACTTCGCGCTGATCAGCTTGGTGTTGCACAGGTCGGCGGTGAAGCCGTCGCCGGTCTCGCAGCTGCCGGTGAAGGTGCCGCCGTCGGCCTTCTCCATCACGGTCGTCGAGCCGGACAGGTACGGGCGGTACGGGTCCGTGCTCGTCGGCGCCTCGGTCCCGAGCTTGGGGCCGGACAAAGACGCGCTCTCCGGCCAGATGCCGGTGTCGACCACGCCGACGACGACACCCTGGCCCGCGGTCGCCTTGCCGCCGAGCTTGTTCCAGACGCCGGTCTGGCCGGACAGCTTGAGGAAGTCGGTCGGGTTGCGGTCATCCAGGGCGACGTGCAGCTGGTCGGGGACGACGGACACCACACCGGCGGTCTTGGTGAGCTGGTTGACCTGCTTCGAGGTCAGCGAGGCGGCGAAGCCGTTCAGCGTGGTCGAGTAGTTCTGGTCCACCTTCGCGCCGACCGCGGCCGCGACCTGCGCGTGCTTGCCGGTCAGGTAGGCGCGGTACGCCTTTCCGCTGGTGCTGTTGACCTCGACCTTGCGACCGGCCGTCGGCTTGGTGGCCTTCAGCCCGGTCACGCCGCCTTGGTACGTCGCGAGCGGCTTGTCGGCCAGCGTCACGACGTACCGCCCGGGCGCGAAGGTGAGACGGCTGCCGGCCGGCGCGTCCGTTCCGGGCGTCGCGGAGCCTGGTGGAGCCACCAAGGCGGTGGTGATCAGCGCGGCGCCTGCCAGCAGAGCGGCGCGCCGACGCAGGTTGGGATGGTTCACGTGATGCCTCCACGGCATGTAGTCCTGGCCGTGGCTGTAGCCCCGGCCGCCCGCCCCCGAGCTCGGACGCCGAAGAGCCTGCCAATCGACCGCCCCGACCACACGGTTTTGGCTTCAACTAGCCGCTGGCGAAAACCTGCCAGTCAGCGCACCGCGGTTGCCAGCAGGTACTGCGCCTTCAGCCGCACCTCACCGGTCGACGTCGTCCAGTTCTCGTTGAGCATGGTCAGGACGCGGGTGCGTACTTCGTCCAGCCGACCGGCCTTCTCCAGAACGGGCAGGGTCTCGATGCCGAGGGGATGGGTGGCGATGCGGGTCTCCCAGTACTCGGCGGGGGACGAGGTCACCACGTCGAGCTCGAGTGTCCTGCTGGAGACGGTGAAGCCGTGGGGAGCGAACAGGTCGGACAGGGCGTTCGGGTCGTGCCAGTTGAACGGCGTGCCCATGTCGACGCCGCCGGTGACCTCGCGGAGCGCGGCGATGACGACGCCGACGAGCTGGCTGAGGACGCCGGGTTGCCAGCTGGTCAGGAGAATCCGGCCCTTCGGCTTCGCGACCCGGGCGAGCTCGGCCACCGCGGCGGCCGGGTCCGGCGCGAAGATGACCGCGAAGTTGGACAGGATCGCGTCGGCCGACGCATCGGGCATCGGGATCGAGGCGGCCGTGCCGTCGACGACGGTCAGGTCGCGGTCGAGGGCGGTCTCGGCGATCACCTCGCGGAGGCGGGCGGCCGGTTCGACCGCGGTCACGCGGGCGCCGGGGCCGGCCGCGAGCAGGGCGACGTTGCCGGTGCCCGCGCCGACGTCGACCACGTGCTCGCCGGGCTGGATCCGTGCTGCCGTGACCAGCTCCCGGGCCGCGGGCAACAGGTCCGCGGCGGTCGGTTCGTAGCTGCCCTTGCCCCAGTCGAAGTCGCTCACCCCGTCACCCTAGGCCGGTTCCCGACACCGTCGGGTATCCGCCTCCGCGACGCATTGACCCACGATTATGGAACGTCTCTACTAAATGGCTATGCGATGGCTTGCCGTGGTTCTGGGAGTCCTGCTGGCCGGCATCACGATCCCGGCGCAGGCCGCCAACATCCTGTCCAACCCGGGTTTCGAGTCCGGTTCCCTGAGCGGCTGGAACTGCTCGGGTGGTTCAGTCGTGAGTACTCCGGTCCGCAGCGGCGGCTATGCGCTGAACGGTGCCGTCACCGGCTCGGACTACGCGCAGTGCAGCCAGACCGTGGCGGTGCAGCCCAACACGGCGTACACGCTGTCGGCCTGGGTGCGGGGCTCGTACGTGTACCTGGGGGTGACGGGCGGCTCGTCCACCTGGACGCCGTCCGCCGCCAGCTTCACCCAGTTGAGCGTGTCGTTCACGACAGGTGCGAGTCAGACGTCCGCGCAGATCTACGTGCACGGCTGGTACGGCCAGCCGGCGTACCAGGCCGACGACTTCGCCCTGGACGGTCCGGGCGGTACGCCGGGTGCGCCGAGCACCCCTGGTACGCCGACCGTCACCAACTCGACCACCTCGTCCGTCTCGCTGAGCTGGCCGGCTGCCACGGGCACTGTCACCGGCTACCGCGTCTACGAAGGCGCGTCAGTCGTGCAGACCGTCACAGGAACCACAGCCACCGTCAGCGGACTCCAGACATGCAGCAGTCACTCGTACGCGGTGACGGCGTACAACAGCTCTGGCGAGTCGGCCAAGTCAGCAGTTGTGACTGGCAGGACGGCCGGCTGTACGAGCACCGGTCTGGCGAAGCACGCGCTCATCGGCTACCTGCATGCGAGCTTCGCCAACGGGTCCGGGTACGTGCGGATGGCTGATGTGCCGGAGGAGTGGGACATCATCAATCTGGCGTTCGGCGAGCCGACGTCGGTGACCTCTGGTGACATCAGGTTCAACAGGTGTCCGGCCGGCGAGTGCCCGAACGTGGAGAGCGACGCCGACTTCGCGGCAGCCATCAAGGCCAAGCAGGCCGCCGGGAAGAAGGTCCTGATCTCCATCGGCGGTGCGAACGGGCAGGTGCAGCTGACCACCGCCGCGGCCCGCGACGCGTTCGTCAGCTCGGTCAGCGCGATCATCGACCGCTGGGGCCTGGACGGGCTCGACATCGACTTCGAAGGGCACTCGCTCTATCTGAACGCCGGTGACACTGACTTCCGCAACCCGACCACTCCGGTGATCGTGAACCTGATCTCGGCGCTGAAGACACTGAAGGCGAAGTACGGCGCGGGCTTCGTGCTGACGATGGCGCCGGAGACGTTCTTCGTCCAGGTCGGCTACCAGTTCTACGGCGGCTCCAGCGGCGGCGACAACCGGACCGGGTCGTACTTGCCCGTCATCCACGCGCTGCGGGACTCGCTGACCGTGCTGCATGTCCAGGACTACAACTCCGGTCCCGTGATGGGGCTGGACAACCAGTACCACACCATGGGCGGTGCCGACTCGAGCGGTGCGGACTTCCACATCGCGATGACCGACATGGTCAAGGCGGGCTTCCCGGTGGCGAACACCGGCCAGACGTTCCCCGGGCTGCGCGACGACCAGATCGGTTTCGGGCTCCCGGCAGCGGTCAGCGCGGGCAACGGCTACACCGCCCCGGCAGCCGTGCACACGGCGCTCGACTGCTTGGTGAAGGGCCAGAACTGCGGCGGCTACAGCCTCCGCGGCGGTCCTTCGCCAGGGTTCCGCGGGCTGATGACGTGGTCGATCAACTGGGACCACTACTACAACTGGGAGTTCCGGAACAGCCACGCGCCGTACCTCGACGCTCTCCCGTAGGCCGCCCCTCGCGCCCGGTTCGCGAATCAGCCCCTCGCGAACCGGGCACGGGCCTGTGGATTACCGATCCCGGTTTGTACGTTGTCGCTGGTATGAAGGAGTCATGACAGCGTCAACGACCCGCTCGGTGATCCTCACCGTGGACGACGATCCCGGCGTTTCCCGGTCGATCGCCCGTGACCTCCGCCGTCGGTACGGCGAGGAGAACCGCATCGTCCGGGCGGAGAACCCGGCGCAGGCGCTCGACGCGCTGAAGGAGCTGAAGCTCCGGGGTGAGCCCGTCGCGCTGCTGCTGGCCGACTACCGGATGCCCCAGATGTCCGGCATCGAGTTCCTCGAGGCCGCGATGGACCTGTTCCCGCTCGCCCGGCGCGTGCTGCTGACGGCGTACGCCGACACCGACGCCGCGATCCAGGCGATCAACGTGGTCGACCTCGACCACTACCTGCTGAAGCCGTGGAACCCGCCGGAGGAGAAGCTCTACCCGGTGGTCGACGCGATGCTCGACCTGTGGCGGTCGACCCCGGAGCCGTCCGGTGACGAGACCCGGGTGATCGGGCACCGCTGGTCGGCGCCGTCGTTCGCGGCCCGCGACTTCCTCGCCCGGAACGCCGTGCCCTACCGCTGGCTGAACGTCGACGACGACGAGGCCAAGCGGCTGCTCGACGCCGCCGACGTCGACGGGACGACGCTGCCGGTCG
Organism: Kribbella sp. NPDC004138; assembly: GCF_053603655.1. Classification (NCBI taxonomy): domain Bacteria; kingdom Bacillati; phylum Actinomycetota; class Actinomycetes; order Propionibacteriales; family Kribbellaceae; genus Kribbella; species Kribbella sp. NPDC004138. The sequence goes on from NZ_JBSGFZ010000036.1 coordinate 58,781, forward strand.
TGATCACGCCCGACGCCACGGTCATGGTCGCGCCGTCGGAGGCCGAGCTGGCCCAGAAGGTCGGTCTGTCGACAGCCCCGGCGAAGGACTTCTACGACCTCGTCGTGGTCGGCGGCGGCCCCGCCGGGCTCGGTGCGGCGGTGTACGGCGCCAGCGAGGGCCTGCGGACCGTGCTGGTCGAGCAGTTGGCGACCGGTGGTCAGGCCGGCCAGTCGAGCCGCATCGAGAACTACCTCGGCTTCCCGGACGGGGTGTCCGGTGCGCAGCTGACCGACCGGGCCCGGCGGCAGGCGGTCCGGTTCGGCGCCGAGCTGCTGACGACCCGGCAGGTCGTGGGGCTCGAGACGCTCGGCAACGCGCGCCGGCTGCGGTTCGCCGACGGGAGCGAGATCTCGGCGCACTCGGTGATCCTGGCGACCGGCGTCTCGTACCGGACGCTGCAGGCCCCCGGCGTCGACGACCTGTGCGGCCGCGGCATCTACTACGGCTCGGCGACCACCGAGGGTCCGGCCTGCGCCGGTGCCGAGGTGTACATCATCGGCGGGGCGAACTCCGCGGGTCAGGCCGCGGTCTATTTCTCCAGGCATGCCAAGCGTGTGCATATGCTGGTACGTGGACCATCGCTCACCGCGACGATGTCGTCGTACCTGATCGACCAGATCGATCAGATCGACAACATCGAGGTGCACACCTGCACGCAGGTCGTTTCCTGTCTGGGCTCGGAGCACCTGGAACACCTCACCTTGCTGAACAGCGAGACCGGGGAGAAGCGCGAGGTGGACACGGAATGGATGTTCGTGTTCATCGGCGCGGCGCCGCGGACGGACTGGCTGCCCGGTGACCTGCTCCGCGACGACCGAGGATTCGTGCTCACCGGACCGGACCTGCGCGGCAGACCGCCGGGCTGGCCGCTGGAGCGGGAGCCGTACCACCTGGAGACGAGCATGCCCGGCGTGTTCGCCGCGGGTGACGTGCGGGCCGAGTCGGTGAAGCGCGTCGCCTCGGCCGTCGGTGACGGGGCGATGGCCGTGACACTGGTGCACCGATACCTGGAGATGCTCTGATGACCGACCAAGCGGTGAAGCGGCTGACGCCCGACGAGCTGCGCACGCTGTTCCTCTTCGAGAGCCTCACCGAGGAGCAGCTCCAGTGGCTGTCCGACGCCGGGCACGTCGAGGACGTGCACGACGGGACCGTCTTCAACGAGGGCGACGAGGCGACCTGCTGCTACGTCCTGCTCTCGGGTGAGCTTCGCCTGTGCAAGCGGTCGCACGGCGAGCTGGTGGAGATCAACCGGACCCGGCAGCGTGGTGTGTACGCCGGCGCGTTCAACGCGTTCTTCGGTGCTGCCGACCACAAGTCGTACACCGCGACGATGCTGGTCACCGAGCCGTCGGAGTTCTACGTCATCAGCGCCGAGAGCATGGCGACGATGATGAACACCTGGTTCCCGATGGCGGTGCACCTGATCGAGGGCTTCGTGATGGGCATGCGGCGGACCAACGAGACGCTCGGTGAGCGGGAGCGGCTGCTCGCCCTCGGCTCGCTGTCGGCCGGTCTGACGCACGAGCTGAACAACCCGGCCGCCGCGGCGGTCCGGGCGGCCGCGACCCTGCGGCAGCGGGTGTCCGGGATGCGGTCGAAGCTCGCGATGCTTGCCGACGGCACCCTCGACGCGACCAAGCTGCACCAGATCGTCGCGCTCCAGGACGACGCGGTCGAGCGGCTGGACAAGACCAAGGACAAGGACATCCCGCCGCTGGAGTTGTCCGACCGCGAGGACACGCTGACGGACTGGCTCGACGACCACGACGTCCAGGCGAGCTGGGACGTGGCGCCGGTGCTGGCGTCCGCGGGCCTGGACGTGCCGTGGATGGAGAATGTGCTCGAGGTGGTTGGGCCGAAGTACCTCGAGGGCGCGGTGCGGTGGTTGATGTACACGATCGACACCGAGTCGCTGATGAACGAGATCGACGACTCGGTCACCCGGATCTCGACGCTGGTCGGCGCCGCCAAGCAGTACTCGCAGATCGACCGCGCGCCGTACCAGACCGTCGATCTGCGCGAGCTGCTGAAGTCGACGCTGGTGATGATGTCGGGCAAGCTGCAGGGCTACGAGGTGGTCAAGGACTTCGACCCCGAGTTGCCCGCGATCCCGGCGTACGCCGCGGAGCTCAACCAGGTGTGGACCAACATCATCGACAACGCGGTCAGCGCGATGGGCGGATCCGGGACACTGACACTGCGCACCCGCCGGGACGGCGCGTATGCGGTCGTCGAGATCGGCGACACCGGACCGGGGATCCCGGAGGAGATCCGGCGCCGCATCTTCGAGCCGTTCTTCACCACGAAGCCGATCGGCGAAGGCACCGGCCTGGGCCTCGACATCTCCTGGCGGATCGTCGTCAAGAAACACCACGGCGACCTGCGCGTCGAGTCCGAGCCCGGCCGCACGGTCTTCAAGATCGTCCTCCCGCTGGAGCCCGAGCGAGAACTCGAATCGGACCCGGCACTGCTGTCCTGAGCAACGCACCGCTCCCCACCGCCGCGGTGGGGAGCGGTGTTGCCTACGGCAACCAATCGAGGATCGCCGAGAGCGCGGCCTGGTCCACGTGGCCGGCGCTCTGGTAGTCGGCCATCGTCGACGGGCCGGCGCGCGGAGTTCAACGCGTACGTCGATCGTGAGGGAGCCGATCCGGTCGCGGACCTCGTCGGGTACCGCCAGCACGGGATCTGGCTGACCGAGGCCGAACTCCACCAGCTCATCGAGGGCATGCGCGCGGCGATCCTCCCGGCGCTGTCCAACGAGGCCGCACCCGGCAGATCCCGCTACCTCCTCAGCCCGATCCTCTTCCCGGTAGAAGACGACACCTGACCCCGCGGCCGCGAACCGGAGACAAGCAATGGTGGGTGGGGACCTGTTATTACCTGTCTCAGCCCACCAGTTCTGGTCTCCGCCTGGCTGATCGTCGCGGATGCGGGTGGTGCGGGTCAGCGGAGGGCGGTGCCCTGGGTGTGCGTCAGGAGGGTCAGGTCTTCGCGGGTGGGGAGGGATTCCCAGTCGCCGTACGCCGTGACGCAGAAGGCGCCGGAGGTGGTGGCGCGGGTGAGGCGCTCCTCGGGGGAGAGGTTGTCGAGGGTCGCCGACAGGTAGCCGGAGACGAAGGCGTCGCCGGCGCCGATGCTGTCGACGGCGGTCACCGCAAGAGCCGGGCTGTGGATGGTTTGCACCTCGAACGGCGGTACGACGGGGGTGGGCTCGGACAGTGCGTCGGTCGGGGTGGGCTTGGTGTGGGACCAGGCGCCCTTGCCGCCGGCGGTGACGACGACGGTGTCGACGGACTGGAGTAGTTCGGCGACAGGGTCGGCGGCGTCGGTGAGGAGGTCGAGCTCGTCGTCGGAGGCGAAGACGGTGTGGATGTGGGGGAGGAGCTCGCGCAGAGCGGCGGCCGCTGCGGAGCGGGACCACAGGCGGGCTCGGTAGTTCACGTCCAGGGAGACCTGGATGCCGGCCGCGGACGCGATGCGCGCGGCCGCGAGGGTCGCGGCGCGGGCTGTGTCTGAGAGGGCAGGGGTGATGCCCGTGATGTGGAGGAGGGTCGGGGACAGGGCGGTGATCGCCTCGGTGGTGTCTTCAGGGGTCAGTGTGGAGGCGGCCGAGCCGCGGCGGTGGTAGCTGACGCGGGTGATGTCGTGCGACGGCTGGTCGAACGCGATGAAGCCGGTGAACGCCTCGTCGGAGAACCGGATCCGGGTGCCGACGTTCTCGGCGCGGAGGGTGCGCTGGATCAGCCGCCCCGGTTCGTCGTTGCCCACGGCGCTCAGCCACGTGACGTCGTGCCCGAGGCGCGCGACGCCGATCGCCACGTTGCTCTCGGAGCCGGCGATCGACAGGTGCGCGTCGCCGCCGAGCCGCATCGGGCGCGCGGTCCGCACCGAGACCATCGTCTCGCCGATGGTCAGCAAGTCCGTCATTCCACTACTCCGTTCACTACTCCGCGACATCCCCGAAGGCCGGTCCACTTCCGCACCCGTCACATGTGCCTGGTCCACCAGCCAAATGCCGGGTTGTACACCGGTATTCAGGGTGCAGAACCCAGCATCTCCCTGGTCAACCAGGCAAATTGGCTGGTCGGCCAGGCAAATTGGTCGAGGCGGGTCAGATGTTGAGTTCGGTGCGGAACCTGGCGGCGCGGATCGCTAGCTCTGACAGTGAGCCGCCGGTGCCTGCGTCGCCGAGGAGGGGGGATCCGACGCCGACCGCGAGCGCCCCGGCGGCCAGGTACTTCGGGGCGGACTGCGCGTCCACGCCGCCGACGGCGATCAGGGGAGCGTCGGGAAGGGGAGCCCGGAGTTCGGAGAAGTAGCCGGGGCCGTGCACCTTGGCCGGGAAGATCTTGACCGCGGTGGCGCCGAGGTCCAGTGCGGCGACGACCTCGGTGGGGGTCAGGGCGCCGCACAGCAGCGGCAGGCCGAGCTCGACCGAGCGGTGTGCGCCGCGGGTGATCGCCGGCGTGACGGTGAAGTCGGCCCGCGCGGCGGCGACCTCGTCGGCCTGCTCGGCGGTGACGACGGTGCCGGCGCCGATCAGGATGTCCGGGTCGTACTGCGACCGTGCCCGGGCGATCGCCTCGACCCCGCCCGGCGTGGTGAGCGAGACCTCGAGCGCGGTGACGCCGGCCTCGACGAGGGTCTGGACGCAGGCGAGTGCGGTCTCCGCCCCGTCGGCGCGAACGATCGCGAGCAGTTTCCGGCTCCGGAGTTCTCCCAGCAGGTCCATGTTCTCCAACCTATGTGATCAGCGTAGACATAGGACGTCCCATGAGCTCTGGCGTGGACGCCGAATGTGTGGCTAAATTTCGAAGTGAACAACCGCCCCGTTGTTTACTTTCAGGAGGCATCCGCTCATGCCTAGGTTCAAAGCCCTCGTGACGGCGCTCGCGCTGGCCGCGCTCGTCGTCCCGGCACCGCCCGCCGCCCAAGCCGCCGTGACCCAGACCGTACTGTTCGACAAGGGGGACGCCGGCTTCGGCTGTTATCGCATCCCCGCGATCGTGAAGACCAAGGCCGGCACGCTGCTCGCGTTCGCCGAGGCCCGCCGCGCGTGGTGCGCGGACTCCCAGGAGATCGACCTGGTGATGCGCCGGTCCGAGGACGACGGCCGCACCTGGTCGGCGACCCAAACTGTTCTCTCCGGCACCGACACCGACCCGAACGCGGTCGCCACGCGGGGCAACCCGGCGCCGATCGTCGACTACGAGACCGGCCGGATCGTGCTGCTGAGCACGATGGACCCCGGTACGACGAGCCGCCCGCGCACGCCGTACGTCCAGTTCAGCGACGACGACGGGAAGACCTGGAGTACGGCGCAGAACATCGGCGACCAGATCGACGACCCGGCCTGGGGCTGGTACGCGACCGGCCCCGTGCACGGCATCCAGCTGACCCGCGGCGCCCACGCCGGCCGCTTCGTCGCCGGCACCAACTACGACAACGGCGCCGGGCAGAACGCGGGCCAGCTCGTGTACAGCGACGACCACGGCGTGACCTGGCACAAAGGCGCGACCGATCTGCGGTCGGACGCCACGCCGCAGGAGATCAGCGTCGTCGAGAAGGTCGACGGCGGGGTGTACGCCGGTGCGCGCAACAACGCCGGTACGTCGGGAGCGAGCCGGATGGCCGCGGTGAGCAACGACGGCGGTCAGACGTTCACCGCGCCGTTCGCCACCGTCGCGGGCCTGACGACGCCGGTCGTCCAAGGTTCGCTGCAGCGCCTCAGGGCGGTGGACCGAGGCGACAAGTACAACCGCATCCTGTTCGCCGCACCGGCCGACCCGGACCGGCGCCGGTACATGACGATCCGGTCCAGTTTCGACGAGGGCAAGACCTGGCAGACCGTTGCCGAGGGCACCAGGATCACCAGCGACTGGTCCGGCTACTCCGACCTGGCGATCCTCGACACCGGCGAGATCGGCCTGCTCTACGAGGGCGGCTCGGTCGACGCCCGTGACCAGATCCGCTTCGCACGCTTCACCGAGAACGACATCGGCCACCCCGACGCGCCCCTCGGCCCGACCACCCCGGACGTTTCGGGCTACGGCAACGCCAGCTACCTGCGCGGTGGAACGACGGCAGTGACCGGAAAGTTCGGCCAGGCGCGAGATCTGGACGGTGTCGACGACGCGATCCAGTTGCCGTTCGCCGAGTCCCTGGCCACCAACGCGGGTGATTTCACGGCGATGGCCTGGATCAAGTACGGCGCGAGCACGGCCAATCAGGCGATCTTCTGGGCTTACGGGATCAACGAGTTCTCCCAGTTCTGGCTCCGCGCCGAACCCGCGGACAGTCGTATCCGCGGCCTGATCACGACCGGCGGCGCCACGGCCGCCGTACAGACGACGAAGGCCTACAACGACAACGCCTGGCATCACGTCGCTCTGCAGCGCAAGGCCGGCACGCTCTCGATCTGGGTCGACGGCACCCAGGCCGCGAGCGTCACGGCGCCGACCGGCTCGGTCAGCCCCGGCCGTCCGTTCAAGATGTACGTCGGGCAGCGCCTCGACGGAGCACACCACTTCGACGGCTCGATGGACGAGGTCCGCATCTACAAACGGGCCCTGACCGCGACCGAGCTGAACAGCATCCGCACCGCCAACAGCACCTCGGTGCCCGACGCCGTCCTCGATCTGCCCCTGGGGTGACATCACACTGGCCTGGCGGACACGGTCAGCCGCCAGGTCAGTTCACCACTCGCGGGAACGACCGCGGCGTCGTCCGGACCGGCGGTCGCCAGGTCGAACACGCGGCCCAGCATCGGCTCGACGCCGAGACTCCGGTACGGCGCGTCGTCCGGGAAGCCGCCCTGGTTGCGCCACAGCGCGGTGGAGACTGGTTGCCCCGGGCAACTCAAGGTCAGGCTGAGCTCAGCGCCGCGATCCTGGACCGAGACCGCCGGGCAGTCGACCAGGACGGCGCCGACGGCGGTGCCGTCCGTGGCGCCGTACGTGTCGAGGTCGAGAGGAGTCGGCCAGACGGCCGTCACCCAGGGCGCATCCGCCGGCCATGCCCAGGGAAGGAGAGCGGCGGACTCGGGGTACAGCCTGCATTCGGTCCCGGGCACAGCGGAGATGACGGCACCTTCGGCGCAATCGAGCAATGCGTGAGCGGCCCAGATGAACCGGTAACCCGGAGCCGCCTCGAGGTGGTAGTCGACGGCGACCGTGTCGGTGCCGGAGGTGATGGTGCGGGTGAGGATCGCGCCGTCGTACACCACCGACCCGTCCCACGGCTGGTTCCACAGGCCGCCGTGATCAGGTTCGCCGCGCACGGTCGGGAAGCATTCGTCGAGCCCGCCGGCGTCGATGAAGGTAGCCAGACCGGCCCGGGAGCCGGTGATCAGACCCGGTCCCGCCCACAGCCATTCGCGTCCCGCGAGGTGCAGGGAGGTCCACCTGCCGCCGTCCTGGGCGTCGACCGTGACCAGACGGCCGGCGCCCTGCTCGGTCACCATTCGGCGAACGATCCGTCGTCGTGGGTCCACACCGGGTTGCGCCACGTGTGACCGATCCGGTCCGCGGCGCGGACGGCGTCCTCGTCGACCGTGATTCCCAAGCCGGGCAGGGGATTCCACTCCGCGTGGCCGTTGACCCAGGTGAACGGCGCCGGATCCACGACGTACGACGTGAGGTCGCTCGACACGTTGTAGTGGATGCCCCGGCTCTGCTCCTGGATCAGGAAGTTCGGGGTCGCGAACGAGACCTGCAGGGACGCCGCCAGCGAGATCGGGCCGAGCGGGCAATGCGGCGCCAGCAGGGCCCCGTGCGCATCCGCGAGGACGGCGATGCGGCGCAGCTCGGAGATCCCGCCCGCGTGCGAGACGTCGGGTTGCACGACGGCGACGCCGGCGTTCAGCGGCGCCATGAAGTCGGCCCGGTGGTACAACCGTTCTCCCAGGGCGACGGGCACTGTCGACGTCGTGACGACCTCGGCCAGATGCGCCATCTGCTCCGGAAGCACCGGCTCCTCGACGAACATCGGCTGCAGGTCCTCGACCGCGTGCAGGATCCGCCGCGCCGCCGCCACGCCGACCCGTCCGTGCAGATCGATCGCGACGTCCCGGGAGTCACCGAGAACCGAGCGGGCAGCGGCCAGCCGGGTGACGATGTCGTTGACCTCGGCAACGGACGGGGAGGCCTGGATCTGCCCGCTGGCGTTCATCTTGACCGCCGTCATCCCGGCCGCCACCTGCTCGGCGACCGACTCGGCGATGGCGGACGGCTCGTCACCGCCGACCCATGCGTAGACGCGGACCCGGTCCCGGACCCGCCCACCGAGGAGCGCCGCGACCGGCGCGCCGTACACCTTGCCGGCGATGTCCCAGAGTGCGTGGTCCAGTCCGGCCACGGCACTGCTCAGCACCGGGCCGCCGCGGTAGAAGCCGCCCTTGGTCAGCACCTGCCAATGCCGCTCGATCTGCAGCGGGTCCTTGCCGATCAGGTACTCGGCCAGGACGTCGATCGCGGCGCGGACGACCTCGGCGCGTCCTTCCACGACCGGTTCGCCCCACCCGACGACGCCGTCGCTGGTCTCGATCCGGCAGAACAGCCAGCGCGGCGGGACGAGGAACGTCTCGATGCGTTCGATCTTCACCGGCGCCGCCGGGCGCGGGTCGAACCACGGACCTCGGTGAGGTCCTCGGCCGCCTTCGCGAGCAGTTCCCGCATCGCGAGCTCGGCGCCCTCGGGGTCGTGGGCGCGGACCGCGTCCACCACCCGCCGGTGGCTGGGCACCGGGTCGTCCGAAGGCTTCACCTTGTGCACCAGCCGGTCGCGGTCGGCGAGCCCGGTCTCCATGATCACTTCCATCTTGGTCAGCAGTTCGTTACCGGTCGCGGCGAGCAGCGCCCGGTGGAAGGCGAGGTCCGCGGTCACGGCGGCGAGGTCGTCGGTCGCCGACTCCATCGCCGCCAGTGCCTCGTCGAGCGCGGTGAGGTGGGTGTCGTCCGAGCGCAGCGCGGCCAGCCGGGCGGCGGCCGGCTCGACGATGCCGCGCACCTCGTGCAGCTCCTCGAGCAGCTCGGGCCGGGCGTCCGCGTCGCTGAAGTGCCAGCGGATCATGTCGGCGTCGAGCAGGTTCCAGTCCGAGCGCGGCCGGACGAACGTCCCGCGCTTCTGCCGCGCGTCCACCAGGCCCTTGGCGGTGAGCACCTTCAAGGCCTCACGGACCGCGGTGAGGCTGACGCCGAGGTCGGACTGCAGTTCGGTGACGTTGATGGTCGCTCCCTCCGGGATCTGCCCGGACAGGATGCGCTGCGCCATCACTTCCACGATCTGCCCGTGCAGTCCCCGCGGTACCCCACGCTGAATCCCCGTCACCCTGCTCTCCCTCACGCCGAATCCTTCACGGCGGACCATCCGCCGTCGACAACCAGGCTGGTCGCGGTGACGAACGACGCCTCGTGCGACAGCAGGAACGCCACCGCCTGGGCCACCTCGTCCGGTTGCCCGAGCCGCTTGAGTGCCGTCGCCTGGGCGCTCCGCTCGCGCCCTTCGGTGTCGACCCGGTCCCACATCGCGGTGACGACCGGGCCCGGAAGCACGCTGTTCACGCGGATCGACCGGCCGTACTCGACGGCGAGTTGCCGTCCGAGCGCGACCAGCGCGCCCTTCGTCGCGGCGTACGCCGGATGCCCGGGCAGGCCGGCCAGGGCGTGCACCGACGACACCAGGACGACGGAGCCGGCGCCCGCGACAAGGTCGTCGTACAGGGCCTGGAAACCGAGGAACGCGGCGGTCAGGTTGACGTCGAGCTGCCGCTGCCAGGACGGCGGCGCCAGTTCGTGGGCGGGCTTCACGTCGACGACGACCGCATTGCTGACGAACCCGTCGATCGGGCCGAGCTCGTCGCGCCCGCGGGACCTGACCTCCGCCCAGGTGTCCGGCGACGACACGTCGCCGATCACGCTGATCGCCTTGCCAGGCACGTCCTTGCAGGGATGTACGTCGACCTGCACCACCTGCGCGCCCTCGGTCAGCGCCCGTTCGGCGCAGGCCGCGCCGATCCCCGACGCGGCTCCGGTCACCACGATCACCCGCCCAGCCAGCCGCACGTGCCGCCTCCTCCAGAAGCCGAGGTCCCACCCAAGCACGGAGGCAGGCAGGTTCCAACGATGAACGAGGGACCAGTTGACCGCGGCGACGCTGCCGGGTCAAGCGATTTGCTCGTAATTTACGAATTAATATTGACACCCGCGACGCGCCGCCGCAAGATCGTCCGCAACACACCACTCACCCGACTGGCATCGCCGGCCGGGCAGATCTCAGGAGTTAGGGCATGACGGGTCTGGCAGCGGATCGACGCACATTCCTCAAGGGGCTCGGGCTGCTCGGGGCGGCCACCCTGGTCCCCGGGTGCGCGACGTCGTCGAAGAGTCCGGGCAGCGGCAGCGCCGCCACCGGTGAGGTCGCACTGCAGTCGAACCTCTCGAGTGAGCAGGCCAAGGCCGCGATGGAGAAACTCGTTGCCGCGTACAACAAGACCGGCGGGTCGCAGGTCAAGCTCAACACGGTCGCCGCGGAGATCTTCCGGACCCAGCTGCCGACGTACCTGACCTCGGCGAACCCGCCGGACGTCTACACCTGGTACGCCGGTTCGGTCGCGGACTCGTACGCGAAGAAGGACCTGCTGCTCGACGTCTCGAGCGTGTGGGACTCGATGGGCAACTACTCCAAGGCGATGCAGACGCTGTCCACGAGCAGCGCCGGGCAGAAGATCTTCGTGCCGACCAGCTACTACTGGTGGGGCATGTTCTACCGCAAGTCGAACTTCGCCAAGTGGGGCGTGACGCCGCCGAAGACCTGGGACGAGTTCGTCGCGGTGTGCAAGACCATCCAGAGCAAGGGCGTGCCGCCGATCGGTATCGGGCTCGGCGACACCCCGTGGGTCGCGTCGGCGTGGTTCGACTACCTGAACATCCGGATCAACGGCGCGCCGTTCCACCGGCAACTGCTGGCCGGCGAGGGGAACTTCACCGACCCGAAGGTGAAGGCGGTCTTCACCAAGTGGCGTGAGGTGCTGCCGTACTTCGACCCGAAGGGCAAGTCGTTCCCATTCCAGGAGGCGACGTCGGCGCTGCTCGCGGGCAAGACCGGGATGTTCCTGATCGGGACGTTCTTCGCGGACTCGGCGCCGAAGGACGCGCTCGACGACATCGACTTCTTCCAGTTCCCGATCATCGATCCGGCCGTGCCGGTGGCCGAGGAGGCGCCGACGGACGGGTACTTCGCGTCCAAGAAGGTGAAGGACGTCGACGGCACGAAGAAGTTCATGAGCTGGCTGGCGACGGCCGAGGCGCAGGAGATCTACGTCCAGAACTCCTCCGGCACGGTCATCCCGGCGAACCCGGACGGGAAGGCCGCCGACACTCCGCTGGTGAAGAAGGGCAAGGCGATGATCGAAGGCGCCGCCGAGATCACCCAGTTCTTCAACCGCGACTCGAGTGACGCGCTGCAGCCGACCGCCGACGCCGCCCTCACCAAGTTCCTCGACAAGCCGGACCAGATCGACCAGATCCTGAAGGACTGGCAGGCCGCGGCAGCGAAGGTCTTCAAGGCGTGACTGTCACCGCTGTGGAAGCACGGAGCCGGGCCGGCAGCGGCTCGGCCTCCGGAAAACGTCGTACGCGGCGGGTGTCGCCACTAATCCTCGCGTTTGTCCTGGTGCCCTTCGCCATCGAGGCCGTTTGGGTGTTCTGGCCTGCTTTGCAGGGGTTCTGGCTGGCGTTGACCAGTTGGGACGGGTTGTCGGCGCCGCGGTTCGTCGGGTTCGGAAACTTCTCCGACATGGTTTCCGATCCGATTTTCCGGACCGCGTTGAAGAACACGGCGATCTGGCTGGTGCTGTTCGGCGGGCTGAGCGTCGCGGGCGGCTTCGGGATGGCGTTGCTCCTGCAGCGCGAGCGCCGCGGCGTCGGGATCTACCGGGCGGCGCTGTTCACCCCGGTGGTCTTCAGCCTGGTCGTGACCGCGCTGATCTGGCGGGTGTTCTACCAGCCGGACGGTCTCGTCGACACGGTTTTCCGGACCGTCGGCCTGGGCAACTTCGTCCGCCCGTGGCTGGCCGACCCGGACACCGCGTTGTACGCCGTCATCGTGCCGGCCCTGTGGCGCCAGATCGGGTACGTGATGGTGCTGTACCTGGCCGGCCTGAAGGCCGTCGACCCGGCGCTGTACGAGGCCGCGAAGGTCGACGGCGCGTCCGCCTGGCAGCGCACGCGCTACGTCACGATCCCGCAGCTCAAGGGCGTGAACTCGGTCGTGCTGTCGGTGATCGTGATCGACTCGCTGCGATCGTTCGACATCGTCTGGTCGATGACGAAGGGCGGTCCGTACCACTCGTCCGAACTGCTCAGCACCTACATGTACTCGACCGCGTTCCAGTCCACCCAGCTCGGGTACGCCTCCGCGCTCGCGGTCGTGATCTTCCTGCTCGCCCTCGCCGTCATCCTCGGCTACCTGATCCGCGCCTTCCGGGAGGAAACGTGATACGGCGTACCGGCTACCACGTCGCGATGGGGCTGATCTCGTTCCTGTGGGTCGCGCCGATCCTGTGGGTGGTGGTGATCTCGTTCCGTTCGTTCGACGACGTCGCGGCGAACGGGCTCGGCTCGCTGCCGCACTCGTTCACGTTCTCGACGTACAAGTCGGCGTGGGAGGACGCGGACGAGTTCCGCGCGCTGATCAACAGCCTGCTGGTGACGATCCCGGCCGTGCTGCTGAGTCTCGGGCTCGCCTCGGTGGCGGCGTACGGGCTCGCGCGCTACAGCATTCCGTTCCGGCGGACGATCCTGTTGCTGATGTTGATGGGCAACCTGCTGCCGCCGCAGATCCTGCTGATCCCGATCTCGCGCTTCGTCGAGCTGATCGGGTACTACGACACGCTCATCGCACTGATCGCGGTGCACGTCGGGTTCGGGCTGGGCTTCTACACGTTCGTCCTGCACGGGTTCATGCGGGACCTGCCGCGCGAGATCCAGGAAGCGGCGACCATCGACGGAGCCGGGCCGGGGAAGATCTACTCGGCGGTGATCCTGCCGCTGACCCGGCCGGCGCTGGCGGCGCTCGGTGCGCTGTCGTTCACGTGGATCTTCAACGACCTGTTGTGGTCGATCACCGTGATCCGCTCCGGCGACAAGATGCCGGTCACGCCGGCGCTGCTCGGCCTCCAAGGGCTGTTCGTGTCGTCGTGGAACGTGATCGCGGCGGGCACCGTCATCGCCGCCGTACCGACGGTCGCGGTCTTCCTCCGCTTCCAGAAGCACTTCGTCGGCGGTCTGGCGATCGGGGCCGTCAAGTGAGGACCTGGACGCTGCGCGGTACGACGACGTCGTACGTCGTCGGTGTTCCGGAGCACGGGCAGTGGGCGCAGCTGGTCGCCTGGGGCCCTGGTCCGGCGCCGGTCGAGATCGTCGGCACCGAGCATTTCGTACCGCGCGCGGACGTGGAGCCTTTGGAATACGCCGTACGGGGCGTCCGCTACACCGCCCCGGTCGACCTGGTGGTCAGCGGACCGGACGGTTCCGACGAACTCCGCCCAACCTTCACCCACCCGATCCACGCCACCCGCCCCGCCCATCTGCCCCACGCCCCCACGGCCATTTCAGGGGTTAACCCCCGCCCAGGCCGGTTCACCGATCGCATGCAGCCGGGGGAACCGGCAATGCGAGCGGTTCACCCCTCAAATGGTCCTGGGGAGGACGGTGTGGGGTCGGCGGGCGAGGTGGGGGTGGGGGAGGAACTGGGTCTGGAGTTCGTCGACGAGGTGCGCGGGCTGGGGGTCTTACTGCACTACCGGATGGTCGGCGACGTGGTGGAGCGGTGGGTTTCTGTGCGCAACGCCGGGACCGAAGAGCTCACTCTGCATCGGCACGACTCCGCCGGGTTCGTGGTGCCGGTGGGGAACACGGTCAAGTACTTGTGGGGCGAGTGGAACAGCGAGTTCCAGCAGGCGTCCGTGACCCTGCCGCGCGGACGGTTCACGATCGGGAGCGCGCAAGGGATCACGGGGCATTCGTACTCGCCGTTCCTCGCGACTGACGGGGACGTGGCGTACGGCGTCCAGCTGGCGTGGTCCGGATCCTGGGAGATGTCCGCCGACGTCGACACCACCGGCCTTCTCCGCATTCAGGCCGGCCGGAGTGCTTCGAGCCTTGGTACGCGGCTGGGTCCGGGCGAGACCTGGGAGTCGCCGAAGGCTGTCGGGGCTTGCAGCGCCGAGGGTCCTGACGGCTTGGCTCGAACGTTCCACGAGTACGCGCGGGCCGGGTCGCGAAAACGTGTTCCGAAGGTCCTGTACAACTCGTGGTTCGCGACCGAGTTCGACCTCCGTGCCGAGCATCAGCTCGAGCTGGCGCGGCGGGCGGCGGGGATCGGCGTCGAGACGTTCGTGGTGGACGACGGGTGGTTCGTCGGGCGGTCCGACGACACCGGCGGGCTGGGCGACTGGGAGGTCGACGCGGCCAAGTTCCCTCGCGGGCTGGACGGTTTCATCGCCGACCTGCACGGGCTGGGGCTCGACTTCGGTCTGTGGATCGAGCCGGAGTCGGTCAGCCCGACGTCGCAGCTGGCGCAGGAGCATCCCGAGTGGATCCTCCGGACGTCCGGCCGCGAGCCGGTGCTGGTCCGCAACCAGTTGCTGCTCGATCTCAGCCGGGACGATGTTGCCGAGTTCATCTGGAGCACGTTGGATCGGCTGCTGTCGTCGTACGACATCTCGTATCTGAAATGGGATGCGAATCGGCCGCGGCTCGACACCGGGGACGTGCGGCGCGACGTCGACGGACTGGCGGTGAGGAATCTCTACGCCATCCTGGATCGGCTGCGGACCCGGCACCCCGATGTGTCCGTCGAAGGCTGCGCAGGTGGCGGCGCGAGAGTGGACCTGGGCATGGCGGCGCGCGTCGACACGCTCTGGCCGTCCGACAACACGGCGCCGCTGGATCGGCTGAAGATCCAGCAGGGTTTCCGCACCGGGTTCGCGCCGCACCTGATGAGCTCATGGGTGACCGATGCGGAAGGTACGCACGACGGCCGGCAGCGATCGCTCGACTTCCGGTTCCACGTGGCGATGGCCGGGGTGCTCGGGATCGGCGCGGACCTGTCGCACTGGAACGACGAGCAGCTGAAGACGGCGGCGCGGCACCTCGAGCAGTACAAGGACTTTCGGGAATTGATTGCCGAGAGCAAGGTCTACGGACTGGGCTCCGGTGTGCAGTACGTCGGACCGCGGAAGTCCGTGGTGTTCCTGTGGGAGACCGGTGACGGCAACGTGCGCGGCACACTGCCGACCCGGCCGCGGCGGGTGCCGCTGGCCGGGCTGGATCCGGCCAAGAACTACCGGGTGGGCGAGCACGCCTACCCGGGCAGCTACCTGCTGCAGGTCGGGGTCGTCGTCGACGGCTCCGCCGATTCGCACTGCCTGGTCGTCGAGTCGATCGACTGACCATCCGCTCAAACGGCAGCAAAGGAAAACGAAGATGCTCAGACGACTCCTGGGTGGGGTGACCGCGGCGGCGTTGCTGACCGGCGCGCTCGCGGCCACGACCGGAGCTGTGGCGGCTCAGGCCACAGCTCCGGTCCTCAGCCCGACGCCCTACATGGGCTGGAACACGTACTACGGTCTCGGCGGCGACTTCACCGAGGACACGATCAAGTCGGTCGCGGACTCGCTGGTGAGCCGCGGACTGGCGAAGGCCGGGTACGACATCGTGTGGCTGGACGGCGGCTGGCAGGCCGACCAGTCCCGCAGTGAAGCCGGCGACCTGGTGCCGAACCCGGCCAAGTTCCCGAACGGCCTGAAGCCGCTGGTCGACTACATCCACAGCAAGGGCTTGAAGGCCGGCATCTACACCGACGCCGGCCCGTACATCCCGGGCAAGTGCGGTCTCGGCAGCGGCGGGTACTACCAGCGCGACGCGGACCAGTTCGCCGCCTGGGGTTTCGACGCGGTCAAGGTCGACTACCTGTGCGGTATCGCGGCGAACCTGGACCCCAAGACGGTCTACACCGAGTTCGCCCAGGCGCTGCGGAACAACGCCAGCCACCGGCCGATGATCTTCAACCTGTGCAACCCGGTGACGTCGCCGGACTGGGGCAACTACCCGGAGTCCCAGCAGTCGATCAACTCCTGGTCGTACGCGCCGGCGATCGCGCAGTCGTGGCGGACCTACACCGACGTCGGGTTCCAGGGCGACATCAAGTTCAAGGACGTCCTGCGGAACTACGACGCGAACGCCCGGCATCCGGAGGTCGTGAAGCCGGGCGCGTTCAGCGACCCCGACTACCTGGCGCCCGAGCTCGGGATGAGCGACGAGGAGTTTCGCACGCAGCTCACGCTGTGGGCGGTGGCCGCCGCGCCGCTGGTGGTCGGCAGCGACGTGCGCAAGCTGAGCGCGACGACGATCGGGATGCTGACCGACCCGGACGTGGTCGCGATCAACCAGGACAAGGCCGCTGTGCAGGCGGTGCGGGTCGGCCCGTCCGGTACGACGGAGACCTGGGTGAAGCGGCTCGCCGACGGCAGCCGGGCCGTGGTCCTGCTGAACCGGGGCGACAGCGCGAAGACCATCACCACCACCGCGTCGGCGGTCGGTCTCAGCGGTGACCGATTCACGCTGAAGAACGCATGGACCGACAAGGTGACCGAGAGCGGCGGCGTGATCAGCGCGGCGGTCCCGGCACACGGTACGGCGCTGTTCCGCGTCTCGGCGGCTCGCGGCATCCCCGGCGTCCCGCACGTGACAGCAGGGATCCCGCAGGTGACCAAGGTCGGCACGGACGCGCAGCCCGAGGGTGCCGCGCCGGTGGTCGCCGGCGGTGACGAACTGACCGTGCAGGTTGCCGTCCGCAACGACGGACTCATGCCGGTGTTCACCCCGGCCGTGACAGTTGCCGGCGGCACCGGGTGGACGGTGAAGCCGTTGTCGAAGGCACCTGCTCTGATCGAGGGCGGCCAGCAGGCGACGTTCGGGTTCACCGTGACGCTGCCCGCCGGGGCCGCGCCCGGTACCGCGAGCCTGACCGCGGCCACGACGTACCAGGCGATCGGGTACGGCGTGCAGAAGCAGACGACCGTGCTGTCCCCGGTGGTCGTCGCGCCGACGCCGCCGAGCGGGACCGTGCCGTTGTCGCATCATCAGTGGATCACCGCGACCAGCGGCTGGATGTCGCCGACGATCGACGAAAGCGTGGGTGGCGGCAACCCGATCAAGCTCACCGGTACGACGTACTCGACCGGCATCGGTGTGGCGTCGCCGTCGCTGATCCGGTACTACCTGGGCAAGTCGTGCGCGCGGCTCACCGGCACCGTCGGCATCGACGACGTGGTGAGCAACGTCGGACCGGACGGCGGTACGTCGACGTTCCAGGTCGTCGGTGACGGCAAGGTCCTGTTCGACAGCGGCACCGTCGACCGCTTCACGCCGAAGCAGTTCGACGTCGACCTGACCGGCGTCCGCGTCCTGGACCTCCTCGTCGGCGATGCCGGCGACGGCGGCTACAACGACCGCGCCGACTGGGCCGCACCGACCGCGACCTGCTGACCACGATGGGAAGGGGGCGGTCTGCGAAGACCGCCCCCTTCGTCTACTTCCAGTCGACCTCGGTTGACTTCAGCCAGGTCCAGCCGCGGGTGCGCCAAGCGGGGGACTGCTCAGCCAAGCGCGCGGCGTACATCGGCCAGTCAGTCTGGGTCTGGTGCGACCATCCCTTCTCGGCGGCGCCGGGGAGGCGGGGGAGGAGCAGCAGTTCGAGGTCGTCGGGGCTGGTGATGGTTTCGCACCAGATCGCGGCCTCGATACCGGCCAGCTGGTCGGTCGACGTCACGCCGGGGGTGTCCTCGACCGGGTCCCAGTCGAGCCCGTCGCGGAGGGTGGCCGGGCCGTAGAACTCCAGCCCGAGCCGCTTGCGCGCCTCCTCCTGTTCCGGGTCGGACGACGCGTCGCCGTGCGGCCGGTCGAAGTACAACCAGGTGGTCGGCGAGGCGATCAGGCGCGCGCCGGCGGCGAGTGCCTTCGGGGCGTCGCCCTTCGCCTTCCGCAGGTGCTCGACGAGAATCGGCAGCAGATCCTCCGGCGGAACCGGCCCGTTCCCGGCGTCCGCCGCGTCGAGGTCGATGCTGATCCAGTACTGCGCGACGTCGTCCGGACCCAGGTTCGCCCGGGCGATCTCCTGCCACCCGACGACGCGCTTGCCGCGCGCCCGCACCAGCGCGGCGGCCTTGTCGACGAACGCGGCATGATCCTCGTCCGCCATGCCCCACGCCTCGTCGCCGCCGATGTGCACGTACGCACTCTGCGGGAACTGCGGGACGACCGCGTCCAGCACGTCCTCGACGAACGCCCAGGTCTCAGGGCGACCGGGCTCGAGCGCGTTCAGCGGAATCGCGTTGCCGTTGCCGAGATCGATCGTGCGCAGCTCGGCCGGGGCCAGCTCGGGGTACGCCGTGAACACCGCCGACGTGTGGCCCGGCATGTCGATCTCGGGGACGACGGTCACGTACCGGTCGGCCGCGTACGCCACCAGCTCGGCCAGCTCGTGTGTGCGGTAGTACCCGCCCGGACGGTCGCCGATCGCACCGGCGGCGCCCACCCGCGTCAACTCGGGCCGCGACGGTACCTCGACCCGCCAGCCCTGGTCGTCGGTGAGATGGAGGTGCAGGACATTGAGCTTGTACAGCGCGAGCATGTCGATGACCCGCCGTACCTCGGCCGGCGCGTGGAACGTCCGCACCACGTCGAGCGACAGCCCGCGCCAGGCGAACCGCGGTCCGTCGACGATCCGGGCCGCCGGGAGTACCGCCGTACCGTCCTGCAGGTGGGCGGTGATGAGCTGGCGCAGTGAGGTGAGGCCGCGGTGGACGGCTTCGGGAGTCGGGCCCCAGACGCGGACGCCCTCGCTCGTGATCTCCAGCCCGTGGCGCTCGTCCACGTCGTTGCCGTCGGCGCGAACTCCGGCCGCGGACGGGATGTCGCCGAGGCCCTCGTCGCTGATCAGCACGGTGACGGCTGCCGGGGTCGCGTCCGGCGGGACCGTGGCCGCGTCACGGATGACCGGCGGGACGAGCGTGAGCCCGGTGTCGAGCCGGACCTCCCGGACGAACAGCGCGGCCGGCCCGGCGAGCTCCGGTGACTGTACGGCGACACCGGATTCGCCACTCAGGGTGAAGGTCTCGTCGCTTGTGGTCGTCGTCGTGGGTGCGGGGATCACGGGAAGACTCATGCGACGATTCTGCGGCATCGCCGACGTACGGGCTGGGTACCGGACAGCAATGGACACGCAACGGCTGCTGGAACAGGCAGAACGGCTGTCGAAGGCGCTCACGCCCGGTGACCTCGACCATACGCTCGAGCGGATCACCGCGGCGGCCGTCGAAGTGCTCGACGAGGTGGACAACGCCAGCATCACGATCCTGCACCTCGACGGCCGGCTGGAGACGGTCGCACCCACCGACGACGTGCTGTGGGGCGTCGACGCGGCGCAGTACGAGTTGCAGGAAGGACCGTGCTACGACGCCGCGGCCGACGCGGTGCACGTCGTCTCGCCGTACCTCGCCGATGATCCACGCTTCCCGCGGTACGCCGCGACCGCCGTCGCCGCCGGGATCGAGGCCCAGGCGGGCATCCGGCTCTTCGACGGGCCGAAGTCGCGCGGTGCGCTGAACCTGTACGCGCACAAGGCGGGCGCGTTCAACGACCTCGGTGCACTCGGTCTGCTCTTCCAGCACCAGGCCGCGATGGCGATCGGTTACGCCCGCGAGATCCACAACCTGCAGGACGCCGTACGTACCCGGGGCCTGATCGGCAACGCGGTCGGGATCATCATGGAGCGGTACCAGCTCTCCGACGACCGCGCGTTCGCCTTCCTCACCAGGCTGTCCCAGGACGGCAACGTGAAACTGCGCGTGGTCGCCGAGCAGATAGTTGCCGGGACCGCCACCCACTGAGGCCGGCCAGACGCGTGCCGACGGCTACTGCGGATAGGGGACCGGCCCGGCCGGTGGCGGCCTGTGCTGTCCGACGGTGGTCGCGCTCCGGGCGGTGCCGGTCACCAGGGCGCCGATGGTGATGCCGATGGCCAGATTGATCAGCGCGGTGGCCACAGTCTCCCAGGAGCGTTCGGCGGCGAAGGGTGCGAGCACGGCGGCCAGCGTGGCGAGCGTGACGACCCACTTGAAGAAACGGAGCGGACGGGGCGTCGACAGGATCAACAGGTGCACGAGGCCGGTCGCCACGAGGGCAGCACCGGCGGACACGGCGGCATACGTCCAGGTATCTGCATCACCCCAGACGCCATCGCCCTTGGGGGCGAGCACCTCGAGGTCGAAGACACCACGGGCGAGCAGGATGCCGACGATCGCGACGAGGCCCGCAACGACAGCGGTGGCCGCTCCGCCCGCCCAGAGGCGGGCTGCGTTGATGCGCGGAGCTCGGTCGGCGGCTGGCGACGAAGGTGGCATGGTCATGCGTCGGACCCTCCTGTCGGGCGGCGTTGCCCAGACTTTGGCCACGGAGCGGCCTGGCTGCATCACTCGGGGCGGATGATTCGCCGATCCACACGGGCCGGCCCCAGGCGCCGTTCACCCAGTGGGGATGAGGCGACGGGCTTGTCGTCGGTCGAGGCTGCAGATGACGTACAGACCGACTTAAGGGAGCGCACGATGGCGACACTGACGGTGTGGAAGTTCGACAGCCCGACAGGAGCCGATCAAGCCGTCGGAACGTTGGAGTCACTGGCCAAACAGCAGCTCATCGAGGTGCACGACGCGGCGACTGTGTCGTGGCAGCCGGACAAGAAGAAGCCCAAGACCCGGCAGTTGCACAACCTGGCCGGTGCCGGGGCGCTGGGCGGCATGTTCTGGGGCATGCTCTTCGGGCTGATCTTCTTCGTTCCGCTGTTCGGCGCCGCCATCGGCGCCGCAACCGGCGCGCTGGCGGGATCGATGAGCGACGTCGGCATCGACGACGACTTCATCAAGACCGCCCGCGACAAGGTCACCCCCGGGACCTCGGCACTGTTCCTGATGTCGAGCGGTGCCGTGCAGGAGAAGGTGAAGGCGGCCTTCGACGAGCGCGGGGTGAAGCCCGAGCTCATCGAGTCGAACCTGTCGGCCGAGCAGGAGGCAGAGCTGCGCGAGATGCTCGCGCAGTAGCCGGTCTCCGAACCGCATCGGCGGCGCCGGCCCCGCGTGACGACGCGGTGGCCGGCG
>NZ_JBSGFZ010000037.1:0-79165 GCF_053603655.1 Kribbella sp. NPDC004138
GTCGAGTGGGCCGCCGCGACGGCCTCTGCCACTGACGGCGCGGCCGGATCAGCCACCGTTGACCAGTGGACGGACCTCGACACCGCCCATCGGCGACGGGACCTGCTTGGCGATCGCGAGCGCCTCGTCCAGGTCGGCCGCCTCGATGACGTAGTACCCGCCCAGCACCTCCTTGGTCTCCGCGAAGACGCCGTCGGTGACGACGTACCCGCCGTTGCCGTCCGCGCGGACCGAGGTCGCGGTGGTGCTCGAGTCGAGCTGGCCGCCGCCGCGCAGCGCGGCGCCGTTGGCCTCCGCGAACGCCAGGTGGTTCTTGTGGTTCTGCTCCGCCACCGACGGGTCGGCCGCGGCCCACTTCGCCTCGTCGTCGTAGATCATCACCAGGTACTTGCCCATCACGGGTCACCTCTCTCGTCGTGCTCCGGTTCCAGCATTCACCATCCCGATGCGTGACCCGGCCCGGAATCGACAACCGCCCCGGACAGGTTTCCCGACCACGTATGGTGGCCGGTATGCCCTTGACGTACCCCATCGCGGAGCAGACGCTCGACAACGGCCTGCGGGTCGTCGTCAGCTCGGACCGCGCCGTCCCCATCGTCGCCGTCAACCTCTGGTACGACGTCGGGTCGCGCCACGAACCGCCGGGCCTGACCGGGTTCGCGCACCTGTTCGAGCACCTGATGTTCCAGGGGTCGCGCAACGTCGCCTCCGGTCAGCACTTCAGCCTGCTGGAGACCGCCGGCGCCAGCCTGAACGCGAGCACCTTCTTCGACCGGACCAACTACTTCGAGTCGCTGCCCAGCGGCGGCCTGGACCTCGCGCTCTGGCTCGAGGCGGACCGGATGGGTTACCTGCTCGACGCGGTCAACCAGGAGAATCTGGACAACCAGCGCGACGTCGTCAAGGAGGAGAAGCGGCAGTCGTACGACAACCGCCCGTACGGCGACTCGTACGAGCGGCTCGTCGGGCTCGCGTTCCCCGAAGGCCACCCGTACGCGCACATGACGATCGGCTCGATGGCCGACCTGGACGCGGCCTCGGTGGAGGACGTGCACGCGTTCTTCCGGAAGTACTACGGCCCGAACAACGCGGTCCTGACGATCGTCGGCGACGTGTCCGAGGACGACGCATTCGACGCCGCCAAGCGCTACTTCGGCCACCTGCCCGCGATCCCCGCGCCGCCGCCGGCGCCGGACGGGACGATCGGCCCGATGACCGATGTCCAGCGTGACGACGTGGTGTCCGACGTACCGTCCGACCTGGTGACGATGATGTTCCGGTTGCCCGTCGACGGGACGCCCGAGCTGGACGCCGCCGGGCTCGCGCTCGACATCCTCGCCGCGGGGCAGAGCGGCCGGCTGAACCGGCGGCTGGTCCGCGACGAGCAGATCGCGCAGTCGGTGTCCGGCGGCGCACTGCCGCTGATCGGCGGTGTGTCGTTCGGGACGCTGACCGGGATCGCGTCGGACGGCGTCGACCTGCAGCAGGTCGAGGACGCGCTGCTCGAGGAGATCGAGAAGCTGGCCGCGGACGGCGTCACCGCGGACGAGCTGGCCACGGTGCAGGCCCAGGCCGAGCGGGACTGGCTCGAGCAGCTGGCCACCTGCGCCGGCCGCGCCGACGAGATCTCGCACCACGCGCTGCTGTTCGGTGACGCGAACCGGATCAACACCCGGATCGACCAGATCCAGGCCGTGACCGTCGAACAGGTCCAGGCCGCCGCCCGGAAGTGGATCCGCGCCACGGGCCGCGTCCAGGTGACCTACCGCCGCCAAGAGTCCGCACCGGAGTCGGGAGCGCAGGAATGAACCAGGTTCTGACCACCCCGCCGGCCGTCGGGGCGCCGCGTCCGTGGAAGTTCCCGGAAGCGGTCACCACCCGGATCGGCACCGGGACGCCGGTGCACGTCTACGACCGCCCGGGGCAGTACGTCGCCACCGTCCGGGTCACGATCGCGATGCCGCTGATCGCCGAACCGCGGGAGCTGGAAGGCGTCGCGACGATCATGTCGCGGACCCTCGACGAGGGCACCGAGCTGCATTCGGCCAACGAGTTCGCCGCCGCGCTGGAGCGGCACGGAGCGGCGTACGGCGTGGACGTCAGCTCGGACGCGCTGCACGTCGAGATCTCGGTGCCGGTGTCGCATCTCGCCCCGGCGGTGCGGCTGCTGGCCGAGGCGATCACCCGGCCGGCGTTCAACCAGGCCGACGTCGGGCGGCACGTGACGATCCGGCTCGGCGAGATCAACCAGGAGCGGGCGAACGCCGGGTACCGGGCGCGCGAGGCGTTCGCGGCGTACCTGTTCGACCCGTCGACGCGGCGGTCCCGGCCGACCGCGGGCCGGCCGGACACGATCAGGCCGCTGACGAACGTCGAGGTCGCCGACTTCTACCGCAGGAACATCGGCCCGGAGCGGGCGGAGATCCTGTTCGCCGGCGACGCGACCGGCGTGGACGTGGCCGGCATCATCGACGAGGCGTTCGGCGGCTGGACCTCCTCGGCCGGTACGGCGCTGGAGACGCCGGAGCCGATCTACCTCCCGGGCAGCCGGGTCGTGCTCGTCGACCGGCCGGGCTCGGTGCAGAGCCAGCTGCTGATCGGCTGCGCCGGCCCCGACCGGCGGGACCCGGCGTGGGGCGCGGCCGCGGTCGCGAACCACGTGGTCGGCGGGACCATCACGTCCCGCGTGGACACTGTGCTCCGCGAGGAGAAGGGGTACACGTACGGCACCCGGACCAGCTTCGCGGCGCCGCGCAAGGGCGGCACGTTCAGCCTCGGCGGCGCGGTCCGGACCGAGGTGACCGGCGCCGCGATCGGGGACGCGCTGCGGATCCTGCTGGAAGCGCGCGACGGGCTCACCGAGCAGGAGGTGCAGGAGGCGAAGGACAGCCTGATCCGCACCGCCCCGCTGCGCTACGAGCAGGCCGACTCGGTGGCCCAGCAGGTCGGCAGCAACATCGCGAACGGCGTACCGATCGACTTCGCCGACACCTACCTGACGAACATCGCGGCCACCACCGCCGCCGAGGCGACCGAGGCCTACCGGCGGTACGTCGGGACCGACGGCCTGCTGGTAGTCGTCGTCGGCGAAGCGAAGGACGTTCGGCCGCAACTCGAGGGCCTCGACCTCGGGGACCTGATCGAGGTGAGCTGAAGACCGCTGCCCCCGGCTCGCCCGGGGGCAGCGGACATCAACTGCTGATGTAGTTGGACAACTGCTCCTTCTCGAACTCGAGCTCGCCGATCCGGGACTTGACCACGTCACCGATGCTGACCAGCCCCGCAAGGTTGCCGTCGACAACGACCGGGACGTGCCGGATCCGGCGGTCCGTCATCAGCCGCATGAGGTTGTCGATCAGGTCGTCCGGCGTGCAGGTGTGCACCTCCGCCGTCATGATCGCGCTGACCCGGACGTCGCCCGCGTCCGGCGTACCGTTCCAGAGCCGGACGATGTCGCGCTCGGAAACGATGCCCGCCACGGACGATCCGTCCGGACTGACCACCACCGCGCCGATGTTGCGGTCGGCCAGCAGTGCGAGCAGCTCGGTGACAGTGGCTTCTGGGGAGATGGTGACGACCTCGTTGCCCTTGCCGCGCAGTACGTCGTTGATCTTCACGGAGCCTCCTGCAGATCGAGGACCAATACCCAAAGGTAGCGAACTCCGGCCCGGAGCGGCAGGCCCTCGCCTGTCACAACCGGTGACAACGAAAGACAACCGAAAACTGGTTGCTTTTGGCATCGACCTGCGGTCGGTCGGGCCGTCTCCTGCGCTCAGCAGCGTTTAGGTGTTTGAACGCTCAAAAGGACCTTGGTCCCTGGCCAAGACCCCGCCTCGTTACATAGCGTTACCACATGCGGTGCTCACGGGGGATGTAGGGCTCCGGGGGGTAGACCGAATCGCGAGGGCGGTAGGGAGGGAGACCGCCCTCGTGATCGGTCCATGGAGGCGTCAGGACGGGTCGTCCCGGAGCAGGTCGATCGCCGCCTGCCGGTCCTTGACGCGGAGCTTGCGCAGCACCGACGAGACGTGCACCCGGACCGTCGTCGGGGACAGGAACAGCCGCTTGGCGACCTCGTCCGTGGTCAGTCCCTCGGCGAGCAGAGCCATCACCTCCCATTCGCGGGAGCTCAGCAGGCTCGCGGGCCGCGAGCGGCGCCCGAGCCGCCGTCTGCCCGGCTCCCGGAACTCGTCCAGGATGCGGGCCACCAGCGACCGCGGGATCGCGGCCTCACCGGACAGCACCCCGCGCAGCGCGGCCGGCAGCCGGTCCGGGTCGGTGTCCTTGAGCAGGTAGCCGGAAGCGCCGGCGCGCAGCGAGTCGAACAGGTCACTGTCGTCGCGCGAGACGGTGAGCATCACGATCGCGATCGCCGGCAGCAGCCGGGCGATCTCCGCGG
Organism: Kribbella sp. NPDC004138; assembly: GCF_053603655.1. NCBI lineage: Bacteria > Bacillati > Actinomycetota > Actinomycetes > Propionibacteriales > Kribbellaceae > Kribbella > Kribbella sp. NPDC004138. The sequence continues at coordinate 4,400 of NZ_JBSGFZ010000037.1, forward strand.
CGGCGCGGATCCCGCCGCCGGGCATGTGGATGTCGAGCAGGACGACGTCCGGCCGGTGCTCCTGGGTGAGCCGGACGGCCTCCGGCCCGGTGCCCGCCTCGGCGCAGACCTCGAACCCGCCCGCCTCCAGCGCGTGCCGGATGTGCGCCCGGAGCTGCGGGTGGTCGTCGGCCATCACCACCCGGCGCGGATCCGCGGTCATCGGCCCGTCACCATCTGATCTTCACCGTCGTCCCCTCGCCCGGCCGTGAGTCGATGTCGAAGGTTCCCGGCAGCGCCTCCGCGCGTTCCCGCATGCTGACCAGTCCGAACCCCGCGTGCCGGGCGACCGCGTCGAAGCCCGGCCCGTTGTCGGAGACGACCAGGCGGCTCCCCTCGGAGTCCCGCCCCAGCTCGACCCTGACACGTTCCACCCTGCCATGCCGGACCGCGTTCAGGACGGCTTCCCGGGCGATTCGCACCAGCGCGTGCCGTTGCGGGCGGTCGACAACGATCGACTCGTCCAGCTCGAGATCGAGCCCCACGCCGTACCGCTGGGCCAGCTGCTCGACCGCCCGGTGCAGCACGAGACCGAGCGGCTCGTCGTCCGATCGGCCGAGCGCCTCGAGCATCTGCCGCGCCTCGTCCATCGCGCGTTCGCTGGCGCCGAGGATCCGGTCGACCCGCGAACGATCGGTGGCCGCGAACCCCGAGATCTCGGAGCGGATGTAGCCGAGCTCCTGCAGTACGCCGTCGTGCATCTCGCGGGCGACCCGTCGCCGGTCCTCGACGACCGCGGTTTCCGCCTGCAGGGCCCAGTGCCGGCTGATCTCCCGGCCCGCCGCGATGAGCAGCAGCAGGTACGAGCCGGTCCGCAGCAGGCTGCCGGAGTACAGCAGGTCGGCGCGTTCCGGTGGGAAGAGCAGGTAGCTCAAACGCGCGAATGCCCCCAGCGCGCAGGCAGGACCGAGCCACCGCAGCAGTACGTCGTCCCGGCTGCGCGCCTGCACCGTGAACGCCACCGCGGCCACCGCGAAGCACACGAGCGTGAGGATCTGCGGGACCAGCAGCGCGTTGCTGGTGGCATCGGCCGACAGCGAGTCCTTCCGCCAGTACACGACGGCACCGACCCCGAGCATCGCGACGACGGTGGGCGCCAGCGCCCAGTGCCGCCAGCCTTGCCGGCGCGCGAGGCGGTTCGGGACGAGAGCCGCTGCCGCGATCAGAAGGGTGCCGACGATCCGCAGGGCAGGCGGTAGCCAGTTGCCGAACGCACCGGCCGGATTGTTCTTGACGAGCGTGACGCAGAGCAGCGCGTTCGCCGTACCGAGGACGACCAGTCCTTGCAGCAGCAGGAGGTCCTGACGCGTGTAGGTCCGCAGGAAGCGCCCGTACACCAGGAACGCGAGCAGCAGCGCGACGCACGCATTGACGGTCTCGAGCACAAGGTGCGCCGCCGCGCTCTGCTCGCCGAACTCCTGCTCCCAGCGCCCCACCCCGACAGCCGCGGCCATCCCGAGCACCAGGATCCCCAGCGCAACGCTCCCCCGCATCCCCCAGACCCGGCCTCTCACAACCACCGACCGTACGCCGAACCGGCACGGTCCGGAAACACCCGAACTCGATGGCACAGTTGTCGTAGGAGGTGGCTGATGGAGGTGCTGGAGCCGAACCGGGTCGTCGAACGGGCCGCTCGGGACTGTCTCGGAATCCGGGTGGTGACGCCGTTCCGCGGCATGCTGGGCAAGCGCGACGAACTGCTCGACGAGCTGATCGCCTGGCTGGACGACCGGACGATCGACGATGCCGGCCCGTTCTTCCTTCGCCTGCACGTGATCGACATGAGCGGACCGATGGACCTGGAGGTCGGCGTGGTGACACCGGCGCCCCTGCGCGGCGACGCACGCGTGCGGGCCGGCACGCTGCCCACCGGGCGCTACGCGACGCTGACCTACCGCAACCACTCGCTGCGGGCCAACCGAGCGCTGCTCGACTGGGCCGCCGCCGAAGGGCTCGTCCTCGACCGGCACGAGAGCGCGGCCGGCGACGTCTTCGGCTGCCGGTACGAGGCGTACCGGACCGACCCGCGGACCGAACCGCGCAAGACGAAGTGGGCGGTCGAACTCGGTATTCGCCTCGCTGACTGACGCGCGCGGCCCGTAGGATCTGCGGGTTCGCGCGTCGGTCGAGGGGGCTTCGGTGGGGTTTCGGCAGGATCTGGCCGTACTGCGGCACCGCGACGTGCGGATCTTCGTGTCGGCGCGGTTCGTCTCGATCCTCGGGTCGGCGATCGCGCCGGTGGCGCTGGTGTTCGCCGTCCTGGACGTGTCGCACTCGGCCGGCGCGGTCGGTACCGTCCTGGCGGCGCGGAGCATCCCGAACATCGTGTTCCTGCTGATCGGCGGCGTGATCGCCGACCGGCTGCCCCGGCACCTGGTCCTGGTCGCGGCCAACACGATCAGCGGCCTCACCCAGGGACTCGCCGCGACGCTCGTCCTCACCGGGCACGCGACGATCTGGCAGCTGGCGGCGATCGAGGCGGTGAACGGAGTGGCGGCGGCGTTCGTGATGCCGGCGATGACCGGGATCCTGCCGTCGATCGTGGACCGCGCCGAACTCCCGCAGGCGAACGCGATCTCGGGTTTCGCGCGCTCCGCGGCAATGATCGGCGGCGGCGCGGTCGCGGGTGTGATCGTCGGCCTGACCGGCCCCGGCGTCGGCCTCGCGGTCGACGGCGTCACGTTCCTGATCGGCGCGCTGTTGCTGCTCCGGCTGCGGATCCCACGGATCACGCGGCAGGCGAGCTCGCTCGTGACCGATCTGCGCGAGGGCTGGCACGAGTTCGTCTCCCGGCAGTGGGTCTGGGTGATCGTGCTCGCGTTCGCGTTGCTCAACCTGATCTACACGGCCTGCTACCAGGTCCTCGGACCGGTGATCGCGGACCGCACGTTCGGCCGGGCCGGCTGGGGTGTCGTGAGCGCCTGCTTCGGCGCCGGACTCGTTGCCAGCGGCATCATCATGCTCCGGCTCAAACCCCGCCGCCCGCTGCGCACCGGGATGCTCGGCATGCTGCTCACCGTCCCGGTGATGCTGTGCCTGGCGCTGGTGCCGCAGCTCTGGGCGATGGCGATCGCGGCCTTCGTCCTCGGCGTCGGCTTCGACATCTTCGGGATCAGCTGGGAGACCGCGCTCGGCCAGCACGTACCCATCGACAAGCTGTCGCGCGTGTCGTCGTACGACATGCTCGGCTCGTTCATCGCCGGTCCGGTCGGTCAGCTCACCGTCGGGTACGTCGCGGTGGCGATCAGCGCGAAGGCCGTCGAACTGTACGGCGCCGCGCTCTTCGTCCTGATCACCGTCGTCACGCTGGTCGTCCCGTCGGTCTGGAACCTGCGTAGGCTGGACGTGTGAGCTCAATCGTTCCGGGACCACAGAAGAAGATCGGCGAGGAGATCGACGCGGCCCGCTCCGGCGCCAAACCGTTGAACGCGGGCGACCTCAACGCGTCGGCACCCCGTGTCGAGGAGCTGACCGGACTCGACGACTGGCCCGAGACTCTGCGCGCCGCGGTCGAGGCGGAATACGCCCGCGTCACCGCGCTGGAATCCAACCGCCGCAAGACCGCCGACAGCGCTGTGGGCGAGCTTGTCGCCGCTCTCGACACCCTCCTGTCCGAGATCACCGACCACCTCCAAGCCGGTAAGCCCCGCCTCTTCGGTAAGACAACTCCGCCCGAGCCGTCACCTGAGGCCGCGGCCCTCCTCGGCATCCCGTCCGACGACCTCACCCCACCGCCACACCGCACCGCCGTACGCACCCTGAAGCAGCTCCGCACCCAACTGAAGGACCTGGAAGCAACCCCCGACCACTCCCGCCTCACCCGCCTGACGACCTTCACCATCCGCCTTGCCATGGTCCTGGACGCCGCCCCGGACTCCGCCCCCACACTGGCCCCCATAGCCCTCTCCCGCTACACCCAGGGCCTCCCCGACCCCCAGTGGACCGCCACCTTCCCCGAAAAACTCACCACCTGGCAGAACATCCGCCACACCCTCACCACCCCCTGAAACCCACCGCCTCGAAAGAACACCGCTCCACGGCGCCAGTCCTACCGGCCGGCCCCACCCGCGGAGCACGGCACGTGGCGCCCATCTACTGCCGGCGCCGCCTCCCGCGACGCGCTGCACCCCCACCAACCCACGCCGCGCCGGCAGCCTCACCAACGACTCCACCGGCGAGCGCAGTACGTGGCGAGCATCTGGGTGTTGGCGCCGCCTCCCGCGACGCGCTGCACCCCCACCAACCCACGCCGCGCCGGCAGCCTCACCTACGACTCCACCGGCGAGCGCAGTACGTGGCGAGCATCTGGGTGTTGGCATCGGCTGCTCTGGCGTGGCGCCGACGCCAACGGCCTCCGCTCCACAGCGGCAATTTTGCTGGCCACCTTCGGTGCGTGCGCAGCACATGCACAGCATCTGATGCCGGCGTTGGCGGCACTGGTTGTTCCACGGGCGCCCCGGGCCGCCTACAAGGCAGGCTGCGCCCTCTCCTGCCTCTCTGACCACACCGGCCTCCCCACCCGCGTGCGCGCGGCCGGGGGCTGTCGTGTTTGAGCTAGCCGGTCAGCGCGAAGGCGGCGGCCTGCTGAAGGGCTGCCTCGTCAGCTCGCCACTTCGAATGGTGGGGGCTGGGCAGGTCTGGATCGCCGTCGGCCGGCGGGGCGGTCGGCGGGGTGGGGATGGGCGGGGTCGGGTGCTCGACGGCGCGTCGGCGGTAGCCGTGGTGGCGTCCTAGCGGTGGTTCTGCCCAGGCTGGACGGGTGACGTGGACGATGCCGTCGAGGACGGTGATGTGCCAGCGGCCCCTGTGCAGGTCGGTGTGGTGACGGCGGCACAACAGGGCCAGGTTCGAGACCTTGGTCTCGCCGCCGTCGATCCAGGAGATCAGGTGGTGGGCGTCGCACATGATCGGCGGGGCCCCACACACCACACAGCCCCGGTCACGGGTATCCAGCGCGCGGCGCATCGGCTTGGTGACCAGCCGCACGTGGCGCCCCACATCCAACGGCTCCGAATTCGACCCCAGCACCAACGGGATGATGTTCGCATCACAGGCCAGCCGCCGGATCGTGGCCGCCGACAGCCCGCCGCTGTAGACCGTGCGCCCGATCGCGTCCGCGGTCGCGGCTTTGAGGTCTTCGAGGTCGATCGTGACGGTGATGGTCGCCTTCGCGCCATACCCGGCCACCCGACCACCCGTGCCCGCGGCGGCGGTGCCCGTGGTGCCCGCGGCGCCTGCCATGTCCCCTGTACCCGCGGTGCTCGCGGCACCACCTGTACCCGCGGTGCCCTCGGTGCCCGTGGCGGGGCCGACTGTGCGGCCGGTGGCGGGGCCGGGTGTGGTGACGGTGGTGTCCCACACGGCGGCGGCGATGCTCAAGGCATCCGACAGCGCGTCGGCCTGGCGCTTGTCCCGTGGCCGCGGGTCGTGCTCACCGTCGACGGTCTTGTGCGGGCGAGCACCGGCATGCACGACGGCGCGCAGGAGTTCGGCGTTCTCGTTGGCCAAGAACCCCTTGAACTTCACGCCATTGTCCGCAGCCGACAGCGTCAAGGACTCCCGTTCATACGCCTTCAGCTCCTCGGGCTCGGGACCGTCGGAGTCCAGCAAGTCGGCGATCTCCTTGGCGGCCGTGCGCAGCTCACCCGGCGACAGATGACCGGCCAGCCCGACCAACTGCTCCGCGGCCGCGTCCAAGTGCTCCACCGGCACCCGCGACCTGACCCGGTCGAGACCGAACACGATCGCGGCCGCCTGCGCCGGCCGCAGCAACCAACCACCATCACCAGCACCGTCCCCGGATCCACTGTCTTCAGATCCGCTGTCGTCGGGTACGTCCGCGGTTGCGGAGGAGGCCGTGCGCTCGAGGGCGGCGGCTACAGCCGGGTAGTGCGGGGCGGCCTGGGCGAGCCGGAGGGCGCGGCGGGCGGCCGGGGGGTCCAGGCGGTAGCGGAAACGCAGCAGCTCGGCGGTGTCGCGGGCGCCGAGCTCCTCGGCGTACCCGGTGGACTCGATCGCCGCGACCACGCTCAACCGGTACGCCTCCAGACGGGCGAGCTCGGCTTCCAGCATGTCGAGAGTGGACAGCAGTTCGCCGCCACTCATCGACCACGCCGGCCGCTCGCCCAGGAGTTCCATGGCATCGACTCTAGACGGCGCCACCGCCAGTTTCCGAGCCGGAATCCCCTTATTTTGTGGGCTATTCGGGGGCCAACACCAGCAAACACCACTCAAGTCGCCGCGGCTTCGCGTCCTCGGCGACGTACGACAGCACCCGGCGACGTCTTCTTGGCCCGGCACGCGCAGAGCATCTGATGGCGGCGTCGGCTGCAGGGGTGTCATACGGCCGCCGACGCATACCGCTACAGGGTGACTGTCGGCTTCGACCGGCGTGCGCGAGAGTGGTGAGGTAGCGGAGATGTTGCTCTGGGCAATCTCTTGAGAGCGCCCGCCCCCGGCCACTCGGCCTCCGCGTCGAGCTCGATGACGCAGCAGTAGCGCGCCCCCGAAAGCGCTCACCGCGGTGGGTCACGCACCAGTGCGCCGGCCAACGGGCCTATGTGTAACACCAGCACGATCCGCGCCCACCGGCCAGGCCGGACAACGACAGCGCTGCGAAGCGGTGTTCTCTCGCCGACGCTCATCCCGCCAACGGCCCGCCGCCACGCGCGCACGCGCCGGAAGGGCTGCGGAGCAGTGGCGCCCTGGGCGTCGGCCGCCACACCCCAGCAGCCGACACCGACCCACACAAACAGCTGAAAGGACACCGCTTCGCGGCAACAGTCCATCAGCCGCCTCCGGCGCCGCGCGCAGTTCGCGGCGAACGTCAGAGGCAATCGACGCCAGCCGCTGTGGCGGTGCGGTGGTGGCGTCGCGGTGCGGTGGTAGCGCGGCAGATGAGATGCGCTGGGCTCGCCGTTGCACCGCGACGCGCAACGCGCGCCCACCAGCCAACCCAGCCCCACAACCGCCCCCGTCGCCTCCGCCCGCTTCCAGCGTCAGGCCAGCATCCCGCCGACACCGTCGCCGAGTCGTGGCGATTGGCGCACACCCCGATCGCCGAGTCGTGGATCCTGGTCGTCCTAGCCAGCCAAATCCCACGACTCGGCGCACCGCGCATGCTTCGCCGCATAGCCCAGGCGGGAAGGACAGTCACCCGCGCAGCGGGGCGCCCAAGTTCAACGGCCGCGCTAGCAAGCCGCACACCACGTTCCGCGCCAAACAACAGCCGCCGCGAAGCGGCGTCCTTTCGCGCCACAGCAGCCGACGCCAATACCTCAATCGCTCAACACCTGCCCCGCACCCCGGCGAAGCCGGCCAAAGAACAGCCGGTGTCCGGTTAGCCCTTGATGGCTCCGCCGAGGGCGAAGGCGCCGCCTAGTTTGCGGCTGAGGAGGAGGTAGAGGAGGAGGACGGGGGTGGTGTAGATGAGCGAGTACGCCGCCAGCTGGCCGTAGTTCGGTTCGCCGTACTGGCCGAAGAACGTGAAGATGCTGACCGACGCCGGCAGCCGTTCCGGGGACAGCAGCAGCATGAACGGGACGAAGAAGTTCCCCCACATGCCGATGAAGGTGAAGATCAGCACGACCGCGATCCCCGGCCACATCAGCGGCAGCACGATCGCCCACAGGGCGCGCATGTTGCCGGCGCCGTCGACCCAGGCCGCTTCCTCGAGAGACAGCGGTACGCCGTCCATGAACGTCTTCGTCAGCCAGATCGCGAAGGGCAACGCCGCAGTTGCCATGAACATGATCGTGCCGCCGAGCGTGTCCACCAGGTTCAGCTGTACGAAGAGCCCGTAAACAGGCACCATCACCGCAGTGATCGGCAACCCCGTGCAGAACAGAACCGTCAGCAGGAACGGCCGGTTGAAGCGCGTCTTGAACCGCGACAGCGGGTACGCCGCGAGCACCGCGCACACCATCGTCAGCAGCGCGGCCCCGCCGCACAGCACGACGCCGTTGAGCACCGGGCGGTACGTCGTGTTGGTGTTCAGCACCGCCTTGAAGTTCCCGAGCGTCGGGTGCGTCGGGAACTCGACCCGCAGTCCCGCGGTCCGGTTGATCGACGCGAACAGCACCCACAGCAGCGGGAGCACGAACAGCACACCAATGGCCAGCAGGATCAGGTTCGACATCACCTTGCTGAGACGGTCGCGCGCGATCATGGGGCCTCCCGGTCTGGACTGAGGAGCGGCGGGAGCGAAGCGACCAGAGCGACGAGGGAAGACCGGGAGCAACAGCCCCATGATCCAGCGCGACGGAGTCGCGCCATATGCACTGTCACGCTGCCTCCGAGTTGAGTCCACGCAGGTAGATCAGCGAGAAGATCGCGCCGATCGCCAGCATCACCAGCGCGATCGCCGTACCGTAGCCGATCTGCGAGAAGCTGAACGCCTGCTCGTACATGTACAGCGGCAACGTCTGGCTCTTGGTGCCCGGGCCGCCGCGGGTCATCGCGTAGATGAGGCCGAACACGCTCAGCGTCTGCAGCGTGATCAGCATCAGGTTGGTCATGATCGCGCGGGTGATCATCGGCAGCGTCACGAACGCCAGCCGCCGCCAGCCGCCCGCGCCGTCCATCTCGGCGGACTCCTCGATCTCCTTGGGGATCTCGCTCAGGGCGGCCGAGTACACCAGCATCGAGAACGCCGTACCGCGCCAGATGTTGGCCAGCGACACCGCGATGATCGGTGCCGCGTACAACCAGTCCTGCCCGGGCAGGCCGACCGCGTGCAGCATCACGTTGAGGGTGCCCTCGTCGTTGAAGAACGCGCTCAGCAGGTACGCCGCGACCACCTCGGGCAGCACCCAGGCGCCGATCACCGCGGTGCCGACGAAGTTGCGGATCACCTTGGTGGACTTGCGCATCAGCAGCGCGAGGCCGAGGCCGAGCGTGTTCTGACCGATGATCGCGGAGATCAGCGTGAACACCAGCGTCAGCCAGATCGCGTTCGTGAACGCGCCGCTGCCGAACGCCTTGCGGAAGTTGTCCAGCCCGACGAACTTGACGTTCGCGGCGCCGGTCCCGGTGAGCGCCATGTTCGTGAACGCGGCGTACACGCAGTAGATGATCGGACCGGCCAGGAAGACCAGCATCAGTCCGATGGCCGGCGACAGCGGCAGCATCTTGAGCAACATGGCGGCCCGCGGCTTCCCGCTCCCCCCGGACGTCTTGCCGGAGGGAGTGGGAGCCGAGGCCGTGGGTGCGACAGTCGTCGTCACAGGGGAGATTCCTTCGCCCGGGCTACTGGCCCGAAGTCGTCTTGTCCTTGCCGACGATGCCTTCGACCGCTTCGTCGTAGTTCTTCGCGGCCTTGTCGATCGAGGACTGTCCGGTCATCACCGCCTCCATCGCGGTGATGATCTCGTTGGAGACCTTCGGGTACTCCGCGTATGCCGGGCGGTAGACGGTGACGGAGACCAGGTCGGTGAAGAACTGGGTGCTCTTCGAGGAGCTCTTGTACGTGGCGTCGGAGGCGACGTCCTTGCGGACCGCGATCTGCGCGCCCTCGGTCGCGTACTTGGCCGCGTTCTTCTGGGTCTGCAGGGTCTTGATCAGGTTCCAGGCCGCGTCCGGGTTCTTGGACTTGGCCGGGATCGCCCAGGTCCAGCCGCCGGAGAGGCTGACCTTGCCCTTGCCGCTGCCGTCCTGGGTCGGCATCGCGGTCTGGCCGAGCACCTCGGACCACTGCGGCCACGGCTTCGCGCCGGTCTTCTGCCAGTTGCCGTAGATCCAGGAGCCGTCCAGCGCGATCGCCAGTTTCCCGCCGGGCAGCAGTTCGGTGCCGACCTTGCTGCCCATGTTCGGGTCGAGCGCCTGCTTCGGCGACGGGCCGAGGCCCTCGGTGTAGACGGTCTTGACGAAGTTCAGCGAGTCCTTGAAGCCCTGGCTGCCGACGACCCACTTCTGCTGGTCGTTGTTGTACAGCGTGTCCTTCGTGCCGTACAGCAGCATCTCGAAGCCCTGCATCGCCGAGGCTTCACCCATCGGCTTGCCGGAGTACACGTTCATCGGGATCACGCCGGGGACCTTCTGCTTGATGGTCCGGGCCGCGCTGAGAACGTCGTCCCAGCTCTTCGGCTGCCAGTCGGCGGGCAGTCCGGCCTTGGCGAAGATCTGCTTGTTGTACCAGAGCGCGCGGGTGTCCGTGCCGTCCGGTACGCCGTAGGTCTTGCCGTCGAGCGCCTTCGCCGCGCCCTTGGCGGTGTCCTCGAACTGGCCCCACTGGTCCCACTTGTTGATGTAGTCGTCCAGCGGCTTCAGGTAGCCCGCGGTGATGTCGGAGTTGATCAGGAAGGTGTCCTCGTAGACCACGTCCGGCGCGGTGTTCGGCGACCGCATCATCAGCTGCAGCTTGGTGTAGTAGTCGTTCTCCGAGGCGACGATCGGCAGGATCTCGACCGTCGAGCCGGGGTTCGCGGCTTCGTACTCGGACTTCACGCCGGTGAGGAAGTTCTTCATCACCACGCCCGGACCCCACTGCTGGTACGCGATCTTGATGTGCGCCGGGCCGGAACTCTGCGCACCGCCGGCGTCCGGCTGCTTGGTCGTCGACCCCTGGCTGCAGGCCGTGACCGCCAGCAGCAGCGCGCTCGCGACGGCTGCCACCTTGAAACGTTTCCTAGACATCATCAGGTCCACCTTCGGGCAATCGTTGTCATCCCGGTACCACGACCCAAACCTGCGGGCTTTCCCGCGACCGTAGGAGTCCTGAACGGCCGAAGTCAATGCTTGACAGACAACGTTGTCGCCCCAAACGCACGGCACCACGGAGACCGGGACGTAACGATCCGGTCACCGCGGTGTCATACCCCTACTTTGTCAGGCTGCGACCGCCGGCGCCTCGTGGCGAGCGGGTACGGCGCGTCCCCGGGCACGGACCGAGCCGACCCCGCACAGCAGCAGCCCGGCAAGCAGCCAGCACCCCAGTACGGCGAGTGGCCGCGCGGCCCCGGCGCCGTCGAAGAAGCTCACCGAGCGCAACGCCGTACCGGCCGCGCCGGGCGGCAGGAGCTGCCCGAGCGTGCCCCATCCGGTCGGCAGCATCTCGGGCGCGCTCGTCATCCCGGACAGCGGATTGCCGAGCAGCATCATCATGGCGCCGCCGAGCGCGAGCCCCGCCGTACCGAGCAGCCACTCGAGGCCGAGCAGGGTGAGGCTGATCGCCGCGATCGACAGCGCGATCACGCCCGCGTTGCCCAGGTAGCTGCCTTCGAACGAGCCGAGCCAGTACTGCAGTACGGCGGCCAGCGCGAGACCGCCGGTGACCGCGAAGGTGATCGCCCCGATCATCCGCTTCGCCCCGGACCGCACCAGCTGGGTGAGGGCGCCGGCCGCGATGATCCCGCCGAGCACGAGCGGCAACGCACCGGCCGCCAGTCCGGCGCCGCGCGGGTCGTCCTTCGGCAGCGGCACGATGTCGGTCACCTTCGCGGGGTTCTCCGGCGACATCCGGGCGGACAACTGGGTCAGCACCTGCGCAACGGCGGGTCCGCCCGCGGACGCGGTCAGTACTTCGGGCTGCGCCGCGTCCAGCACGATTGCGCCGTACGCCTCCCGGTCCTTGATCCGCTGCACCGCCGCCTGCCGGTCCGGTACGGCGGTGATCTCGAAGCCATCGGGCATCGCCTGGCCGAGCGCGGTCTCGATCTGCTGGACCGCCGGCGCCGGACCGGACACCGCGAGCGGGACGTCGCGCGGCTCCGAGCGCGCGGCCGGCCACGCGAAGGCGATCAGGAACACGGTGAGGACCGCGGTCAGCAGCGTGATGACGGCGATCAGGGGCGGCCGGCGACGGTCGGCCGCGTGCGCCTCAGTGGTCATGGCGGGTACTCCCTCGGGCAATAAAACCGAATGATCGTTCTTTATGACTCCGAGCCTGGCAACGGCCCGGCGACTTGTCAAGAACGGACATTCGTTTTATGTTGCGGACGTGCCCAAGGTCACCGAGGAACACCGCCTGGCGCGCCGCGCGCAGATCGTCGCGGCGGCCCGCACCTGCGTGATCGAGGAGGGTTTCCACAAGACGACGATGGCCGACGTGATCCGCGAGTCCGGGCTGTCCGCGGGCGCCGTCTACGGCTACTTCAAGAGCAAGGAAGAGATCGTCGCGGCGATCGCCGAGGACGCGCTCAGCACCATCGACGAGCTGTTCCAGAAGATCCTGGCGACGGAGCAGGCCGTCACACCGCTGATGGCTCTCGAAGCGGCGATCAACCACGTCGTGGCGGTCGCCGAACGCCCGGGCGGCGACGTCACCCGGGTCGCGATCCAGGCCTGGGCCGAGGCCTTGCGGAACCCGGCGATCATGGCCACCGCCTGCGACAAATACACCGTGCTCCGCGGGAACTTCGAGGCGGTCGCCCGCCGGGCCCAGGCCGACGGCACCGTCGACCCCGACGTCGCCCCCGAGTACATCGCCCAGGTTCTGCTCGCCCTGATCCCCGGCTTCGTCCTGCAACGGCTGATCATCGGTGACGTGACGCCCGACACCTACCTCGCCGGAGCACGGGCCCTGTTCCGTACCTGAGGTGGACTTTCGTCCACCCCTGTCGTCGGTTCAGCACCATGGGGCGCGGCGCCGTCGCTCCGTAGCGTCGACGGCATGAAGAAGAGGACGCAGGAAGCAGTCGACGGGGCCGGATACTCGGTCGTCCTGCAGGATGTACGACGGGTCTACGGCCGTGGCGGGAACACCGTCACCGCCCTCGACGGGATCTCGATGAAATTCGCCCCCGGCACCTTCACCGCGGTGATGGGCCCGTCCGGGTCGGGCAAGAGCACCTTTCTGCACTGTGCCGCCGGGCTCGACCGTCCGACGTCCGGCAGCGTGCACATCGACGGGCAGCCGCTCGCGGGCCTGAGCGAGCGCAGGCTGACCGAGCTGCGGCGGGAGCGGATCGGGTTCGTGTTCCAGTCCTTCAACCTGTTGCCCGCGCTGACGGTCTGGCAGAACGTCTGCCTGCCGCAGGAGCTCGACGGGCGCCGGCCGAACAAGGCCGCCGTACGGCAGGTCCTGGACCGCGTCGGCCTCGGCGACCGGCACAAGCACCGCCCGGGCGAACTGTCCGGCGGCCAGCAGCAGCGGGTCGCGATCGCCCGCGCGCTCGTCGCCCGGCCCGCGGTGATCTTCGCCGACGAGCCGACCGGCGCGCTCGACACCCAGACCGCTGCCGACGTCCTCGAGCTGCTCCGCGAGCCCGTGCGCTCCCAGGGCCAGACGGTCGTGATGGTCACGCACGACCCGGTCGCCGCGTCGTACGCCGACCAGGTGCTCTTCCTCGCCGACGGCGCGCTGGCGGGCAGCCTGACCTCGCCGACCGCCGAAGCCGTCGCCGATCGGATGACTCACCTGGGTGCACGGTCCAACCTGCAGGCGGTGGCGGGATGATGCGCCTCGCCGTCCGCACCTTGCGGCACCGCAAGAGCGGATTCATCGCGACGTTCGTCGCGGTCGTCTTCGGTACGGCGATCGTGATGGCGTGCGGCGGCCTGATGGAAACCGGCATCCGCTCCAACGTCGAGCCCGACCGGCTGGCCGCGACCTCCCTGGTCGTCACCGGCAACCAGTCCCACCACCGCCCCGGCGTCGAAGACCCCACTCCCCTGTCAGAACGCGTCGGCGTCGCCGTCGACCTCCTCCCCAAGATCCGTTCCACCGAGGGCGTCACCTCCGCCGTGGGCGACTACACCTTCACCGCCATCAACGGCTCGGCCGGACCTGTGGTTGCCGAGGGCCACAACTGGTCGAGCGCTGCGCTCGCGCCGTACGACCTCAGCACCGGGCACGCGCCGCGATCCGGTCAGGTAGTGGTCTCGTCGGGGAAACTGGGCGAGCACCTGACGCTCTTGATCAACGGTGAGCCGAAGACCTTCACGATCAGCGGCATCGCCCCGCAAGCCTCCGGCCACGCCTTCTTCGCCGACCGGGACGCCGCGAGCTTCGTCCGCAACCCGTCCCGCTTCGCGGACGTCGGCGTACTGGTTACCCCCGGCACCGACCTCGACAAGGTGAAGCACAAGCTGCAAGAGGTGGACGGAAACCTGACCGTCCGCGCCGGCGTCGACCGCGGCCTGGCCGAGCACCCGGACGCCGAGTCCCGCCGTACGGCGTTGATCGCGGTCGCGGGCTCGTTCGGCGGTATCGCGGCGATGACGATGATGTTCGTGGTCGCGTCCACGCTGGCGCTCGCCGCTCAGCACCGCGAGCGTGAGTTCGCGCTGCTCCGCGGCATCGGTACGACGCCCGGCCAGGTGCGGCGGATGATCCTCGGTGAGGCTTTGATGGTGTCGCTGCCGGCCGTCGTCCTGGGATGCGTGCCAGGGATCTTCCTCGGCCGCTTCCTCTTCGACCAGCTCAGCTCGCACGGCGTCGCGTCGCCGGTGATCGAGTTCGCCCAGGGCTGGATACCGTTCGCGGCCGGCGCCGGCGCGGCGGTCCTCGCCGCGATCGGCGCCGCCCTGATCGCGGCGCGCAAGTCGGCGAAGATCAAGCCGGTCGAGGCGCTCGTCGAGGCGTCGTTGCAGCGCAAGTGGTTCAGCTGGGTCCGGTTGCTGTTCGGCCTGCTGTTCCTGGGCGGCGGCCTGGCGCTCCTGATCGTGACCGCGACCGTGATGACCGGCCCGCTCGCCGCGTCGACCGCCGGACCGTCGATCCTCTGCTGGGCGATCGGTGTCGCGCTGCTCGGCCCGTTCTGGACCAAGCTGGTGCTGGCCATCTGGCGCTGGCCGGTCCAGGCACTGACCCGGGTGAGCGGCCGGCTCGCGATCCGCAACCTGTCCGCGCGCACGGTGGCGCTGTCCGCCGCGGCGATGCCGGTGATGCTTGCCGTCGGCATCTCGACCGCCAACCTGTACATGCAGACCACGCAGGTCCACGCGTCCTCCGAGGCGTTCACGCGGGACCTGCGGGCCGACGCCGTACTGGTGTCGGACGCGGGCCTCTCGCCGAAGCTGGTCTCCGAGGTGCGAGCGATCCCCGGCGTGGCGAGCGCGTCGGCGTTCGTCCGGAGCATGGGCGCGGTCGACGACCCGCGGAAGGCCCCGTTCGACGAGGACGGTGCGCCGGTGATCGGCGTGGACGCGCAGGGCGCGAACGGTACAGCACCGGTGCGGCTGACAAGCGGATCGCTCGCCGGGCTGAGCGGGTCGACCGCGGCGATCCCGGAGTACATGGCTGACAAGACCGGTCGCGGCGTCGGCTCCGAGATCACGATGACCTTGGGCGACGGGACCACTGTGAAGCTGCGGGTGGTCGCGACGTTCGCGGCCGAGCGTGGATACGAGTCGATCATCCTGCCCGCGTCCCTGGTTTCCGCCCATACGACCGATGGTCTGACCAAGCAGGTCCTGGTCCGCGCCGAGCCCGGTGCCGACGTACGACCGGCTCTGGCCAAGCTCGCTGCCGCGCACCCGGGTGTCCAGGTCGCCGACCGCAGCACGCTCGTCGCCTCGAACACCGAGGACCTGCAGACGCAGGCGTGGATCAACTACATGTTGGTCGGCATGCTGATCGCGTACACCGCGGTCTCGGTCGTCAACACGCTGGTGTCCACCACGCTGCGCCGCCGCCGCGAGTTCGCCCTGCAACGGCTGACCGGCTCGACCCGCTTCCAGGTGCTCCGCATGCTGACCACCGAAAGCACACTGGTCACCCTCACGGGCATCACGCTCGGCACCGCCGTCGCGCTCGCCTGCCTCCTGCCATTCTCCGCGAAGGTCGCGAACGACGCCCTCCCCACAGGCCCGTTCTGGATCTACCTGGTAATCATCGGAGCAGCCGCCGCACTCACCTTCGCGTCCACCCTCATCCCCGCAACAGCAACCCTCCGCCACGCCCCAACCCAACCCACCCACAACGACTGAACCTTGGACACCTCCTGGTGGGTGTGGACAGCGCATGACCTGTCCACACCCACCGCCGGGTGTTCAAGGTCGGGCTGCACTTGGCGACCTGAGCGCCCGGTTCGCCGCCCTCGGCGTCTATCCCGCGTCGGGGCGGTGAGCTCGGCACGTCAACAGCAGCGGTATGGGATCACCCGGCAGACGCCACAGCCCGGCGGCGTCCTGCAGCATCGACGGGCTTCGCCGGCGTAGGTCCACGGGGAGTTCGTCGAGGCGGTCGATGTGCAGGCCGGCGCTTGCCAGTGCGTTCACCAATCCGCTGACCGTCCAGGGCCAGGTGCTCTGCACGTGTTCTGGCACGTCCTGCCCGGTGTAGCTGGTCGTCACCTCACGATCGACGGCGCCGGTGCGGAAGTACGACGTACGGACCCGAAGCTCCTCGTCCACCATCGCCTGCAGCGGATGGAACTCTGCGAGGAAGACGGTCCCGCCCGGGCGCAGCATCCGCGCCACCACCCGCGCGAACTCGCCCAGATCGGGCAGCCACACCAGCACCCCGTACGTCGCCACCACCACGTCGTACGACGCCGGCTCCAGTACGTCGGGCACGTCGTACACGTCCGCCTGGACGAACCGCGCCGGCAACCCGACCTCGTCGGCCAACTGTCGCGCCGAGCTGATCGCCTCGGCGGAGAAGTCCACGCCGGTGACGTCGGCGCCCAGCCGTGCCCACGACAACGTGTCGAGCCCGAAGTGACACATGAGGTGCAGCAGTCGCCGTCCGCGGACGTCGCCCACCGCCTCGACCTCGAACGGCCGCAGCGAACTGCCGCCCGCCCGGAACCCGTCGACGTCGTAGAACCCGGACGACACGTGCGCGGCGGCGCGCAGGTCCCAGGCCGCCCGGTTCCGCTCGACCCGCGCCCGATCGTCCACAGATCGACGATAGGTCCTGGACCACCCGGCACGCGCCGGGTTGTGCGCTATCGGGCAGGCGTCGGCTCGGCGACCGGCT
The DNA here is from genome assembly GCF_053603655.1 of Kribbella sp. NPDC004138. NCBI lineage: Bacteria > Bacillati > Actinomycetota > Actinomycetes > Propionibacteriales > Kribbellaceae > Kribbella > Kribbella sp. NPDC004138. Next base: position 21,300 of record NZ_JBSGFZ010000037.1, read on the forward strand.
GCAGGGCGATCGTGGTGGCCTGGATGATGCCGGCGTTGTCGCGGATCCAGCCGGACAGGACGACCTGCAGGTCCTCCAGATCGCGCTCCTCCAGGATCACGCCCGGCACCGGGACGCTCGCGCCCAGCTCCGCCAGCACCGGCCGCAGATGCTGGTCGGCCAGCAGCTTGTGGATCGGCGCGGCCGACACCGTCACCGGGACGACCACGGAGCCCGCCAACGCCGCAGGACGCAGCACGTCGAGGAAGCTCTTCAGCAGGCCGGTGTAACTGCCCTTGTAGACCGGTGTCGCGACGACGATGACCGACGCCGACGACACCAGCTCGATCGCGTTCTCCAGCGCGGACTGCGTTTCGGCGCCCGCCTGGTCACCCTGGAAGATCGCCGGCGCCAGCGTCACCAGGTCGATCAGCTCGTCGATCCGGTACGGCGTCCCGAGCTCGGAGGCGAGCAGCTCCGCGACGGACGCCGCCGCGGCCGCGGTCCGTGATCCGGCGCGCGGGTTACCCACCACCGTGACCACCGACTGGGGCCAGACCGGTGGTTCCGGCGCGACCTTCGACTCGAACGCGACTGACGGCATCTGACCCATCTCCCGGAACCCTCGGCGGCAACTGTGCAGCAACAGTCTCGAGAGTAGACAAAGTCGAGCCGTCTACTGGACTTTCTCACTATTCGAACGCCTGGCCCGGAGCTGCACGACGACGAACCACCCGACCGCCGCCACCGCGGCCACGATCACCAGCTTCTGGAACACGCCGACCGACGACTCCACCAGATGCCACCGCTCGCCGAGCTGATACCCGGCCAGGATCAGCAACGAGTTCCACACCAGGCTGCCGATCGCAGTCAGCGGCAGGAACAGCGCGACCCGCATCCGCTCCACGCCGGCCGGCACCGAGATCAGGCTGCGCACCACCGGAACCAGCCGCCCGATCAGCACCGCCTTGGCACCATGCCGCAGGAACCACTCCTCCGCCTTGTCGACATCCTTCACCTTGACCAGCGGCAGCTTCCCGGCGAGCGCCCGCATCCGGTCGCGGCCCAGCACCGCACCCACGCCGTACAGCGCGAGCGCGCCCACGACCGACCCGAGCGTGGTGCAGACAATCGCGGCGACCAGCCCGAAGTCACCGCGCGCCGCCGCGAACCCGGCCAGCGGCAGGATCACCTCGCTCGGCAACGGCGGGAACAGGTTCTCCAGCGCGACCGCGACCCCCGCTCCGGCCGGACCCAGCCGCTCCATGAGATCGATCGCCCACCCGGCCACCCCACCGGTCGGTTCCTGCGTCGCCTGCAGCGCGGCCATCATCACCTGATTCGTCGTCGTCAGCATGCGGACGACGCTATGTCCGTGGACACTGTCCACACATTGGAGGCAGCCGCCGTCTTCGGGTTTGGTCTTCCACCGTACCGACCGGGGGAAAACCCCCGGTTGTGCGAGGCTTTCCCCAGCACACACGCCGCCGGGAGGGTCCATGACAGTCGAGCACGCTCCGCGCATCAGCACGCATCCGAGCCGCGAGGAGCTCGGCCGCGCTGCCGCGACCGCCGCCGCCGGGGAGATCCTGAAGGCGATCGCGGCTGACGGACGGGCCCGGATCATGCTCGCCGCCGCCCCCAGCCAGACCGCGACGCTGACCGCGCTCGCCGCCGAACCGGGCCTCGACTGGAGCCGGGTCGAGTGCTTCCACATGGACGAGTACGTCGGGCTGGATCCCGCCGCGCCGCAGTCGTTCCGGAACTGGCTGCGCCGGAACTTCCTCGACAAGGTGCCGCAGGCAACGTTCCGCCCACTGGATCCCGAGGACGGCCCGGACGCCTACGCGAAGCTGATGGGCGACGAGCCGTTCGACCTCGTCCTGTTCGGCCTCGGCGTCAACGGGCATCTGGCGTTCAACGACCCGCCCGCCGACTTCAGCGCCGCCGAGGCGGTCCGGCTGGTCGCACTGGACGAGACCAGCCGCAGGCAGCAGGTCGACGAGGGCAATTTCCCCGGCCTGGACGACGTACCGACCCACGCGATCACCGTCACCATCCCCCGTCTGCTGAACGCCCGCGCGCTGATCGGATCCGTCCCCGGAGCAGTCAAGCGCCAGGCCGTCCACGACACCCTCACGCAGCCGATCGGCCCGGACCACCCCGGTACGGCGCTGCGCACCCACCCCGACGTACAGCTCTACCTCGACAGCGAATCAGCCGACGCCGAGGTGTAGCCCGCCGGAAGCGTCCACGACCTGCCCGGTGATCCATCGCGCCGCGGGTGCGGCGAGGAACGCGACCACCTCGGCGACATCGTCACCACCGCCCAGCCGGCCGAGCGCCGTCTGGGCGACGATCAACTCCGTCAGCCCCGGCGCCTCGAAGAACGCCCCGTTCGCCTCGGTCCGCGTCGCACCGGGCGCGACGGCATTGACCGTGATCCCCCGCGCGCCCAACTGCTGCGCCAACGTGCGCGTCATCGTCTCGAGCGCACCCTTGGTCATCGCGAACGACGTCTGAACCGGGTTCGCCATCCGGGTCGCGACCGACGAGATCGACACGATCCGGCCCTCGTCCGACAGCACCGGCAGCAAGCGCTGGATCAAGAAGTACGGCGCGCGCACGTTCACTGCCATCAACCGGTCGAAAGCCGCCTCCGTGTCCGTACCGATCGGACCCGCGGGCGGTGCCGCCGCGTTGTTCACGAGCACGTCCAACCGCCGGCCCGCCAGCCCCACGGTCAACTGATCGACGACGGCGTCGGTATCCCCCGGCACGCCGAGCTCGGCGCCGATCACGAACCCGCGCCCGCCGATCCGCTCCAGCGTCTCCTCCGCACCGGCCTTGTCCTGGTGGTAGTGCACAGCCACCTCGGCTCCCGCCGCGGCCAGCCGCTCCGCGATCGCCCGCCCGATGCCGCGCGAGGCCCCGGTCACCAACGCCACCCTGTCATTCATGTTAGAAACTATCATGTTGTTAGTATCTACCACATGAGCTTGAGGGACCGCCAGCGTGCCGACACCCGGCAACGCATCCAGCGGCAGGCGCTGCGCCTGTTCACCGACCGCGGGTACGACGCGACCACGGTGAACGACGTCGCCGACGCGGCCGGCGTCTCGGCGATGACGGTCTACCGGAACTTCCCCACCAAGGAAGACCTGGTCCTGTACGACGACTTCGACCAGTTGACCGCGGCCACGATCGCGGAACTCCCGGCCACCGGTTCACTCACCGACCGCATCGGCCGCACCGTCGTGACCATCCTCGACCTGGTGGCCACCACCGAGCACGACCTGCTGCTCGCACGCCTCCGGCTGATGATCTCGACCCCGGCGCTCCAGGCCCGCCACCTGGACAGCCAGTTCCGCCTGCAGGAAGCGTTCGTGAACGCGATCGGCCCCAGCCAGGAGTACGGCGCCCGCGCGGCCGCGAGCGCCGTACTCGGAGTGACTCACACCGCCTTGCTGCGCTGGGCCGCCGACGACGGCGAGCCAGACCTGGCGGACCTGTTCCGGGAGGCGTTCGCCGCCACCTTCGGTCACGCTCCCTGAGCTGTCAGGTCATCTCGGGCACCCGTAAGTGCGCGATGGCGAGCTCGAACTCGCGGACGTCCAAGACTTCCGCGCCGGCGTCCTTGGAGGTCGAGGCACGCATCGAGGCGGCGGCCTCCCGGTTACTGTCCATCGCCTCCTGACTGTCGTACGTCACCGAGGACACCCCATGGCCCGAGGCCCGATCGACGAGCAGGCTCGCGCTGCAGAACCCGGCCAGGTCCTCGAGCCGCGGCAGTGAGGCCAGCTTGTAGACGTCGATCGCCCGGTCCATCGTCGCGGGGTCGATCTTCACCCAGGTCGCCCGGACGCACGCGCCGGCGGACGAACGGTGGTCACGGTGCAGTACGGCGATCTCCCACTCCTGCACCTGCGGACCCGACCCGCCCATGGTCTCCGCGATCCGGTCGCGGACCGGCCGGAGCGCTTCGTCGGAGGCCCGCATCGCCTCCTCCGACTGCCAGGCACTGGTCGCGATGCATCGACCGGACTCCCGGTCGACGATCATCGACAGGCCGATACAGCCGTCCAGGTCGAGCAGCATCGGCATCACTTCGTCGCGCACCTGCGCGATGCCGGCATCGACCGACGCCGGCGCGGCATTGATCGTGGTGGAACGCGCGTACACGATCCACCCCCCTTACGCTCAGGGCAGCGCCCCGGCGGCGCCGCCGGACACCTCTCACCCTCCTCCCCGGGCGACGACCTGGCAATCCCCCGGACCAGGGCCTAGTGCTCGGCGACGTCGAAGACGTTGCCCTCCGGGTCGGCGAGCGTGATCCAGTGCGTGCCGTACTCGTTGTGCTCGTCGACGCGTTTGGCGCCCAGGCCGACGAGGCGGTCGACCTCGGCGGCCCAGTCCGTCGCGGCCAGGTCGACGTGCAGGCGGTTCTTGCCGTTGCGCGGCTCCGGGACCTGGAGGAACATCAGCGTCGGCCCGGACGCCTCCCGGTTCACGGTCGCGAAGAATTCGTTGCCGTCCGCATCGACGTCGGTCGAGAACACACCGGCCCAGAAGCCGGCCAGCGCGGCCGCGTCGGCACAGTCGAAGGCGATGCTCTCAAGAGAAATGGACATGCTCAGCCTTTCAGTACTGGGATCCGCTGGATCGGCCAGCAGACCTCGGTTCGGTAGTCGGCCGGATCGGGGACGTCCCCCGGGCCGATGGGATACAGCTCACGGATCGGGCCGGGCGCGATCTCGCAGTACTCTGCGACGTGGCTGCCGAGCGCGCCGTACGTCCGGTCGAAGTCGGTCATGTGACCGGCGTGCACGGCGATCGCGAAGTACCCGCCGGGGAGGTCGACGAGGTCCACCCCGTCGGCCGGCGGCTGGTCGAGCGCGACCGGCAAGAACGCGGTCACCTGGCCGGCGTCCTCGGTGAAGAACTCGTCGGAGTACGTCGCTCCCGGCGTCGCCCGGATGTCGGCGCCGACGGCGTCGAGCCGGCCGAAGGCGAACTCGCACCACGGCCCGATCTCCTCCCGCACCACGTGCCCGGACACGCCGTACGCACGGAACGGCGGGATGAACCGGTACTGCACGTCGAGGATCGGTCGACCGGGTGTGAGCAGCTGGCGCAGTGACGTGACGACCTCGCGGGTGTGCGCGAGCTCCCGCTCCATCCGCTCGAGATGAGCACGCAGCGTCTCCTCGCGCGCCGGCCCGTCGGACGCCTCGACCACCGCCCGGACATCCGGGAGCGGCATCCGCAGCTTCCGCAGCCGCCGGATCAGCAGCGCGGTGTCGACCTGGTCCGTCCCGTAGCGCCGGTAGCCCGACGACGCGTCGATCGTGACCGGGGCGAGCAGGCCGATGTCGTGGTAGTGGTGCAGGGTCTTCACACTCAGATGCGTCAGGCGGGAGAACTCCCCCACCGTCACCGTCGCCGTCATGCCCCAAGCTTCCACCCTCCGGTTACCGGAGGGTCAAATGGAACTGCCCACCTGGAAGATCTCCAGGTGGGCAGTGTCCGGATCGCCCGGGTCAGCCGCGGTAGCGGCCGATGACCTTGGTGAAGTCCCAGGGGTTCTGGGAGATGCCGGAGCAGCTGTCGGCGCTGCCGCCGGTGCACGGGCGGTCGCGGTTGACCGACCAGAACGTGAAGCGGGCCAGGTGATGCTCGGACGCGTACGACAGCATCGACTCGAAGTCGGACAGGTTGACGCGCTCACCCGCGACGTCGGTGATGCCGTTCATCGAGGAGATGCCGATCTTGCGGTACGCCGCGTCGTCGCTCAGCCCGTACGCCGCCTTCACCTGGTTCTTCAGCCCGTCGGCCGCCTGCCGGGTCAGGGTGCCCATGTTGGTCGACCCGCCGCCGAAGTCGAACGGCATGATCACCCAGCCGTCCAGGTTCAGCCCGGACGTCGCGCCGCGCCGGATCAGGTCCTGACCGTTGCCGTCCGGCCCGGACGTCGTGGTCCCGAAGGTCAGGTACGTCGCGATCCCCGGGTTGTTCTGCTCGACGATCTTCAGCGCGTCGACGACCTTCTGCCGGACGGCGGCCTGGGAGAACTCCTGGTCCTCGATGTCCACGTCGATCGCCTTCAGCGACAACGCGTTGATCACCTTCTGGTACGCCGCCGCCAGCTCGCTCGCCGTACCGCAGCTCTGTCCCAGCTTGTTGCCGGACCAGCCGCCGACCGAGACCACCACGTCGCCGCCGTTGGAGCGGATCGTGTTGAGCGCCTGCTGGTCGACGCCGCCGGTCAGCGGTCGTGAACCGTCCCACTGCGGGTTGCAGTAGCCGTTCGACAGGATGAAGGCCATCGTGAACCACTTCACGCCGGACGCGTTCATCACGGTCGCCGGGTTCGGCGGGTCACCCCAGCCCTGGTAGAGGTACGGCGCGGCCGCCATCGGCGCACCGCCCGCCGGCGGCGGTCCGTCGTCCGCCGCCGGGACGTTCCACTTCTGGTTCGCCGCACCGGTGCAGCTCCACAGCTGCAGCGGCGTACCGTTGGCGGAGTTGTTGCCGGTGACATCGAGGCACTTGTTCGCCTGCGGGTTCACGAGGTCACGCCCGGACGTGTACGTCCACTGCTGCGCGCCGCTGCCGTTGCACGTCCACAGCTGCACCTTGGCGCCGTTCGCCACAGAACCGCCGGACACGTCCAGGCACTTGCCCAGTGCTCGCAGGGTCCCGTCACTGGAGCGCGTCCACTGCTGCGCGCTCGTACCGTTGCAGTCGTACAGCTGAACCTGCGTACCGTCGGCGCTGTTCGCCGCGGCGATGTCCATGCACTTGCCGGCCAGACCGGTGACGGCACCGGTGGCTGCCTGAGCCGTGACAGCCGGTGCAGCCAGAGTCAGTCCCAGGACGAGCGTCGCGCCCACTGCGAGTAATCGCTTCATGAGATGGTCCACTTCTGGTTGGCCGCACCGGTGCAGCTCCACAGCTGCAGTGGGGTGCCGTTGGCGGAGGTGTTGTTGGCGACGTCGAGACACTTGTTCGCCTGGGGATTCACCAGGTCATTGCCGCTCGTGTAGTTCCATTGCTGCGCCCCGCTGCCGTTACACGTCCACAGCTGCACCTTGGCGCCGTTGGCCACAGAGCCGCCCGAAACGTCCAGGCACTTGCCGAGCGCGCGGAGCGTGCCGTCACCAGGACGGGACCACTGCTGGGCCGTCGTGCCGTTGCAGTCGTACAGCTGCACCGCCGTACCGTCGGCCGAGTTCGCACCGGCGACGTCGACGCACTTGCCGCCCAGGCCGGTGATCTGCCCGCTCGTACCACCGCCGCCGCTCTGCGAGCCCGACCAGGTGAACGTCGCCGACGTCTTGGTCGGCAGCGTGTAGACGAAGGACTGCGAGCCCCAGTTGACCCGCACGGACTGTGAGCTGCCCGTGGTGTTGAAGGCGATCAGCGCCTTGGAGCCGTCGGGGTTCTTCCAGGCCACGTTCTTCACCGAGCTGTTCGCGGTCGAGTCGATCCGCAGCGCACCCGGCTTCACGAACTTCGTCAGGTGGCCCATCGTGTAGTACTCGACCGTCTTGGTGACCTGACCACGCTGGCCGTCGTTGCGGTGCACCGTCACGAGCCCGGTGCAGACGTTGCAGCCGGCGCCGACGTACGGCAGGTGGTCCTCGTCGAGCGCGATACCCCACTTGACCCACGACTTGTCCCAGTTGCGGGTGTAGTCGATCAGGTTGTTCATGTCCTCGACCTGCTGGTTCGCGATCCACGTACCGCCGGAGTGCTCGGTCATGTACGCGTTCACGCCCGGGTACTGGTTGTGCACCTGTGTCTGCAGGTTCACGTCACCGCCGTACCCGTGCCAGGCGATCCCGCCGAAGTTCGGGTGGTTGCGCAGCGCGCCGTCGGCGATCGGGACCGAGCCGAGGTCGTTGTAGTTGCCCCAGTTGTAGTCGAGGATCAGCACCTTGGTGGTGAGTCCGGCCGCCTGCAGCGCGGGCATCAGGTTGTTCTTGGTGAACTCGAGCAGGCCGGAGCCGTTCCAGTTCATCGATGCGTAGCCGGTGCTGTCGCTGCCGCAGCAGGTCGGCTCGTTCTGCACCGAGATGTAGTCGATGTGGTTGCCCTGCGCCTCGTTCTGCTGCAGGTACTTGACGAAGTACTGCGCGTACATCGGCGCGTACTCCCACTTCAGCCAGCCGCGGTGGACGAAGTCGTTGTTGTCCTTCATCCACGCCGGCGCGCTCCACGGCGAGCCCATCACCTTCAGCGCCGGGTTGAGCTGCCGCGCCTGCTTGGTCAGCGGTACGACGTCGGCGAGGTCGTGCTGGATGCTGAAGTCGTTCAGGTCGCAGCAGGTGTCGTCGTAGGAGTAGTTGAAGCGGGCGAGGTCGGAGGCGCCCATCGGGTTCCGGACGAACGCGAGACCGATCCCGTTCACCGGGTCGAACAGGTCCCGCATCACCTGGTCGCGGGTCGCGGCCGAGATCACGTTGCTGCTGTTCAGCAGCCAGGCGGAGCTGTCCGCGAACGAGGCGCCGCCGCCCTCGAAGGACTGGTACGTGGTGTTCTCGTTGACCGTGACGGTCTGGTTCGCGGTCCCGCCGGCCGGTCCGAAGTTCACCGGTGTCTGCTGCTGCAGACCGCGGGTCACGGTGCGGCCGGCCGAGTCGTTGGTGGTGGTCAGCCAGATGTTGACCTGTTCGCCGGCGGCGACCGAGCCGACGGCGGGTGGAGCGGTTCCGAAGCCGAGTCCGGCGGCGGCCGCGCAGAGCGCGGCGACCGCGGCCGGCAAAAGCCGTTTCGCGGGCATGGGGCGGTTCTCCCTTGTTTTAAAGGAGTATGGGGCGGTTCGAGTTGCCGGCGTCTGCCCGCGCCGCAACAGGTGGTCAGCAAGAGGTAACCATTCGTGCATATCGGTGTCAACGGCGAAACCGAGACTTTTTTCAGATCTTTTATTTAGTCGCGGGCTTGACGTGGGAGCGTTCTCACGGCACGCTGCGGGCCAGTCATTGCCCTCATTCAGACGCCCCCGAAATGAGGTACTCATGAAGCGTCCCCGCATGCTCGCGTTCCTCGCGATCGGTGCCGCACTCGCCGGCACCGCCCTCCTCCAGCCCGCGGCCACCGGGCACCAGCAGGCCGCCGCCGCCACGGCGGCGACGGTCTGGGAGGACACCTTCGACGGCCCGGCCGGCCAGGCCCCCGACCCCGCCAAATGGCGCTACGACATCGGCGGCGGCGGCTGGGGCAACAACGAGATGGAGTACTACACCAACAGCACCCGCAACTCCGCGCTGGACGGCAACGGCAACCTGGTGATCACCGCCCGGCAGGAGAACGGCGGCTACCAGTGCCACTACGGCCCGTGCCAGTACACGTCGGCCCGGTTGCTCACCGCGCAGACCTTCACCCAGACGTACGGGCGGTTCGAGGCCCGCATCAAGATCCCCCGCGGGCAAGGGATCTGGCCCGCGTTCTGGATGCTCGGCGGCGGCAACTGGCCGAACGACGGCGAGATCGACATCATGGAGAACATCGGCAAGGAGCCGGCCACCGCGCACGGCACGATCCACGGCCCGGGCTACTCCGGCGCCGGCGGGATCGGTGCCGCGTACAACCATCCGAACGGCTGGTCGTTCGCCGACGACTTCCACACCTTCGCGGTGGACTGGGCCCCGGACTCGATCACCTGGTACGTCGACGGCGTGCAGTACCAGCGCCGTACGCCGGCCGACCTCGGCGGCAACACCTGGGTCTTCAACCACCCGTTCTTCATGATCCTGAACCTCGCGGTCGGCGGCTACTGGCCGGGCTACCCGGACGGTACGACGGTGTTCCCGCAGACCATGACCGTCGACTACGTCCGCGTCTCCACGCTCGGCAGCTCGGGCGGCGGCGGCTCGCAGATCACCGGCCTGGCCGGCAAGTGCATGGACGTCGCGGCCGCGAACTCCGCCGACGGTACGCCGGTGCAGCTGTACGACTGCAACGGCACGAACGCGCAGAAGTGGACGCGCCCCGGTGACGGCACGATCCGCGCGCTCGGCAAGTGCCTCGACGTCAACGCCGGCTCACTCGCCGACGGCGCCAAGGTCCAGCTCTGGACCTGCAACGGATCCGGCGCGCAGAAATGGACCTACACCGCCGGCCACGACCTGGTGAACCCGCAGGCGAACAAGTGCCTCGATGTCACCGGCAACAATTCCGCGAACAGCACACCCCTCCAGACCTGGACCTGCACCGGCGCAGCCAACCAGAAGTGGACCATCTGACCCCCGACCCACCGCCCGGCCCACCCCGGCGGCCCCATTTCGCGGGTCCACCACGCAAAGTGCCCCTTCACCCCTCGCACACCGCAGGTGAAGAGGCACCGGCGAGGGTGAACCCCTGAAATGGGGTCGCAGGCCGGCTGTGGGGGTGCTGTGCATCGGGGTGGTGCGCCGGGACGGCCGCCGTCGTACAAGCTCGACAGGAGGTGTCGGTCACCGCGGTAGTGCACCTGAGCGTGAACCTGCTGTTGCGTACGCCGTCTCACGGGTGCACTACCTGTCGCCGTGCACACTCAGCCGCGTACTGCGCCGCCGTCGCGGAGCAGGCGTACTACGGGGAGGGTCGCGGCGCCTAGCGCGACGGCGTCGCGGCCCAGTTCGCACAGGACGATGGAGACCTGGGCGTAGGGGCGGCGGAGGGCGTGTTTGCCGACCTCCGCGCGCAACTCGTCCAGGTGCTTCTCGCCGAGCAGCAGGCCGGCCCAGCCGCCGAGCACGATGCGCTCGGGGTTCACCAGGTTGACCAGGTTCGCGAAACCCGCGGCCAGGTAGCCGATCGTGTCGTCGACGATCGTTGCCGCGAGCTCCGAATCCGACTCCAGGAGCTCGACGAACGCGGTCTCCTCGTCACCGTCGGCCACGCCGCCGGCCTGCCGGTACCGGTCCAGGACGCCTTCCGCGCCGACGTACGTCTCGAGGCAGCCCAGGGCGCCGCAGCGGCACTGGCGGCCGCCGTACACGATCGTCATGTGACCCCACTCGCCCGCGCTGCTGCGGGCGCCACGGTAGCTGGAGCCGCCGGCCACCAGGGCCGAGCCCGCACCGGAGCCGACCAGCGCCACGACCACGTCGGTCGCGCCGCGGCCCGCGCCGAACCACATCTCGGCCTGGCCGAGCATGTTCGCGCCGTTGTCCACGTGCACCGGTATGTCGGTGCCCTCGGCAAGCATCGCGGCGAGCGGTACGGCGTCCCAGCCGAGCGTCTGCGCGTCGACGATCGCGTTGTCCTCGACGACACCCGAGACCGCGACCCCGAGGCCGAGGATCTGCTCCGGGCGCACTCCCGAGGACGCGACGACGGCCGAAAGCCCTTCCAGGACGTGCTTCACGACCTCTTCGGGCGTCGGCGAACTGATCGGGTGGTCGGCCCGGGCCAGCACGTTCATGGCCAGGTCGAACAGCTCGACGCGGACCCGGGTCTCCCCCACTTCGGCGCCCACGACGTACCGGAAGGTCGGTGCCACCCGCAACAGCACCCGCGGCCGACCACCCTCGGACTCGACCGAACCGGCCTCCTCGACGACGCCTTCGGCGATCAGTTCAGCGACCAGGTTGCTCACGCTCGCCGCACTGAGCGAGGTCCGGCCGGTCAGCTCCTGGCGGCTCAGCGGACCGTCGCGGTAGATGCTGGTGAGGATCACCGAGCGGTTGGACCGGCGCATGTCCCGCACCGTGGTCCGGCGAACTTCCATACCCCAACCTCACGCTGCGGGGCCCCAGGTGGGCCGCTCGTCCCCGAGTTCATCATGCCGTCCCACCCGACGGAAGAGGTGGCTTCTTCCAAGTCGTGAACTAAGTCGCGATTCGTTACCACTCCGTGATTGACGGCCCGTTGCGGTCTCGGCTTTGATCTACGGAACCGCTTCCGAAACCGGTTCCGTCCCATCCAGGCGCCACCCTTACCGCCCGAGGGGAGTCAGCGTGTCCATCACCATCGCCGATGTCGCGGCCCGTGCCGGCGTCAGCAAGACGACCGTGTCACGCGTCCTCAACGGCAAGGGCGAGCTCGACCTGCGGACCGCCGAGCGCGTCCGGCAGGTGATCGCCGAGCTCGGGTACGTGCCGAGCGCCCGCGCGGTCGGCCTGGCCCGCGGCCGGACCCGGATCGTCGGAATGCTGGTCCCGTCACTCACCTGGCCCTGGATGGGCGAGGTGCTGCAGGGCGCGGTCGACGTGGTCGAGAGCGAGGGCTACGGCCTGCTGCTGTTCACCTTCAACCGAGGTGAGGAATCCATGCAGCAGTTCGCGTCCCAGGTCTCGGCGCAGTCGTTCGACGGCCTGCTGGTGATCGAGCCCGAGGGCACGCTCACCTACATCGAGCAACTCCATGCGCGCGGCCTGCCGGTGGTCCTGATCGACGACCGCGACAAGCGCCCGCAGTTCCCGTCCGTCGCCACCACGAACTACGCCGGCGGCGAGTCCGCCGCCCGGCACCTGTTGGAGCTCGGTCGCCGCCGGCCGCTGGTGATCACCGGCGTCGAGCGCTTCGGCTGCACCCACGAACGCCTGGACGGTTTCCGCGACACCTATGCGGAGGCCGGCCTCGAGCTCGACCCGAGACTCGTGTTCGAAGGCGACTTCACCTACGAGAGCGGACGCCGCGGTGTCCAGCACGCGCTCGGCGAGCGACTCGAGTTCGACGCGATCTTCGCCCACAACGACCTCTCCGCCGGCGGCGCCGTCCAGGCCGTCCGGGAGACCGGGCGGAACGTGCCGAACGACGTGTCGGTGGTCGGGTTCGACGACATCCCGTACGCCGAACACACCGAACCGCCGCTGACCACGGTGCATCAGCCGATGCGCCAGATGGGTCAGACCGCGGCCCGGATGCTGATGGGGTACTTCGGCGGCACGCCGCTGCCCGAGACCCCGCAGGTGCTGCCGACGACGCTGATCGTCCGCAGCTCAACCGCCCCAAAACCCGCCCACCACTCCTTACGTCCGAAGAAGTGACACAACGGTACGCCGCTTCTTCGGACGCAACGGAGTAGTCGAAGCTCCGGCGGCGGGGCAGCTGCCCCTGTTCCGCCGCCGGAACCACCCCTCGACACCGAACCGATATGGCGTTCGCTCTTCCGATGAGAGCGTTCTCACGCCAGGATGCACTGGCCCACCGGCTCAGGGTGGGCCATCCGTCAACTGGAACACAGGAGGAACCGATGCGAGCACGACGTAGCGTCGCGCTGGCCCTGGCGGGCCTGCTCGCGGCAGCCACCCTGGCTGCTTGTAGTAGCGGGGACGGGAAGTCAGGCAGCTCTGGAAACGGCGGATCGGGCACGGGCGCGACCGTGCTCAACGTCGGGATGCCGAACGGTCCGCAGACCGAGAACCACAACCCGTTCCTCGGCTCCTCCTCGGGCGCCTCGCTGGGCTACCGCTGGATGATCTTCGAGCCGCTGGTGATGATCAACGGGATCAAGCCGACCGAGCCCGGCAAGCCCTGGCTGGCGACCGAGTGGAAGTGGGACGCCAACTACACCAAGCTGTCGCTGACGGTCCGCGACGGCGTGAAGTTCTCCGACGGTCAGCCGATGACCGCCGACGACGTGGCGTACTCGTTCCAGATCCGCAAGGACAACGAGGCGCTGAACTCCGACGCGATCCCGTACGGCACCATCACCGCGTCCGGCAACAAGGTCGACCTGACCTTCACCCGGTCGCAGTTCACCAACCAGAACAAGATCCTGACCGTGTTCGTGATCCCGAAGCACCAGTGGTCGACGATCAAGGACCCGAGCCAGGACACCCTGAAGAGCCCGATCGGCACCGGTCCGTACACGGTGAAGTCGTTCACCCCGCAGACCACCACGCTGACGCTGCGCGACTCGTACTGGCAGGACCTGCCCAAGGTCAAGGAACTGCGGTACACCTCGTACAACGACAACAACGCGCAGACCACCGCGCTGGCCAACGGCGCCTCGGAGTGGAGCTTCGTCTTCGTCCCGAACGTGAAGGCCGTCTACCAGGACAAGGACCCGAAGAACCACAAGCTGTGGTTCCCGGCGAACCTCGGGATCCACGGTCTGTGGATCAACACCACCCGCAAGCCGTTCGACAACCCGGCCCTGCGGCGCGCGATGAACCTGGTGATCAACCGCGACGACATCTTCCAGCAGGGCGAGGCCGGGTACTTCTACCCGAAGGTCGAGTCGATGACCGGCATCCCGACCCCGGCCGGTGAGTCCTTCATCGCGCCGGAGTACAAGGACCTCAAGCACAAGGTGGACGTCGAGGCGGCCAAGAAGGAGCTCACCGACGCCGGCTTCAAGCTTGAGGGCGACGCGCTCAAGGACCCGTCCGGCAAGCCGGTGACGATCACGCTGACCGACCCGGCCGGCTGGTCCGACTACATCACCGACCTGGAGATCATCAAGGACAACCTGTCCACGATCGGGATCAAGGCCACCGTCGACAAGGCCAACCAGGACGCGTGGTTCAAGAACATCGACGAGGGCAACTTCGACGCCGCGATGCACTGGACCAACGGCGGCGCGACGCCGTACGACATCTACCAGAACATCATGGACGGCAAGATCCTGAAGCCGGTCGGCAAGGGCGGCGTGAGCGGCAACTACGGCCGGTTCAACAGCCCGGAGGCGACCAAGGCGCTGGACCAGTACGCCAACGCCGCGGACGACGCGACCCGCACCACCGCGCTGAACACGTTGCAGAAGATCATGGTCGAGCAGATGCCGATCATCCCCACCTCGGCGTCCAACGTCGGCGGTCTCTACAGCACCAAGAACTGGGTCGGCTGGCCCGACGAGCAGAACCAGTACGGGCCGGCGCAGCCGACCCAGCAGAACGCTCTGCAGATCATCCTGAACCTGAAGCCGGCCGGCAGCCAGTAACAGCGGTGCACGGCGCCAGGCCCACGGGCCTGGCGCCGTCGCCTTGAGGAGAGACTGATGACGGTCACCGAGACCGAGGTTGTTCTGGAGGCCGAGGGCCTCACCAAGCATTTCCCGGTACGGCGGGGAATCCGTGATCTGCTGTCCCGCGAGCACAAGGCCGTGCACGCCGTCGACGACGTCCGGTTGACGCTGCGCCGGGGCCGGGTGACCGCCCTGGTCGGCGAGTCCGGGTCTGGCAAGTCGACCGTCGCGCGGCTGCTGGCCCAGTTGTACGGGCGCACCTCCGGTGAGATCCGGCTGCACGGCGAGCCGATCACCGTGCACGGCGGCCGGAAGTTCCGCGCCTACGCGCGCCGCGTACAGATGATCTTCCAGGACCCGTTCGCGTCCCTGAACCCGACGCACACGGTCCGGTACCACCTGACCCGCTCGCTGCGGATCCACGGCCGCGAGGGCGATCTCGAGCAGAACCTGCGCGACCTCCTGGTGCAGGTCCAGCTCACTCCCCCGGAGCGCTACCTGGACAAGTTCCCGCACGAGCTGTCCGGCGGTCAGCGCCAGCGCGTCTCGATCGCCCGCGCCCTCGGTGCGGACCCCGAGGCGCTCCTCGCCGACGAACCGGTGTCGATGCTCGACGTGTCGATCCGGCTCGGCGTCCTGAACCTGCTGCGGGACCTGAAGGAACGGCTCAACCTCGCCATCCTCTACATCACCCACGACATCGCCTCGGCCCGGTACTTCGCCGACGAGACCCTGGTGATGTACGCCGGCCGCATGGTCGAGGGCGGCGACTCCGAGACCGTCACGCAGAACCCGGCCCACCCGTACACGCGGCTGCTGATCGACAGCGCCCCGGACCCCGACCGGCTCGGGCAGCTCGGTACACCGGAGGACCAGGCCGGCGGCGAGCCGCCGAGCCTGATCGCGCCGCCCAGCGGCTGCCGGTTCAACCCGCGCTGCGTGCACGCGATGCCCAAGTGCTCGACCGATCTGCCGCCCCGCTTCGAACTGCCGGTCGCCGGTCACTGGGCCGCGTGCTGGCTCTACGAAGAAGGGACGGCCAAGTGAAGTTCCTCCTGCAGCGGCTGGCCTTCTACGTCTTCACCGCGTGGGCCGCGCTGACCATCAACTTCTTCATCCCGCGGCTGATCCCGGGCGACCCGGTGACGTCGCTGATCAACAAGTTCCAGGGCCAGATGAGCACCGACGCGATCAACTCGCTCTACGTGCTGTTCGGCCTGGACAAGAACGCGTCGCTCTGGAGCCAGTACGTCGACTACTGGGGCCAGGTGTTCCGCGGCGACCTCGGGTTGTCGTTCACGTTCTTCCCGACGCCGGTGTCGGAGATCCTCCGGCAGAGCCTGCCGTGGACGATCGCTCTCGTCGGTATCACCACGTTCGCCAGCTTCATGATCGGTACGTCGCTCGGCGTGCTAGCCGGCTGGCGGCGCGGGTCGGTGATGGACGGGTTGTTGCCGGTGACGACGTTCCTGTCGTCGATCCCGTACTTCTGGCTCGGCCTGCTGGCGATCACGCTGCTTGCCGGACCAGACAGCTTCTTCCCGTCGTCGGGCGGCTACGAGCCCGGGCTGGTGCCGGGCTGGAGCGGCGAGTTCATCGGCAGCGCGATCCAGCACAGCCTGCTGCCGGCGATCACGATCCTGATCTCCTCGGTCAGCGGCTGGATCCTGACGATGCGGAACATGATGGTGACGGTGTCCTCGGAGGACTACATCACCGTTGCGCACGCCAAGGGCCTGCCCGAGCGCCGGGTGATGGTCAGCTACGCGGCCCGGAACGCCCTGTTGCCGAACGTTTCCGGCTTCGCGCTGTCGCTCGGCTTCATCGTCGGCGGCACGCTGCTGGTGGAGATCGTGTTCTCCTACCCGGGCATCGGCTACAACCTGTTCCAGGCCGTCGGCGCGAAGGACTACCCGCTGATGCAGGGCGTCTTCCTGGTCATCACGTTGTCCGTGCTGGTCGCTAACCTGCTGGCCGACGTCGCCTATCTCCTGCTCGATCCGCGTACCCGGAAGGAGGGCTGACGATGTCCGCACCAGCCACCACCATCACCGCGGTCACGCCTGAAGGCCCTGAGGTCGCGGCGGCGCCCGCGAAACGCCGCCGGCTGCGGTTCGTCGCGAACCCGAAGGCCGCGACCGGCCTGGTCGTGCTCGCGTTCTTCTGCCTGATCGCGATCATCGGCCCGTGGGTCGCGCCGTACGACCCGTCCGCCCGCAGCAGCGACCTGATCCAGGCGCCGTCCGGCAAGCACTGGTTCGGCACCACGCACCTCGGGCAGGACATCTTCAGCCAGGTGCTCGTCGGCACCCGCGGCGTGATGTTCGTCGGGCTGCTGGCCGGCCTCGTCGCGACCGCGCTGTCGATCCTGATCGGCGTCAGCGCGGGCTTCCTCGGCGGCGCCGCGGACGACAGCCTGTCCGCGCTGTCCAACGTTTTCCTGGTGATTCCGGCGCTCCCGCTGATCATCATCGTCGCGTCCACGATCCCCTCGGCCGGCGACCTGATGGTTGCCTTGGTCATCGGTTTGACGTCCTGGGCCTGGGGCGCCCGGGTGCTACGGGCGCAAACGCTGTCCTTGCGCCGCCGCGACTACGTCGAAGCCGCGCGGGCCACCGGTGAGAGCACCTGGCGGATCATCACCTTCGAGATCATGCCGAACCTGACCGCGATCATCGCGTCCGGTTTCGTCGGCACGGTCATCTTCGCGGTGATGTCCGAGATCACGCTGGCGTTCATCGGGATCTCCACGATCTCCGAGTGGAACTGGGGAACCATCCTGTTCTGGGCGCAGAGCCAGCAGGCGCTGGCCCAGGGTGCCTGGTGGTGGTTCGTCCCGGCCGGTCTGGCGATCGCGGTCCTCGGCACGGCGCTGTCGCTGATCAACTTCGGTATCGACGAGTTCGTCAGCCCACGACTGCGCAGCAGCGGCCGCACCCGGGTGAAGACCAAGGACGGCCACTCAGTGCGGATGCGGGTCGGCTTCACGCCGGTGCTGTCGTCGAAACAGGCGCCGGTGACACCCGTCGTACGCCGCCGTGAAGAGGAGGTCGCGTGAAGACGCCGGTGCTGGAGATCAAGAACTTCCACGTCGACTACGGCCTCGGCGACGAAGCCGTACAGGCGGTCCGCGACGTCAACCTGACCCTGCACCGCGGCGAGGTCCTCGGCCTGGCCGGCGAGAGCGGCAGCGGGAAGTCGACGCTGGCCTACGGCGTGACCCGGCTGCTGCCGCCGCCCGGCGTGATCAGCGGCGGGTCGGTGGTCTACCACCCGCCGTCGGGCGATCCGTACGACGTGATGGCGCTGACCGACGCGGAACTGCGGAAATTCCGCTGGGCGGAGACGTCGATCGTGTTCCAGGGCGCGATGAACTCGCTGAACCCGGTGCACAAGGTCTCCACCCAGATGCTCGACGTGATCAAGGCGCACGAGCCGCAACTGTCCCCGCAGGCCCGGATCGCGCGGGCTCAGGAAATGCTCAAACTCGTCGGGATTTCCGCGGACCGGATGGACGCGTACCCGCACCAGCTGTCCGGCGGGATGCGGCAGCGGGTGATGATCGGGATGGCGCTCGTCCTCGAGCCGCAGGTGGTGATCATGGACGAGCCGACCACCGCGCTCGACGTGGTGATGCAGCGGCAGATCCTCGCGCAGCTGGTCGAACTGCGCGAGCGGCTCGGGTTCTCGGTGCTGTTCATCACCCACGACCTGTCGCTGCTGGTCGAGTTCTCGGACCGGATCGCGATCATGTACGGCGGGCGCATCGTCGAGGAAGCCCGCTCCAAGGAGCTCTACACCGACAGCCTGCACCCCTACAGCGAAGGCCTGCTCAAGTCGTTCCCCGCCCTGCGCGGCGAACGGCGCGAGCTGTCCGGGATCCCTGGTTCGCCACCCGATCTGCGCGGTATGCCCTCAGGCTGCTCGTTCCACCCGAGATGCCCCCAAGCGTTCGAGCGCTGCTCGGCGGAGATCCCGGTCCTGGAGATCCCGTCGGCCCGCAAGGACCCCAACCGATCTGTCGCGTGCTGGCTCCCCGGCCGCACAGCCTAGAAAGGCGATGATGAGCACTACTCCTGAGACCCTCGTCGGAGGGTTCCCGTCCGGCTTCCGGTGGGGTGTCGCAACCTCGGCGTACCAGATCGAGGGCGCGGTGAGCGCGGACGGCCGGACGCCGTCGATCTGGGACACGTTCTGCCGGGTTCCGGGAGCGATCGACAACGGCGACACCGGCGACATCGCCTGCGACCACTACCACCGGATGCCGGCGGACGTGGCCCTGATCAAGGACCTCGGCCTCGACACGTACCGCTTCTCGGTGGCCTGGCCCCGGGTCCAGCCGCGCGGCAAGGGCCCGGTGAACGCGGCCGGGATCGGCTTCTACGACCGGCTGGTCGACGAGTTGCTTGCCCAGGGCATCGACCCGTGGGTGACGCTGTACCACTGGGACCTGCCGCAGGAGCTCGAGGACGCGGGCGGCTGGCCGGTGCGCGACACGGCGTACCGGTTCGCCGAGTACGCGATGCTGGTGTTCGACGCGTTGCAGGACCGGGTGAACACCTGGACCACGCTGAACGAGCCGTGGTGCTCGGCGATGCTCGGCTACGCCTACGGCCTGCACGCCCCGGGCCGGCGCGAGTACCCGGCCGCGATCGCCGCGGTCCACCACCTGCTGCTCGGCCACGGGCTCGCGACCCAGCAGATGCGCGCGGCCGCGCCGCGCAAGCTCGACATCGGGATCACGCTCAACGTCGCGACGGCGTACCCGGCCTCGGACGCGGCACCGGACGTCGACGCGGCGCGGCGGGCGGACGGGATGGGCCGGCGGATCTACCTCGACCCGCTCGTCCACGGGCACTACCCGGCCGACGTGGTCGCGGACCTCGCCCGCGAAGGGGTCGAGCTGCCGATCGAGGACGGCGACCTGGAGATCATCGCGGCGCCGATCGACGTGCTCGGCGTGAACTACTACTTCAGCCAGAAGTTCACCGGGTACGCCGAGGACGGCAGCACCGTCGACGGCAACGGACTTCCGGTGAGCCGCGACGTGCCGCTGGGCCGGCCGCGCACCGCGATGGACTGGGAGATCGTCCCCGAGGGATTCACCGACCTGCTGCTCAGCATCGCCCGCGACTATCCCGGCCTGCCGATGGTCATCACCGAGAACGGCTCCGCCTTCGACGACGTGGCCGACGAGAACGGGTACGTCGACGACACCGGCCGGACGGCGTACTTCACGTCCCACCTGGGCGCCGTAGCCGACGCGATCGCGCAGGGCGCCGACATCCGCGGCTACCTGGCCTGGTCGTTGATGGACAACTTCGAATGGGCCTACGGCTACGTCAAGCGCTTCGGCATCGTCCGGGTCGACTACGAAACCCAGACCCGGACGCCGAAGCAGAGCGCGCTCCATCTGAAGCAGCTCGCCGCACTCCACCGGGCCGGCCGAACGGCGTGACGTGAAGTCCCACGGGCCGGCGTCACCGGCCCGTGGAGCGGCGTCTACTCCTTGATCTCGCGGCCGTGGACGGTCAGCGCCCAGATGATCAGGATGTCCATCAGGATCATGATGCCCGACCAGAACGGGTGCGCGGCCAGGAATCCGACGTTCACGATCGCGCTCGCCATCGCCACCAGGACGCCGACGATCCGGGCCCACAGCTGGCCGGCGAACACCGCGATACCGGCGCCCGCGACGATGGCGCCGCCGATGATGTGCACCCAGCCCCAGACCGTGTAGGAGACCTGCACGGTGAGGTGCGACTTGTCGACCTGGAAGTAGCCGTCCTCGAACAGGGCGACGAACCCCTGGAGCACGTGGAAGATGCCGAGCAGCACCATGATCACGCCGGCGAACGCGATCCAGCCGACCCAGGCCGACATCGCCGTGGGCTGGACGTGGTACGGCTTCTCCGGCTCAGCCACGTCGGCGGTTTCGTGCGGTCTCGTGTGCGACATGGCCGGTCTCCCCTCGACGGAATCGTCGGTTCCAGCCTTCGCCGCGTCGGCCGCGCGTGCCTCATCCGGCGAGGATGAGGCAGGTCAGGCGGGGAGGTGACAGGTTCCTGAGGGTGAGTGCGACGCCACGGCGATCCGGTGCCGACCAGCCCGGGGCCGGCGGACCACGCAGCGTGGGCCGGCTGGTCTGGTGGTGTTGTGCCTGCGTGACGGCCGGGATCGGGATCCTCTGCATCTTCGCCTGGTGGGGGTGGTCGGCCGCGGTCGTGCTGGTGGCGTTCGGCACGCTGGTGGCGGCCGTCGTCGCGTCGTCCGTCTGGTCGGGCGACGACGTCCAGGGGGCGGGTCGCAAGATCGCCAAGACGACCGGCGCCGGCGCCGTCCTCGGCCCCGCCGTAGCCGGCCTGATCGCAGCCTTCGGCTCCGCCGGCCTCCTGATCGCCCTGATTCTCGCCGTGACAATGCCCTCACTCACAGCCCTCGTACGCGCACGCTGGTTCCCACCAGCCCGGCCGGACGAGACAGGGTCCCACGAAGCACTGCCGGACGAGACCCACCGCAGCGACACACGGCCCCACGAAGCAGTCCCCGACGAGACGCAGCCCGACACACGGCCCGACGAGGCACCGTACGGCGGGCCGCGGCCGAGCGAGACCCGGGCGAACGACGCACAGCCCGGCGAGACACAGCTCGGCGAGACGCAGACCGGCGGGATGCAGCCGGACGACGCGCAGCCTGGCGAGACTCAGCCGGACGGCGCACAGCCGGGGCAGGCGGAGCCCGGCGAGACCCAGGCGGGCGACGCGCAGCCCGGCGAGGGGTGGCCGGTGGGGGGCCGGGCGGGCGACGGGCAGGCCGCGGCGGCGCAGTCGGGGGCGGCGCAGTCGGGGGCGGCGGGGGAGCTTGCACGGCTGGATGACGAGGCGCTTTGTCTGGAGTGGCGCCGGAGCTTCTTCCGGTTGGAGGCTGCTTCGACGGCGAGTGCGCGGCTGGCCGTGGTCCAGGAGCGGCAGCGGTATCTCGACGAGCTGCACCGGCGATCGCCGGACGGGCTGGCTGCCTGGTTCGCCTCGGGTGCGCGAGCCTCCGGCGACCCGCTGCCGTACGTCGACGAGACCCGGCGCCGGATCGAGTGACCCGGCGCCGGCCCTGAAACCTCCAGGTCTAGACCTGCGGACCTTGGGCGCTGCTCCAGGGAGCGTCGCCGACGCCGCCCAGGCGGTCCCGGACGTCGGACCACCGCGCGGTGAGGGCCCACAGCACGATCACGTCGAGCGCGATCATCAGCAGCGACCAGACCGGGTAGGCGCCGAACGAGGCGACCTGCGAGACAGCGTGCAGGCAGACCACCACGATCGCGGCGATCCGCGACCAGCCGGTGGCGGCGAGCAGGCCGCCGCCGACGGCCATCAGGAGCAGGCCGGAGATCAGCAGGGCCCACCCCCAGGCGGTCGTGTTCACGACGACGAAGTGCTCCGGTTTCGCGGCCAGCCGGTCATCGGCGAACCACGCGACGAACGCCTGGAAGACGTTCACCAGGCCGATCACCATCAGCATCGCGCCGGCGAACACGACGAACCCGGACAGCGCCAGCCCTTTCCGTTCGGCGGCCATCGGCGTCGACTCAGGCCTTCACGTCGCGACCGTGCACGGCCAGTGCCCAGATCACGAAGACGTCGACGGCGATGATCATGATCGCCCAGAACGGGTAGTACGGGATGAAGGTGAAGTTGGCGAATGCGCTCAGCACCGCCAGGATGATGCCGACCACACGCGCCCAGGTCTGTCCGGCCATCACCGCGAAGCCGGCCAGCGCCACCAGCGCACCGCCGATCAGGTGGATCCAGCCCCAGGCGGTGGCGTCGAACTGGAACAGGTAGTTGCGGGTGGCGACGTAGAACTCGTTCTCGAAGAGCGCCACCAGGCCGGAGAACGCCTGGAAGGATCCGGCCATGATCATCATGACGCCGGCGAACAGGACGAACCCGATCGCCCAGCTGCTGGCCTCGTGTTCCTCGCCCGCGGCGTCGTAGTGCGATGCTGCTGCCCCTTGGGTCACTGTCGTTCACTCCCTGGGTGTGTTGGGTCATCACGGTCCGGAGTCCGGCGGCCACAACGGCCTGCCGGTTCCCCGGCCCGCTAGTCGGACGATGCGCCGGGCCGCGCGGACCTGCATCACCCGCTCCGGACGATCTGGTCCCGAAACGCCGCGACCGAGCGGTGGCCGGCGCCTCAGGCCGGGATCAGGCTGAGCGCCCGGGCACGGCGTACGGCCTCGTTGCGCCGTGACACCGCGAGCTTGCGGAGAATGTTGCGGATGTGGGTGCGTACGGTGTTGACCGACACGTACATCTCCAGCGCGATCTCCTCGGTGGTGAGCAGCTCGGACAGGTGACCGAGCACCTCCGTCTCCTTCGGCGTGAGCGGCTCGATGATCGGCTCGGCGTCCGCGTGGCCGGGAGCCGGAGCGGTGCGGATCCGGACCGTCCTGGTCCGGGGCCCGAGGACGGGCCGGAGCCAGGGGTTCTGGCCGACCAGCTCCGGGTCGGACTCGAGCAGCTGCCGGACGGCCGGGGCCGCCTCCCAGAACGGCCGGCGCAGTTCCTCCGGCCGGGCCAGGCGGACAGCGTCGGCGACCGCGGTCCGGGCGCGGCCGGACTCCCCGCAGTGCAACTCGTACGCCGCCTCCAGCAGCCGGGCGCCGACCGTGGCCTGCAACGGCATCTCGTTGCCCTGAGCAAGAATGCGGGAGACCGACGCCGCGACACCGGTCCAGTTCTCCCGCTGCAGATGCGCCTGACCGAGCACGAGGGTGCCGACGGCGTCGGTGCGGTCGTCCAGCCGCTCGATCATCCGTGCTGCCTCGTCGGGCCAGCCCTGGGCGACCTTCAGCTTGGCCGCTTCGACCTGGAGCGGGCGTGCGGGCCAGCCGATGTCGACGCCGGTCCGATCGGCGGCCGCCTCGACCAGGGCCATGGCCTCGTCGAGCGCTCCGCGAGCCTCCAGCAGACGCGCCTGTACCACGGCCGCCTGGGCTTGCAGGACAGGTTCGTCGCACCCGTCGAACGACCGCATCGCCGCTCTGAGGTGGTCGTCGCCGGCCCGGAGCTCGTGACGTTCGATGCTCACGCCGGCGAGGGCGATCTCGGTCGCGGCCGGAGGCCATTCCGCCGGCCCCCCTGCATACTCGGTGAGGGCCACCGACCGGGCCGCCCAGTCGCGAGCGTCGCGCAGTGCGCCCTCGGCGGAGTCGAGCAGAGCGAGGTAGCCGAGGCACGCCGCGGTCAGGTTCTCGTACCCCGGCACCACCGCATCCACCGCGGCGATCAGCGTGGTGCGTGCCCCGGCGATATCGCCGTCCTGCAGGAGCGCCCGCGCTTTGACGGCCCGGACCAGCAGGGCAAGCTCGGGATGGGCCGCGAGCTTCCGCCGGTCCTGCGTGTCGAGTTTCTGCTCGGCCAGGTCGGCGAGCAGCGCGGTGCGCGGATCGCCGGTCAGCGACGACCACGCGGTCCGGACGATGTCGGCGGCCAGTTCGACGGCCTGATCGTGGTCCGATTCCGGGGTCAGCGACGTACACGCCTGCTCGAGCTCGTGGGCACACGAGGCGGTGTCACGGTCGGTCAGAGCCAGCGCGGCCCTGACCACCCTGGCGGCCGGATCACCGACGTCGGGCGGCATCTTCCGCAGGGTCACGTGCACCCCGCAGCTGTCGTCACCGAGCAGGACCGCGCCGATGGCGAGACCGTCCACGACGTACGCCGAGGCATCGCTCCAGGCCCCGGCCTCGGAAGCCAGGCCGACGGCGGCCTCGAGCAAGCCTTGCCGGGCGAACCAGTCGGCCGCCTTCTTCAGCAGCTGCTGCCGTTGCCGCGGTGACTCGTAGGCGAGTTCGGCGCGCAGCAGGTCCCGCAGGAAGGGGTGGTAGCGGTACCAGCCGGGATGGTCGGGCAGTGGCTCGACGAGCACGTTGCCGGCGGACAGCGCCACGAGGGTCTGCCCGGCCGAAGGCCCGCCGAGCTCTTCGATCAGCCCGGGCTGGAGCACGTCCACGACGCTGGTGCGCAGCAGCAACGACCGTACTTCGGCCGACTGCGTCCGGAGCATCTCGACCGACAGGTACTGGGCGATGTTGCCGCTGTCGCCGGCGAGATGGGCCACCGCCTCGTCCGGATCGTCGCTCCGCTCCAGGTACATGCTCGCGAAGCGCAGGCCGACCGCCCAGCCCCGGGTCCGCCGGGTCAGCGCCGTGACGGAGTCGCTGCGCACGCTGATCCGCGACAGGTGGATCAGG
The DNA here is from genome assembly GCF_053603655.1 of Kribbella sp. NPDC004138. Taxonomy (NCBI): domain Bacteria; kingdom Bacillati; phylum Actinomycetota; class Actinomycetes; order Propionibacteriales; family Kribbellaceae; genus Kribbella; species Kribbella sp. NPDC004138. The sequence continues at coordinate 46,430 of NZ_JBSGFZ010000037.1, forward strand.
CGGGCTGTCTCCGCCTCGGTGAAGGCGAGATCCGCCATCCGGATCTCGGTGATGATCCCTGCCTGGCGGTAGCGCAGCAGCGGAAGCGCGGGATCGACGCGGGTCAGGATCACCACGTGCAGGCGCTGATCGCTGTGCTGCAGCAGGAAGTCGAGGTCGCTCGACTGCTCGGCGCCGGCGATCTCGTAGCCGTCCAGCACGAGCGTCACCGGGTGCGTCCGCAGGGCCAGCGCCGTGGCGAGCTCGGTGAGCAGCTGGGAGTGGGCGTCCGCGGTGTCGTCACGGGCTCCCGGCAGGACCACGCCCTGCCGGCGGAGGGCTTCGACGACCTCGGCCAGGAACATCGCTGCCGGGAGGTCCTGCTCCTCCAGCGTCAGCCAAGCAACGCCCCGCCCGGTCGCTTCCCGCCGGGCCGCAGCCCAGGCGGCAACGAGGGCGGTCTTCCCACTACCGGCCGGAGCGCTGACCAGTGTCAGCGGCAATTCGGCGTCCCGGTCCAAACGCTTGTTGAGGCGCGGCCGGTCGACGTACCGCCGCGGACGTCGCGGGATACCGAACCGAACCGCCGACAAGGGATCGACGGACCCTGCGCCGTCGACCCCAGCGGGCTGCTCGGTTCCGTACTTCCCCCCCATGAGCCATACCGTGACTCCGCTGGAGTCCGAGGGCATCACCCGAAGGGGGTAATGCCGGGCGAATGCGCGTAGCATGGGGCCGAGACAGGGCTGGTCGTGGGGGCGCGATTCAGACCGAGTGCCTCGTCGCGGGGGCGATGTGATCCGGGGCTACTCAGGACCAGCGCTCGGTACCCGTGCGTTTGTCCGTCGTCCAGCTGGAGGGGCCTTCGGTACGGACTGCGTGCGGTCGACAGGGTCGGGGCAATGTCACCTGCTGACGCCGAACAGTTCCTTTTCGATGCCTCCGCGGCGTCGGACATCCACCTGCTCACTACCAAGCTGGCGCGGCCGCGTGTGCCGTCGACGTACGTCGACCGGCCGCGGATCGCCGGCATGCTCGACGAGGGCACGCGGCGCGCGTTGACGGTGGTGAGCGCGGGCGCCGGCTGGGGAAAGACGCTGGCGACGGCGTCGTGGTCCGCGGCGCCCCCGGGCCCGGGTTCGGTGGCGTGGCTCTCGCTCGACGAGAGCGACAACCATCCGCGCTCCTTCTGGACCTCGTTCGTGGCCGCGATCCGCAGCGCCACCGAGATCCCCCGCGGCAACCCGCTGGCGGGTCTCGCACCGGGCCTCGGCGGCAGGGAAGGCAACCATCGCCGGCTCGTCGCCGGGCTCACCGGGCTGCCGGAGCCGGTCGTCGTCGTCCTCGACGACTTCCAGATCGTGCGCGAACCGGCGGTGCTCACCGGGATCGCCGAGCTGCTGCGACACCCACCCGAGCAGTTGCGACTGGTGCTGCTGTCGAGGGCGGTTCCCGCACTTCCACTGCGCCGCCTCGAACTCAGGGGCGAGCTGGCCGAGATCCGCTCCCATGACCTCGCCTTCGACGTCCCCGAGGCGCTGGCGCTGTTCGCCGCGGGCGGCGTCCCGATCGAGCCGGACGAGGCACGGTTGCTCGTCGACCGGACCGAAGGCTGGCCGGCCGGGCTCCAACTGGCGACCTACTTCCTCAAACGCGGAGGACCGGACCGGACCGCGGCGGACTTCGCCGTGAACGATCAGGCGGTGAGCGACTACCTCGTCGAGGAGGTTCTCACCAACCAGCCGCCCGAGCTCCAGCAGTTCCTGCTGCGGACCTCCGTGACCGAACGGCTGACCGGCGGGCTCGCCCAGGCGCTGACCGACGATTCCCGCGGGCAGCGCTTCCTGGAGCTGCTCGAGAGGTCGAACGCGTTCGTGGTCGGGCTGAGCCCGGACCGGCACTGGTACCGGTACCACCCGATGCTCCGGGAGATGCTGCGTCACCAGTTGACGCTCGTCGAGCCGGAGATCGTGCCCGACCTGGAACGGCGGGCCGCCCTCTGGTTCGCGGCGAACGGTCAGCCGATCGAGGCGTTGCGGCACAGCGCTGACGCCGCCGACTGGGCGCTGCTCGGCCGGCTGTTCGTCACCAGGGCCGCCCCGCTGATGGTTTCGTCCGAACGCTCGGCGGTCGCGGCGCAGCTGGCCCGCATTCCGGCCGGCCGGCTCACCGAGGCCCCGGCGCTGGCCGTGGCCGCGGCGGCTCTGTGTATGCACGCCGGCCGGGTACAGGAGATGCGTCCGCACCTGGACCGGGCCCGGGCACAGCTGGACCGGACGAGTCCGGAGGCGCGGATCGGCACCTCGATCGCGATCCATGTGTTCTCGGCCGCCGTCACCCGCTCGCGCGGCGACATCGACGCCCTGGTCGCGGACTCCGCGGCGGCGCTCGGCGAGACGTCCGGACCGGGTGCGTCGCTTCCGGCGGCCGATCAGTACCGCGCGATCGCCTTGAGCAATCTGGGCACCGGCCTGCTGTGGTGCGACACCTTCGACGAGGCCGAGGCGCGTCTGCAGGAAGGGCTCCGGCTCACCACCGCCCATCGGCTGGACGCCTCCCGGATCAACGTCCTGGCCCATCTGGGACTCGCCGCCGCCGTCTCCGGCCGGCTGCAACGGGGTTTCGGGTACGCCACCCAGGCCGTCGAACTCGTCGACGCCCGCGGCTGGGAGCCGCTCCCGCAGGCCGCAACGGCGTACCTGGCGCTGTCGATCATCCACCTTCGATGGAACGATCTCGACGAGGCGCAGAGCCAGCTGGCCCGCGGCGCCGAGGCCGCGCGTCCGGAACTGACGGCCAGGTGCGCGGCCGGTCTGGCGCAGGCACGTCTGTACGCGTCGCTCGGCCGGGTCGAGGCGGCGCGCGAGCAACTGGCGCGCGTGCGCGGCGAGATCGAGCGGTGGCGGCCACCGGTCCTGCTGCAGCGCTGGTATGCCGTCACCGAGGCCGAGCTCGACCTGGCGGCGGACGACCCGACGGCGGCGATCGCCAGGTTCGATGCGCCGACGGGCTATCAGCCGCCCTTCGATCGGGAGCAGACCTGCCTGGCGGAAGCGTTCCTCGCCGGCGGTGACACGCACCGCGCCGAGGCGATCCTCTCGCCGCTGCGGGTCAGCACGAACGATCCCACCGCCGCGGTGGAGGTCTGGCTGCTCACAGCGCTGTTGGCCGACCGGCAGGGTGCGACCGACCGTGCCCTCGGCGCCCTCGGCCGGGCGGTGGACGCCGCACGGCGCGAGGGCGTCCGCCGGCCGTTCCTGTTCGGGCCCACGGATCGGCTGTCGCGGCTGCTGCCCCTGACCGCGCGATGGGATCCCGACGCCGCCGCGTTCCTGGACGAGCTGATCGCGGGCCTGGGCCTGGTCAAGCCGCTGGGCGCGCTGGGCGCCCCGACGACCGAGCCGCTGACGGACCGTGAGCTGACCGTCCTGAACTACCTGCCGACGATGATGACCAACGCGGAGATCGCGGTGGAGCTGTTCGTGTCGGTGAACACGGTGAAAGCACACCTCAAGCGGATCTTCCAGAAGCTGGGCGTGACCAGACGCCGGGACGCCGTACGGCGCGCCCGCGAGCTCGGCCTGCTGAGCAAGCGACCCGGCCGATGATGCCGACCGTTCCGGGGCGGGCCGAGATCGTCCGCCGAGGGTGACGCCTGCTCGGGCCGGCCGCGCCTACCGTCGGCTCACAGGTGGACCGTGCGATCGGCCGGTGGGATCGATCCGCACCCGGCCACCGCCGTCGCTCTTGGTGTCATTCTCTGAGGGGTGGGTGGCGCCAAGAGCCGGCAGCCGCAGGCTGCCGCGTCCCTGGTGATGTGGAGGGTGCCGTGGTCATCCACCGAGTCATTGACCGAGCCGATCGGCGACCTGGCGAAGGGCTGGGAACATGAGCCGGCCGACGCCGTCCCACGGCGCCGGCAGGAACCAGGGCGGCAGTTCCGCCGGCAGCACGATCTGGTCATGGTCGGCCCATCTCGCCACGGCGGCCGGCCTCGGTTGTGCGCTCGTCAGCTGGGACGTGACCACCGTCGTACTCTGCGTGATTCTGCTCGTGCTGGTGACCGGCGTCATCGCAGCGTCCCTGTGGGCAGAGGACGGACGGCGGGCGGTGCCCCGAATCCTCCGGGTCGCTTTCAGTGGCGGGCTGGCAGCCCCGGCCGCGGTGGCGCTGATCGTCGTGCTCAAGCTCGCCGGCGTCCTGCTGGTGCTGGCACTGGTGGCGACGGCACCTCCGGTCACCTCGTTCTTCAGGGCGCGACGGGAAGCCAAGGGCGACGTTCCGGGCAGCCGGCCGGGGTCGCCCGCAGCTCGCATCCCCGCGACGTCGCTCGTCGGCGGGCCCGCGGCCGAGCCGGTCGTGGAGCTCGAGTCCCTCGACGACGAGGCGGTGTGTCTCGCCTGGCGGCGAAGCTTCCGCCGGCTGGAGGCGGCCGTCACGGCGGCGGAGCGTCTGGCCGTCGTCGAACAGCGGCAGCGCTATCTCGACGAACTCGACCGGCGCTCCCCGGACGGAGTCGCGGCCTGGCTCGCCGCCGGCGCGCGAGCGTCCGGCAACCCCCTGCCGTACGTCGCCGACCACCGGCGCCGGGCAAGCTGACTACTTCGCGGCGCCCGGGACGGCTTGTCCCGGAACCATCGGCGGGGCCTGGGACGCCGACCTGCCCGCACCGACCAGGACCTGTACGACGGCCAGCAGCCCGACGACGAGCACGAGCGACCAGAACAGCCGGGACACCGACATGTTGTTGCCCCAGAGCAGGACAACGGCGCCCACCAGGCCGGCCACCACACGCAACCATCCGGCGTTCGGCGCGACCCATCGGCCGGCGTTGCCGACCGGTCCGTCGGCGAGCGAACCACCGATGTTCTCCAGCCCACCCCGGACTGTGCCGCGGACCGCGGATCCGTACTTGTTGGCACCGGCGAACCAGCCGACGACGATCAGGATCAGGCCCAGCCAGAGCATGACCTGCCGACCTCGGTCCAGGTAGACGAGCAGGGTGTCGTAGAAGACCCGGCTCGCCGGGCCGAACACCGTTCCGGCGAGAGCGTCGCTGAACAGCTGGCGTCCGACGGAGATGGCCAACGCCAGGAGCAGCGCGTTCGCCGCCAGCGCCGCGCCGATGACCACTGTGGTCCGCGGGCGCCGGTGGGCGAGCACGAGCGCGGCCAGATAGAGACCTGCGACGACCACGATCAGCCACTGCGCCAACGGGTTCGCGAGGGCGTAGATGTTCTTGAGCTGCTTCAGCTGCGGCGCTTCCAGCAGGACGATCTGCTTGTCGACATTGGGGACCGGGATGTTCTGCACGATCGTGAGGCCGCGGTCGACGAGGCGTTGCTTGACGCGCTCGATGACCTCGGAGACGTCGAGGACGACCTGGTCACCCTGGAGCTGTACGGCCCCGGACTGGTCACCGTTCAGCAGCCGTTGCAGGGATTGCTGGGCTCTGGTGTTGACCGCGGTCCAGAGGTCGGCGAACTCGTCCGAGGCGAGGAACTCCCGGACCTGGCGGTCGATCAAGCTGTTGATCGCGGCGGCGAGCGGCCCGACGAGTCGTTGCAGCCGGGGCCGGTCGGTGATCACCCCGGAGAACACGTCGTTGAGGAGCGCCTCGATGTCGACCTGTTGCTGGATCGTGTCGGTCACCTTCGTCGCGATGGCGTTCTGGACCTCGGGCGAGTTCACCAGCGGCCCCACCGTGTTCACGTAGCGTGTGGTGTCGTTGAGGGTCCGCTGCCCCCAGTAGGCGATGCCTGCCGGCGTCGTCAGCAACGCCGCCAGCAGCAGGCAGATCACCACCGCGGCCGATCGGCCCCTCGACGGCCGCTCCGCGGCGGGCGCGGCGGACGCAGTGGGCTCGGGATCTGGCACCGTCGGGCCTGGATCGGACATGCTGCGCCTCCTCGACGGTCGTCTGAGGGATCGATCGTCTCCGCAGCGGACAGCCCGAACCTCACCCTGCGTGGATGAAGCAGCTCGCTGCCCGCGCCGGCAGGGCCTCATCCGCGTGGGGTGAGGTGCCGGTGCGGCGACCGGGACAGCATCCAGATGAGGAGCCACCGGTTCCGGCGGCTCCCGTCGCACGAGAGGGGATGTCGGATGGCTGCGAAACGGGCTCCGGGGGCCATGGCCGGTTTGGTTGTCTTCGCGGGTGTGATGCTCGTGGTCATAGGGCTGGTCAACGTGTTCGAAGGATTCGTCGCGCTGATCAAGGACGAGCGTCTGGTCATCGCGCCGGACAAGCTCATCGTCGTGGACGTGACCGGCTGGGGATGGTTCCTGCTGATCTCCGGGCTGGTCCTGCTGGCCGTCGGATGCGGCCTGCTGGCGGCGCAGACGTGGGCCAGGATCACGGCCATCATCGTGGTAGGACTGCACGTGGTCCTGCAGATCGTGTCGATCGGCGCCTACCCGGTGTGGTCACTGCTGATGATCGCGCTGGACACCGCCGTGCTGTACGCGCTCACCGCCGGGTGGAGCGGGGCGCGCGAGCGGATCGAACGGCGCGCCGAGGCCACCTGGAACGGTCAGGAGGGCGAGGTTCCGCAGTCGGCGGCCGAACAGCGCGTACCGCCGATGAGGTGAGCGTCGGCAGGCAGACTCACCCGGTCGCTCGTCCTGCCGGCCATCGAGCACGTCCGTCCGCGGACGTGCTCGATCCCTGTCCGGGACTCACCGCCGGGAGCTCTCGTCGTCGGCGTCCGGCTGCGGGTCCCGCCACTGCGCGCCGGTCTGCCGGACGTACTCCGCGACGGCGTCGTCGAGGGTCGGCAGGAAGTGCGCCGGATCGATCGTCCGGGTGAGCTCGTACCGCTCGATCTTCGCGCGCACCGGGTCCTTCATCTCCGCGAAGACCAGGGACACCCCGCGGGCGTTCAGCCAGGCGTCGAGCTCCTGCAGCATGTCGGAGGCCGTGGTGTCGACGTCGGTGATCGGCTCGGCGGCGATCACGATCCAGCGCAGGCCGGGCCGGTCGCCGGCGATCTCCCGCACCGTGTCGCTGAAGATCCGCGCGTTCGCGAAGATCAGCGGCGCGTCGAACCGCAGGACGACCAGGCCAGGCAGCAGCTGAGCGTGGGGATAGCTGACGGTGTCGTGCAGACCGGCGATCCCGCCCACCCGGCCGAGCTCGGCCTGGTGCGGCCACCAGGCGCGCCGGAAGACGTTCAGGATAGACAGCGCCACGGCGATCCCGATGCCGGGCAGGACTCCCAATAGGGCCACACCGAGCAGCGCCACGACGGACAGCAGGAACTCCGTACGACGCTGGTGCCACAGGCGGCGCGTACCGCGGATGTCGGCCAGGGACAACGCGGCCGCGATGACGATCGCGCCGAGCGTCGGCTGCGGGACGTACTGCATCAAGGAGGTGGCGAAGACCACGACCACAGTGATCACCGCGGCGCCGACGATGCCGGTCACCTGGGACCGGGAGCCGGCCTGCTCGGCGACGGCGGTGCGGGACCCGCTGGTACTCACCGGGAAGCCCTGGAAGAAGCCGGCCGCGATGTTCGCGACGCCGATACCGACCATCTCCTGGTTGCCGCGCACGCGATCGCCCTTGCGCGCGGCGAACGCGGAGGCCGTGGACATCGTGTCGGCCAGCGCGACGACGGCGATCGCGACCGCCCCGGCGAGCAGCGGCGGCAGGTCGTCCCACCCGACCGAGGGGATCGTGAAGGGCGGAAATCCCTGCGGCAGCACGCCGATGGTGTCGACGTCGTGGTCCTGGAGATCGAACGCGTTCACCACGAGGGCGGCCAGGACCACGACGACCAGGACGCTCGGCACCTTGGGCAGCAGCCGGTTCAGGAGCAGGATGCCGATCAGCGAGCCGATCCCGAGGACCGCAGCCGTCGCGTTGGCCTCGCCGTTGGCAAGCCCCGAGAAGAAGTCGCGCGTCTCGGCGATCAGCCCGTCGGCGTCGACCGAGAAACCGAAGAGCTTGTCGAGCTGGCCGACGATGATGGTCAGGGCGAGCCCGTTCAGGTAACCGATCTGGGTCGGCTTGGACAGCAGGTCCGCCACGAACCCGAGCCGGGCCACGCCGGCCACTGTCATCACCACGCCGACCATCACGGCCAGCATGGAGGCGAGGGCGACCGCACGACCCGGGTCCCCGCCGGCCAGCAGCAGCGGCGCGAGCGTAGCCGCGATCATCGGTCCGAGGGACGAGTCCGGGCCGAGCACCAGCACCCTGGAGGGCCCGAACACCGCGTACCCGAGCAGGCACAGGATCGAGGTGTAGAGACCGGTCACCGGCGGCAGTCCGGCCAGCTCGGCGTACGCCATCCCCTGCGGCACCAGGAGGGCCGACAAGACGAGGCCGGCGACGACATCCTTCGGAAGCCACGCGCGCCGGTACGACGCGGCCACGTCCAGGCCGGGCACGTACTCGCGCCACCGGGCCGGTTTCGCATCGGGTCGAGCGGTGCCTTCGGCCATGGTCGTCGCCCTGCTCGCCCTACTCGCCCGCGAACGGATCGGGCGCCGCGCCCTCGGGCGCCTGCTTCTCCAGGGCGGTCTTGATCTCCTCCAGCGCCGCCCGGGCGTCCTTGCCGACCTTCGGATAGCGGGGATCGATCTCGATCAGCGTGTTGGCGATCACGGCGGCCGCGGCGATCCGCGCGTACCACTTGCGGTCGGCGGGGATCACGTACCAGGGCGCCCACTCGGTGCTCGTCCTGGACAGCATCCGCGAGAACGCCCGCTGGTAGGAGTCCCAGTACTCGCGCTCGCGGACGTCGGCCGCGGAGAACTTCCAGTTGTGGTCGCGCAGGTCGATCCGGCGCAGGAAGCGGATCCGCTGCTCCTCGTGGGACAGGTTCAGGAAGAGCTTCACGATCTTGATGCCATTGGCGCTGAGCATCCGCTCCCACTCGTTGATCTCGTGGTAGCGGCGCTTCCACACGCCTTTCCGGGTGCCGCGCGGGAGCTTCTGCCGGTCGAGGAGCTCCTGGTGCACGCGGACGACGAGTACCTCCTCGTAGTGCGACCGGTTGAAGATCCCGATCTGCCCGCGGGCCGGCAGGCGCACCCCGTAGCGCCACAGGTAGTCGTGGTCCAGCTCCTCGCTCGAGGGGACCTTGAAGCTGTGCACCGCCACCCCCTGGGGGTTGACCCCGGTCATGACGTGCCGGATCGTGCCGTCCTTCCCGGCGGCGTCGAGCGCCTGCAGGACCACCAGCACACCGTGGGTGTTGTCGGCGTACAGCCGGGACTGGTACTCGGACAGCAGTTCGGTGCCCTGGACCAGCAGTTTGCGGCCGCGCTTCTTCGAACCGATCGTTCCCTTGAAGTCCGGCGCGAAATCCCTGCCCAGCCGCACCTTCTGGCCCGGTTCGACGCGGAACGGCGCGATGAAGTCGGCGATCCGCTGTTCGCGAGATGTCATGGTCTCCCCCTACCTTCAGCCGGCCGGTTGCCGGACGCGAGCCGGCGCGACGGCATCCTCCGGGCGGAGCAGCACCGGCGTCCGTCGCTTGCGCCGGGTGACCAGCTTGTCCGCCTCGACGGCGATCGGGAGCAGGGCGGCCAGGCCGAAACAGGTGAGCCACTGGCGCGGGCTGAGCTCGACGGTCAGCAGACCGGACTGCAACGTCGGCAGTTCGCTGGCCAGGAACAACAGCACGATGGGGATCACCGCGATCGCCGCCGCCTTCACGATCGGCGGGGTCAGACCGCTGGCCGGGGCGCGCCGGTTGACCACCGAGTTGAACGCGGTCCCCACGCCCATCACCACGAAGGTCATCGTCATCGACACCGTGCCCTGCGTCGTACTCGGATCGTCCGGCCCCGCGACCAGCGGCGCCAAGGCGGCCAGGAAGAGCACGAACGCGTAGCCGACCCACCTGATCACCGCGTTCCGGTTGGTGATCGGTACGGCGGCGTCGCGCGGCGGACGGTGCATGACCTCGGGATCACCGGGATCGATCGCGATCACCACGACACCGACGGCGGTGGCGAAGAACAGCAGGAACAGCACCATCGACGGAGTCATCGCCACACCGTCGTTGATGTCGAACGCGGTCGCGGCGAGGAAGAGCAGCACGAGCGACAGCAGTTGCGTCATCTGGTACCGGACGTACGAGACGACCTTGTCGTAGACGCGCCGGCCGATCTCGACCGCGTGCACGAGGGTCCCGAAGTTGTCGTCGGTGAGCACCATCCGCGCGGCCTGTTTGGTGACCTCGCTGCCGCTGCCCATCGCCACCCCGATGTCGGCCTGCTTGAGCGCGGCCGCGTCGTTGACCGCGTCCCCGGTCATCGCGACGATCATGCCCTGCTCCTGCATGGCCCGGGCCAGGCGCAGCTTGTCCTGCGGGGTGACCCGCCCGAACACGTGCAGCTCGGGCAGTCGCTGCTTCAGCTGCTCGTCGGCCAGCGCCGCCAGTTCCTGGCCGCTGATCGCGCCCGGCCCCAGACCCAGCTGCTCGCCGATCGCCTGGGCGGTGACCGCGTGATCGCCGGTGATCATCCGGACGTCGATGCCGGCCGCGAGCGCCGTACGGACCGCGCTCTTCGCCTCCACCCGCAGCGGGTCGATGATGCCGGCCATCCCGACGAACGACAGCCCGGTGGTCAGCGCCATCGGATCCGCGGTCATCGTCGCCAGCTCGTCGTCGCCGACCAGGCGGGCCGCGAACGCGAGCACCCGCAGGCCCTGCCGCCCCATCCGCAGGTTGGCCTCGTCGATGCCAGGCCGCCCGTCGGCGATCGGGATCTGCGAGCCGCTGAGCGGTCCGCCGACCTGGCTGCAGCGGGCCACCACGACGTCCGGCGCGCCCTTGACCAGCTCGATGACGTGCTCGGCGCCGTCGACGGTCACCCGGTGGAACGTCGCCATGAACTTGTACTCGGAGTCGAACGGGACCTCGGCCAGCCGCGGGTACCGACGCCGGGTCTCCTCCGCGTCGACACCGAGCTTGGCGGCCAGGACGACCAGCGCCGCCTCGGTCGGGTCGCCGATCACCGAACCGTCGTCGCCGACGACCGCGTCGCTGTCGAGGGCCAGCCCGAGACCGAGCCGGGTGAAGTCGGGGACGGGAACGCCGGCCACCGAGCGGATCGCGCCGCTCATCCGGTAGCCCTGGCCGTCGACGGTGAACCAGGAACCGCCGGCGTACAACGTCGAGACCATCATCTGGTTCAGCGTCAGGGTCCCGGTCTTGTCGGTGTTGATCGCGTTCGTCGCACCGAGGGTCTCGACGTCGGTCAGGTTCTTCACCACGGCTTTCGCGTCGGCCAGCTGCCGGGCGCCGAGCGAGAGCAGGCCGGAGACGAACGCCGGCATGCCGGTCGGGATCGCCGAGATCGCCATCGCGGTCCCGAGCAGCAGCAGGTCCTTGCCCGGTATCCCGCGGATCAGGCCGACCACCACGATGATCGCGACCGCTCCCCAGGCGATGATTCCGAGCACCTTCGTCAGGGAGTCCAGCTCCCGCTGCAGCGGTGACCGCGTCCGCGTCACGGACGTGAGCATCGTCGCGATCCGGCCCATCTGCGTCTGCAGGCCGGTGGCGGTGACCACCACCGAGCCGGTGCCCCGGGTGACCGACGTCCCCTGGAACAGCATGTCGGTCTGGTCACCCAGGCCGACGTCGGAGCTGTCCAGAGCGTGGGCGTCCTTGGCGATCGGCGCGCTCTCACCGGTCAGCGCAGCCTCCTGCGCCTCCAGCGTCGCCGACTGCACGATGCGTCCGTCCGCGGGCACGATGTCACCGGCCTCGACTTGCACGATGTCGCCCGGGACCACCTCGGCGGCGGCGATCATCGCCGGCTCGCCGTCGCGGACCACCCGCGCCTGCGGGACCTGCAAGGTGGCGAGGGCATTCACGCTCGCCCGCGCCGTCAACTCCTGGCGGGTGCCGAGACCGACGTTCAGCAGGATCAGCAGGGCGACGATGATGCCGGTCGACAGCTCGCCGATCAGCAGGCTGACGACCACGACTCCGATCAGCATGATGTTCATCGGGTCGCGCAACTGCTGGCCCGCGACGGCCCAGACCGAGGGCGGCTTCTCGGCCGGGATCTCGTTGGGGCCGTACGACGAGAGCCGTCGGGCCGCCTCGGCCGCGGAAAGCCCCGACCCGGTGTCGGATCCGGCCGCCGCGACCACCGCGTCCGGCGGCAGCGCGTACGGCGCCGTCTCGCCCCCGGTCGCTGAGGGTACTGCCATACCGATCTCACCCACGGTGCTGTCCTCTCCTCGGACCGACGGGGCCGGCCTCAAACCTGTTGCAGCGCGTCGATCCGGTTCGAGCTGATGGCCTTGGCGAAGTCCGCGAAGTCCTGGTCGTTCTGGGTCGCGTACCGTTCGGAGAAGTCGGTGATCGCGTTGTCGAAGCTGTCGTCCTCGCCGAGGTAGGCGGAGATGGCGACCGGGTCGCCCGACCGTGCGTGCGCGCGGGCCAGTGTCCATCCGCACGTGCGGCCGTAGAAGGCGAGTTCCGCGGGCTTCAGCATCTCCACGAGCGCCGAGCCCTTCATGTCACGCAACTGGCGCCAGTAGTAGTACCGGCCGGGCTCCACTCCTTCGGACCAGCCCAGGAAGATGTCGCTGCTGGCCTGCATCAGGCGTTGCCCGTGCACGACCCGCTCGCCCGACTGCGCGAATTCGCTCTTCGGCAACGGTCCTTCGAGCACCGACTGGGTGGCCTCCTTGACCTGCAGGAACAGCGGATCGTCGCGGTCGCGGCCCTGCAGCAGGACGATGAACGCCCGGGTTCCGACGCTGCCGACACCGACGACCTTGCGGGCCCAGTCGATGACCTCGAAGCGCTCCAGAAGGCGCCGCAGCTCGGGGCGGAGGCTGGCGCGGTAGCCGGTGAACAGACTGATCACGACCTCCTCGAAGTCGGCGGGTTCCCGGCCGTACACCACGTGCAGCTCGCGGGCGGGGACGATCACCGGCGGGGCGCTGACGATCCGGTAGCGGCCGTCGACCTCCTCGCTGAGCTTGGACAGGGCCTGGTCGCTGTTGCGGGAATGTGCCTTCAGCGCGTTCTTCTGGAAGCGCTTCTGGGCCTCCTTCACCTGCTTCTGCGTCATCCCGGTGATGCCCTCGTCCTCACCGGTCTTCTTCTGCTTGCCCTTCTTGCCATCTTTGCCGGACCCTTTGGCCCGGCCGCTGGCCGCGAAGAAGGCGTCCACCGACTCCTTGATCTGGTCCTCGGCCAGGTGCGCGTACCAGACGTCGAGAGTTCGCATTCCGGCGAAATGGGCCATCGCCTCCCGGTAGGAGGTGACACAGCCTTTCGTGATCGCCTGCGCGTCCGGCGTCGAGCAGCCGTTGTTCTGCGCCGCCACCATGAAGCTCGCGGCCAGCCGTTCGACGTCGTACTCGAACGGCCCCGGCAGCGTCTCGTCGAAGTCGTTGATGTCGAACACCAGGTTGCGCTCGGGCGAGGCGAAGACGCCGAAGTTCGACAGATGGGCGTCACCGCACAACTGGACCTGGAGACCGGACGTCGGTGTCGCGGCCAGGTCGACCGCCATGATCTTGGCGGCGCCGCGGTAGAACGTGAACGGCGACGCCATCATCCGGCCGTGCCGGACCGGGACCAGGTCCGCGTCCCGGCGGAGGTTCTGTTCCTCGATGAGCGAGACCGGGTCGGGCCGGTCCGCGGCCGGCCGCCAGCCTGCGTGGCTGTCCGGCGGGACCTGCGTGCGAGCCTCGAGTCCCTGGGCCTGCCGCTCCTGCAACGTCAGATGATGCACCTTCGTGGGCATGGCCGGCCGCCCCTCTCCTCGTCGCCGGTGCGGCTCGCCGGACGAGCCGGACACGCGGCCCTGCGATCCGCGTACGGCGCCGACGATTCAGCACAACCCGCGCCGTCGCATCACCCCTGATGGACGAGCGGGCCCGGCGGCCGTTCCCGGGACCGATTCATCCTGGGTGTGGGATGCCTCCGCGGCTCGGTGGGTGTGACGTGGTCACCATGAGGCGACGGGTGGCGGCGGTGGTGGCGCTGTTGGCCGGGACGGCGACTGCCGTCCTCGGTGTGATTGTCGCGGTCAAGGAGTTCCCACGGGGCCTTGCCGTCATAGCCTGCCTGGTGATCGCGCTCGTAGCCGCCTGGTACGGCGCGCTGCGGCGCGGCGTCGCCCGCGTGGCCGGGCTGTACATCGCCGGGATCGCGGCCGCCGGTGCGATCCTCCTCATCGCGCTGGGCGGCAAGTTCGGCGTCGACCTGCTCGTCCTGGCCGGGGTCCTGCTGACACTGGCCGCGACCCGCGCCGCCTTCCTCGCCCGCGCGGAGCTGCCGCGGGCTGCCGCTCCGCAGCGGGCGGTGCTGTTCTACAACCCGCGCTCCGGCGGCGGCAAGGCGGAGCGGTTCGCGCTCGCCGAGGAAGCGCGCCGCCGCGGCATCGAGCCGATCGAGCTCAAGCCCGGGGAGGACCTCGAGACCCTGGTCCGCGATGCGGTGGCACGGGGGGCCGACGGGCTCGCGATGGCCGGCGGCGACGGCTCGCAGGCGATCGTCGCGGCGATCGCCGCCGAGCACTCGTTGCCGTACGCCTGCGTGCCCGCCGGCACCCGCAACCACTTCGCCCTCGACCTCGGAGTCGACCGAGACGACGTCGTCGGCGCCCTGGACGCGTTCGTCGACGGCGGTCAACGGTGGGTCGATCTCGCCGAGGTCAACGGCAGGGTGTTCGTCAACAACGTGTCGCTCGGCCTGTACGCCGAAGCCGTCCAGCGCAGCGGGTACCGGGAGGCCAAGCTCCGGACGCTGCTCGACACCGTGCCGGATGCGCTCGGCGCCGGCGGCAGCGAGCTCGACATGCGCTGGACCGGTCCCGGTGGGGACGGACACCGGGGCGGTATGGCTGTGCTCGTCTCCAACAACCGCTACCGCCTCGGTCGTGCCGTCGGCTCCGGCACGAGGCCGCGCATCGACGACGGTCTGCTCGGAATCACCGTGCTCGGGGCGCCTCCGGAGGCCGGCCACCGGCGTGTCCAGCGCCCGTGGCGCGAGTGGTCTGCGCCGACCTTCGAGGTCGAGGCCGATCGCCCCCTCCCGGCGGGTATCGACGGGGAGGCCCTCGTCCTCGACGCACCGCTGCAGTTCCGGATCCGGCCAGGAGTCCTCCAGGTACGGATCGCCCATCAGCACCCCGGATCGTCACCGTCGGCGAGAGCTCCCGAGGGTCTGCGCGACGGCGTGGCCAAGCTGGTGCGCATCGCGCTCGGCCGGGACCGGAAACCCGCAGGATGACACCGGCCAGGGGCCCTGACGAGGGCGGTCGGCTCTCACGCTTGCTGCGGCGTCTCGAGGCCTACGACCACGCGCTGTTCGGGTCGGTGGCGCGACTGTCCGTACCGGTTCTGGACGAGCCGCTGCGGCGGGTGTCCGATTTCGCGAACTTCTCCAAGCCGTGGTTCCTGACGGCCGGTGCGCTCGCCCTGTTCGGCGGTCCGCGGGGACGGCGGGCGGCGGTGACGGGCCTGAGCGCGGTCGGGGCCGCGTCCCTGCTGGTGAACCAGCCGATGAAGCGGATGGCGAGTGAGCGCACGCGTCCCGACCGCGGCGGCCACGGTGTCCCGGTCGAGCGATGGGTTCCGATGCCGTCCTCCGGGTCGTTCCCGTCCGGACACTCCGCGTCGGCGGCGGCCTTCGGCGTCGCCGTCGGCGGGGTTCTGCCCAGACTCCGGCGGCCCCTGCTGGCCGCGGCGTCGGTCGTTGCCTTCTCGCGGGTGTACACCGGCGTGCACTACCCGAGCGACGTTCTGGTCGGCGTGACCGTCGGAGCGGTGTTCGGGCGATTGGCCGCCCGGATCGCGCTGCGTCGCCGGTCACGGTCGTAGACGCCTGCCCAGCTGACGATGGGCGGCCCGTCGGGACCGCGGGCCCGGGCCCGGGCCCGAGTCGACGTGCGCTTGCTCGTGCCGGACGTACCACCCGCCCAACGGGCCGGCCGAGACGCCGTGCAGTACGACGCTCATCAGCACGGTGAGGGCCACGGCCGCGATCGCGGGTTGCACCGGCCCGGTCGTCCCCAGCTCCTCGATCGCGAGCAAGGCGAACACGACCGACGCCAGGCCGCGGGGCCCGAACCAGCCGAGGAACAGAACCGTACGGCCGTCCAGTCCCTTGCCGACCAGGGACGCAGCGACCGGAACGATGCGCACAACGGTCAGGCTGAGGACGGCGTACGCGAGCAGCGGCAGGTCGAAGTTGTCGATCGCGATCGGAACCAGCGCGGCACCGAACAGGAACCAGACGACGAACGCCAGGATCTCACCGAGCAGCTCGGGCAGCTCGACGACGTCATCGGCGGCGGTGCCGTCGGTGCCGTCGCTGTCCAGCAACGCCCCGTCCAGGCCCGCCCGGAAGGCGAGACCGGCCACGAACGCCGCGATGAATCCGTTGCCGCTCAACGTCAGCGCAACGGCGAAACTGCCGAGCGCGGCCGCGAGTGTGCCGAGTCCGCGGGCTTCGGTACTGGTCCAGCGCCGCCGGAAACCGAAGGCCAGGAGCTTGGCGCTCCCCCGGCCGATCACCAGACCGACAACCAGGCCGACCGCCAACTCGAGCAGCGCACCACCGTCACCGAGGAACCCTTCCTTCTCGCCGGGTCCCAGTTGCCCGGCGGCAACAGCGAGCGTGAACGTGACGACAGGGGTGACGATGCCGTCGTTCAGTCCGCTCTCCACGTTCAGCGCACGGCGCAGGCGCATCGGTATCCGCCGGTCGTTGATGACTTGTGCGCTCAGCGCGGCATCGGTGGGAGCCAGCGTGGCGCCGACGAAGCCTGCGACGGCCCAGGTGAAGTCGTCGAACAGCCAAGCCGCCAGGAGCGAGCCCAGGACGACCGAGAGCGGTAGACCGATGCCGAGAAGGCGCCCGGGCAGGTAGATGTCCTGCCTCAGCTGGGAGAAGTCGACCCGCGCCGCGTCGGCGAACAGCAGCAAGGCGAGCGTGACCTCGGCGACGAGATGGACCGACGGCGCATCGACCTGCACCGTGAGGTGTTTCCAGTCGTGGCTTCCGATCAGGAATCCGGCGACGGTGAAGAACAGCGGACCGGTGATGTTCGCCCTGGCCAGGAGGTCCGAGGTGACCACCCAGGCCAGGACGAGGAGCGCGAGCACCCCGAACATGGCTTCTGTCATGGCCGCGCCTCCGTCGTGAGAATGCCAGGGTCGCCGCGGCCCGCGCCTCATCCCGGCCGGACGATGCGGTGCCAGCGGGACGGCGGCCATCGTCGGGCGGTGAGGACGTGAGACGGAAAGAGGGACGCGATGACGTACGGCGACATGGACTCGCGACAGTCCGTTCCGAGCGCGGCGGTGGGCGGGCTCGCGTTCGCCGCTTCCGTGATGGTCGTGGTCGGTTCGTTCTCGGTGGTCGCCGGACTCGCCGCGATCCTCGATGACGACTACCTGGTCGTCAGCCGGCGGTACGCGTTCGACCTCGACACCGTCGCCTGGGGCTGGATCCACCTGGTCCTGGGGCTGGCGTTCGTCGCCGTCGGCGTCGGCTTGTTCGCCAACAAGTCCTGGGCAGGCATGGTCGCGATCGTCCTGGCCGGGCTGATCGCGATCGACTACTTCTTCTTCATTCCCTTCCAGCCGGTGTGGTCGCTGGTGGTCATCGCGCTCAGCGCATGGGTGATCTGGGCATTGACCCGGGCACGCCAGGAAGAATCCTGAACCGGCTCTCCGGCCGTCACGGCCGGTGCACCACCGTCCTGGACCGGTGCGGCCAGCGCGGCCGGGCGAGGAGCGCGCTCACCGAGAACTCGCGCAACTGGTAGTGCTGTGCGGGCGCTTCCGGGAGCACGGCGACCGCGCCGAAGGTGACGTCCTCGATGGTGAGCCGGCGACCCCGACCGAGCGTGTCGTGATAGCCGACCAGCCGGCCGTCCACGCGCAGGAAGGTCTTGCCGCTGGTGTGCCAGTCGAGCCGCAGCTCCGCGAAGCGCGTGCCGGGATTCGCCAGCTGGCCCAGGTCGTGCCGGACCTGGTGCAGCCGGACGCGGACGAGGGCGCGGTAGGTCGTCAGCGGTTCGAGTCCCAGGTCGAACGCGTCCCCGAGCTGGAGGATCCG
Source organism: Kribbella sp. NPDC004138 (assembly GCF_053603655.1). Taxonomy (NCBI): domain Bacteria; kingdom Bacillati; phylum Actinomycetota; class Actinomycetes; order Propionibacteriales; family Kribbellaceae; genus Kribbella; species Kribbella sp. NPDC004138. The sequence continues at coordinate 64,471 of NZ_JBSGFZ010000037.1, forward strand.
CAGCGACGAGCTGACCGTCGGCGCGGGGTACTTGATCCGCAGCCGGCAGCTGAGCCCGACGACATCGCGGAGCGGGGTGTCGAGCAGGTAGTGCAAGCTCCGCGCGGGTCCGATCAGCACGGTGCCGTCGGCCGGATCCGCGGTGGGCGAGCCGGGTGCGAGACTGCCGGGCAGACCCTGACAGGTCGGCAGGATCTCGTCGAACTCGTACGACACCGAACGCGGCATGCTGATCTCCTCATCCGGGTTGTTCCGCGGCGACCTCGCCCGCGGGCAGTTCTGCCGACTCAGTTGTCGGCTCGGTTGCCGGCTCGGGTGCCGGCTCAGATCCCGGCCCGGGCGCCGGGCCTTCGTCCTGACGCTGACCGCCGGAGATCAAGCCGCTGAGCCACTGGGTGGACGGGTCGGCGTCCAGGAGCAGGGCCTTGACCAGCAGCGACAGCGGGATGGCGAGGACGGCGCCAACCGGGCCGAGGATCCAGGCCCAGAAGATCAGTGACAGGAAGGTCAGTGTCGTGGACAGGCCGACCGCGTCGCCGACGACCTTCGGCTGGATGATCGACTGGATGATGAAGTTGACGACGCTGTACCCCACGATCACCCACACGAGCGTCGCCCAGCCCTGCCCGAGCAGGCCCAGCAGCGCGGGCGGCAGCACTCCGATGAAGAAGCCGACGTTCGGGATGTAGTTGGTGATGAACGCGAGCAGGCCCCACAGCCAGGGCAGCGGGATGTCCAGCAGGTAAAGGATCCCGACGTCGAAGACGGCCACGATCAGACCGAAGACGGTGGCGACGACCAGGTAGCGCGTCGTGTCGCGGGCGAAGCCGCCCAAGGCGCCCATGACGTCCGGCCGGCTCTGGGCCGCCTCCCGCATCCGATCCGCGAACGGGGCCGCGTCGATGGCCATGAAGAACAGCACGACGATGACGAACCCCAGACCCGAGACGACCCCGAGCAGGCTGGACAGCCAGCCCTGCAGGACGTCGAAGAACTGCCGCAGGTCGATCTTCTGCAGGGCGGCCTGGACCTGGTCGGCGCCCACGCCGCGGTCCGCGAGCCAGCTGCGGACGTCGTCGACGATCTCGGTGAACTTGTCCTCGTAGGTCGGCAGCAGGCTCGCCAGCTTGGCGACCGAGAAGGCCAGCGCGGCGGCCACTCCGAGCAGGATCGCGTTCACGACCACGAGGCCGACCAGCGCGGACAGCCAGCGCTTGACCCCGTGCCGGACGAGCAGCCGGCGCAGCGGGCTCACGGCGATCGTCAGGACGAGCGCGAGGAAGGTGGGACCGATGATGTGCGAGAAACCCCGCAGGCCGACGGCCGTCAGTACGGCGCCCGCGGTCCCGGCCAGGACGACGACCCCGCGCGGAAGCGCCCAGCTGGGAGTGGTCGGCTGCGCGGCCGGCTCCACACCCGGATCAACCGCCGGAGTCCGGTCGGCGGCGGACTCGCTGGAGCCTGCGGTCATCGTCGCAACCCCCTCTCGCCGACTCCCCCGGGCTCCGAACATCGCCCAGATCGTCCTGACCAGCATCACCCTCACCGGATGAACCTCCCCGCGGAAGCGGACCTGTCATCCGGGCAGGGTGAGGAGTCCGCCGAGGTCCCTGCCGGAGACTTCCCTCGATTCCCGGCACGGTTCTGCGGCCCTGCGGAGGAGGCGGGATGGGCGACGAGTCGATGGTCGACGCCGCCGGTGCGAGCCGGCAGGAACCGCCCGACGCTGCCGGGGCGGTCTACGGATCGTTGCTCGCGGCGTCGGTCGTGGCCGGGACAGGTCCTGGCCAGCAGCCGCCGCATCCGGGACAGCTGATCGTCCTCCTACTCGCCACCGGCGTGGTGTTCTGGCTGGCCCATGTCTATGCGCAACTGGCCGCGGAGCACTCGACCCAGGCCATCCCCCCACTGCGCAGGATCCGCGCGGCCGCGCGGCGGGAGTGGCCGCTCGTGCAGGCCGCCGTACCGCCCGCGGCGGCGGCGGGCATCGGGGCCATCGTCGGTCTGACGGACTCCGAAGCCGCCTGGCTGGCGCTCGCGGTCGCGGTGGGATCCCAGCTGGGATGGGCGCTGTACGTCGCCGCCAGAGGAGGCGCCACCTGGGCCCGTCTGATCGCGGCGGGGGTGGTCAACCTCCTGCTCGGCCTGGTGATCGTCCTGCTGAAGGCCGCCCTGTCGCACTGAGCGCGCACGTCGTCCGCCACGGGTGACGCGCGGCGGTCGGGGCGGACCTACTGTCGACGCGTTCCCGATGTCCGTCGGGGGTCGAGCAGGAGGATGTGAACGCAGATGACCGAGAACCGCACCATCGCGTCACCGCCGGAGTCGGGCTGGGCGAAGGGCGCCGTCGTCTTCGCCGCCGTGGTCATCGTGGTGATCGGCGCGTTCCACGTGATCACCGGCCTGTCCGCGATCTTGAACGACGAGTACTTCGTCCAGGTCCGGGGCTACGCCTTCGACCTGGACCTGACGGCCTGGGGATGGATCTACCTGATCTTCGGGCTGGCCATGGTCGCCACCGCCGTCGGTCTGTTCCGCCGGGCCGGCTGGGCGGAGTGGGTCGCGCTCTTCCTGGTCATGCTGAGTGCGCTGAACAACTTCTTCTTCATTCCGTACCAGCCGTTCTGGGCGCTGCTGCTGATCGGTCTGGACGTGTGGGTGATCTGGGCGCTGACGCGCTCCCGCGCGGACGCGTAGGTGACCGGCCGGACTGCCTCGTCGGCATCCGGCGCAGCGAGGATGAACGATGACCGACCAGACCGCCGGGACGTGGTTCCTCCGTCCGGACGAGCGCGGCAACCCCGGTACGGACATCGACCGGATGGGCGACGTGGACGGGTCCTGGGTCGAGGGCAACCTGGTCCGGCCGCTGATCCACGGCGCGACCTACTTCCGCAGGCTGTATGAGGAACTGTGCGCGCTGCGGGCCGGTGACCGGGTGTACTTCACCGACTGGCGGGGCGACGCGGACGAGAAGCTGCTGCCCGACGGCCCGACCATCGGCGCCGTGCTGACCGACCTGGCCGGGTCGGGTGTCGAGGTCCGAGGGCTGTTGTGGCGGTCGCACTCGGATCATCTGCGGTTCAGCGCCCGGGAGAACCGGAAGCTGGGGACCAGACTCAACCAGGTCGGCGCCGAGGTCCTCCTCGACCAGCGGGTCCGCTGGCTGGGGTCGCACCACCAGAAGCTGTTCGTCGTCCGGCACGCCGGCCACCCGGAACGCGATCTCGCGTTCGTCGGCGGGATCGACCTGTGTCATCAGCGCCGTGACGACCACGACCACCTGGGCGATCCGCAGCCCGCGCCGATGAACCACAGGTACGGCGATCGCACGCCCTGGCACGACGCGGCGCTGGAGATCCGCGGTCCGGTCGTCGGCGATCTGCTGCGCACCTTCTGCGAGCGCTGGGACGACGGCCATCCGCTCGACCGGCGGACGCCGTACCGGATGATCGTGCAGCGGCTCGCCCGGATGCCGCGGCATCCGAAGCCGCTGCCGGAGTCGTTCCCGGATCCCCCGCCGGCCGGCCCGCACGCCGTCCAGGTGCTGCGGACGTACGGTCACAAGCGTCCCGGCTATCCGTTCGCGCCCGAGGGCGAACGCAGCGTCGCTCGCGCGTACGAGAAGGCGTTCGGCCTTGCTCGCAACCTGATCTACGTGGAGGACCAGTACCTGTGGTCCGAGCTCGTCGCGCAGGGAATCCACGACGCCCTGGAGCGGTCACCGGCGCTCCGCGTGATCGTCGTCGTGCCGAGATACCCCGATGCCGACGGCGCCCTCAGCGGACCGCCGTCCCGGTTCGGCCAGTTGCGTGCCGTGCGCCTGCTGCAGCGGGCCGCGCCCGGACGGGTCGGGGTCTTCGACCTGGAGAACGAGGAGGGCACTCCGATCTACGTCCACGCGAAGATTTGCATCGTCGACGACACGTGGTTCACCTGCGGGTCGGACAACTTCAACCGCCGCTCCTGGACCTGCGACAGCGAACTCACCTGCGCCGTCGTCGACACGACCGGCACCGACGCGCGGCGGCTGGCGCGTGACCTGCGGCTGGAGGTGTGGTCGGAGCACCTCGGCCGGACGCGCGAGAGCCTCGCCGCTCTCGACCCGCCGACCGCCCTGGACCTGTGGACGAGCACCGCCGCGGCGCTGGACGCCTGGTACGCCGGGGGCTGTCAGGGCGCGCGGCCCGCCGGACAGGTCCGCGCGCACCGGACCGAGCCGCTGAGCAGGTTCCAAGCGCTCTGGGCGGAGCCGCTGTACCGCCTGATCTACGACCCGGACGGCCGCCCACACCGGCTGCGCAGGTCGGCCGAGTTCTGACCTGACGGGCCAGACAGGGCCAGACAGTGCCTAGGCATCCGGCCGGGTAGGCAGCAGCCCCATCTCCCATGCTCGTCGGACGGCTTCATTGCGGCGCGACGCGCCCAGCTTGCGGAGGATGCTCCGGACGTGGCTCCGAACCGTGTTCACGGACACGAACATGGTGTCGGCGATCTCCTCCGTGGTCAGCAGCTCGGCGAGGTGCTCGAGGACTTCCTGTTCCTTGCTCGTGAGTGCCGTGGTGATGACCAGGTCGTTCCGGGACGTCCCGCGGCGATCGACGACTCGGTCTCGCTCGCGACGCGACGGTGCACGCAGCCACGCGTGGTGCCGCATCGCGTCACCGGTCGGCTGCAGCAGCTTCCGCAGGACCGGCGGCGCCTCCACGAAGGGCCGGCGCAACAGCTCCGGAGCGGCCAGCCTGAGGGCGCGTTCCAGGCAGAGCCCGCCGCGTGCCGTGTTCCCGGCACGGATCGACTCGGCCGCCTGGCCCAGCCAGCCGTCCACCTGGGTCTGGAGGGGTGCGGCACGATCGACGGCCACCGGCGGCTGGGGCGGTGTGCGCTCGCCGGCGTCGACCGCCGCGCGCTGCAGCACCAGGAGGGATCCGGCCTGCTCGCGACCCGGGGACCGCTCGATCATCCCGACGGCCTCCCCCAGCTGGTGTTGCGTCACCAGGAGCTTCGCCGCGTCGATGATCAGGGCCTGGTCCAGCCAGCCGCCGTGCAGACCGAAGTCGGCGCTGGCGGCCCGCAGCTCCGCGGTGGCCAGCTCGACGTCGCCGCTGGCTCGCAGCAGCCTGGCCCGCACCAGCGCGAACGCCGCGGTGACGACCCGGGCGTCGTGGGTCGGGTCGGCGGCCTCCTCGGCCCGCTGTACCAGCTCTTCGGCCTCGGCCAGATCGCCCTGGTCAGTGTGCATCCAGGCCTCCGCCACGAGGGTGGCCTGCGGCAGGTCGGGCGAGGTCCCGGCCTCGGCGAGCGCGGTCGCCTGCGCGACGATCTCGCCGGTCCGTCGCAGGCGTCCCCGGATCGCCTCAGCCAGGGCGGCCATACCGAGGAACTCGGTCAGGGCTTCGAGCGCGCCGGTGTGCTCGGCGAGCGCGATGCCGTCGTCGAAGGCCTCGACAGCCGCCGGGAAGTCGCCGCGCTGGAGCAGGATCCGGCCCTTGCATCCGAGGATCAACAGCCTCGCCTCCGAGTGGAAGACCGCCGGCCTCGACGCCGCCTGGAGCCTGCCTTCAGCGGCCAGGACGACGCCCAGGTCGGCATCGGTAGCAGCTCCGAGGCTCGCACACACCGCCTGCAGCAGGCTGATGACCAGCTCGGTCGCCTGGCTGCGGATGGACCCATCACCGTCCAGGGAGTTCCGCGCCCGGTCCAGCTCCCGCACGCAACGGCCGACATCGAACTCGGCGAGGCCCAGGATGGCCCTGACGACCGCCGCCTCGGGCCCCTCCAGATCATCGGGAAAGCCCGCGAGCAATGCTGTCGCGTGCCGGCGGCGACGCCCGATCAGGAGCGCGGCAGAGTCGGGATCCGCCACCAGGTAGTGGGCCGCCTGGGCCCAATCGCCGGCCGTGACGGCATGGTGGATCGCGTCCAGCGGCTGACCGTGCTGGGCGAACCAGGCCGCCGCGGCGCGGTGCAGCGCGGGGACAGCCGCCGGCTGCTCGTACAGCATCTCGGCGCGCAGGAACTCGCGGAACAGCGCCTGGTAGCTGTACCCGTCGGCAGTCCGCGGCACGGGCTGGATGAACGAGTTGCCGCGCGCGAGGAACTGCAGCGAGCGAAGGTCGCAACGGGACCCCGTCAGCGCCTCGGCCAGCCCGGGCCGGATCACGTCGACGAGGCTGGTCCGGAGCAGGAACTGCCGCAGCTCGGCCGGTTGCGAGTCGAGCACCTCGGACATCAGGTAGGCCGCGACGTTGCCGGTGTCGCCGCGGAACTCGCTGATCACCCGCTCGGGGTCGGACTTTCCGGCCAGGTTCATGGCCGCGAACATGAGGCCGACGGGCCAGCCGTCGGTCCGGGTGTGCAGGTCGGCGACCTGCTCCTCGGTCAGGTCCAGGCTGAACTCGCGCATCAGCGCCCTGGTCTCGTCGAGCGTGAACGCCAGGTCGGTCGCCTGGATCTCGGCGATCGCGTCGGCCAACCGGTACTGGTACAGCGGGATGGGCGGGTCGTACCGGGTCAGCAGAACCACCCGGAAGCGTCCGGCGTAGCCGCGAACGAGGCGGTCGAGGCTCTTGCCGTACTCCGGGGTGATCATCAGGTCCCCGCAGTCCACGACGAGCACCAGCACCTGCCGGTCGTCGCGACGCAACAACTGGTGGACGGAGTTCAGAACGTCGGCAGGTTCACCGTCGGCGGGCAGCGTGACCCGCCGGATCAGGGCCGGGCCCCGATAGAGCTCCGCCCACGACTCGACCAGGATCGTCTTGCCGAAACCGGCCGGTGCGCTGATCAGGGTCAGCGGGCGCTGGACGGCGAGGTCCAGCCGGTCGACGAGTCGCTGCCGCGGCACCATCCCGGGCATGATCGCCGGGGCTTCGATCGCGGATCCGAGACGACCCGCGAACGGCGCGCCGGGCGACGCACGGCGACTGCCGCCCGTCCTCGCAAACTGCTCACTAGGCATGATCCCTCCCGGTGACGTGCTGGCGCGCCGAACGGTGGGAGGGACTGCCTGAGGGGTCTTACGTTCTCGACGAAACCACCAATACGCCCATAAAACCAGCGTTTTGCGTCCGATCGCCGCATCTTCGTAACACCGGCCGGTCACCGGTGTGGCGGCACGCGCCCGCCCGGGAGCTCGCGTCGCCCCGGGCAGTTCACCCCACAGGGGTGACGCCGCGGCATCGGACCTTTGCGAGCGTCGAACGCACAGGTGGCGAACGGAGTGGTTTCGATGGGCGAGGCGACGTACGAGGTCCGTGTGGCCGACGCAGTCCCCGAACAGGATCTCCGAGACATGCGCGCGGTGACGGTCGCGATCGACCAGGTGAACACCATCGTCTACAGCATCCCGAGCCAGGCGGCGCTCTACGGCCTGCTCGCGAGGCTCCGGTCCCTGGGCATCGAGGTCATCGAGGTACGGCGCGTGCTCGACCCGGCGCCACCGTCGACGGAGTGGACGGATCTCGACCAACGGAGCGAAGACGATGACACCACGTGAGCACCACGGCCCGTCGTACCAGGTGGTCCTCCAGGGCAACCTGAGGCCCGCCACGCTGGCATTCTGCGCCGGCCCGCAGGCCGGCCACCGGACAGCCGGCGCGTTCCGGCTGCGGGTGCGCGACGACCAGGGCATCGCCGACCTGGTCGCCCGGCTGGAGGGCGCGGGCCTGGTGATCCTGAGCATCCGCCAGTTGACCCCGGCGGAGGTCGCCGCCGCACCCCGCGCACCGGAGTTCATCCCGCGGGGGTGATGCCGCCACCACCGGCCCACGGCACTGTGGGCCGTACAGGACGCCGGGGGCCTGCGCCCCTCGGGAGGGATGGAGAGTCATGTCGGATGCAGACGTTCACGGACCCATCGACTACGTGCTCCTCGAGTTCACCGGCAACAAGCTGACCGGACGGGCGGCCGAAGAACTGGTGAACCTGGTCGATCGCGGCATCATCCACGTGTACGACGTGATGCTGGTCGGCAAGGACGCCGACGGTTCCCCCTACCTGGTCGACCTGGCCGAGTCCACGGGACCGGCCGGCGGGTTCGCGGACCTCAGCGGCGCCCGGTCGGGAATCCTGGCCGACGACGACCTGGCCGCGGCGGCGGCCGCGATGGACCCGGGCACCTTGGCCGCGCTGATCGTCTACGAGAACACCTGGGCGATCCCGTTCGTCGCGGCGGCGCTGGAGTCGGGCGGCACCTTGATCGCCGGGGGACGCATCCCGGCCCAGGACGTGATGGAAGTGCTGGACGCCCTGGAAACCCTGGAACCGTCGAGTTGAGGAGCCTGACATGCCGGGACTGTTGCGAGGAATAGTCAGGACCGCCGCCGTGGCGGGCACCGCGACAGCGGTGCACGGCCGGGTGCAGCGCCGTCAGGACGAGAAGTTCGCCCAGCGCGACGCCGATACGGCGGCCACCCGCAACCAGGCGTACGAGGAGCAGATGGCGCCACCGCCCGCACCAGCGCCCGCACCGGCCGCACCGGCCGCATCGGCGACGGAGGACCGGCTGGCGCAGCTCAAGAGCCTGGGCGAACTGAAGCAGTCGGGTGTGCTGACCGACGCCGAGTTCGAGGCGCAGAAGGCGAAGATTCTCGCCGGCTGAAGCCCGCCGCTGGTCGGCGGCCGATCGACAGGAGCGGCACGCATGACCGACGAACCCGGCGCTGCCCCGGCAGGGACGAAGGCGAGCCCACGACTCAGCATCCTGCTCGCGATGGCGATGTTCGTGCTGGTCGTGGACACCTCGCTGATGAACGTCTCGATCTCCTCGGTGGTCCGGGACCTCGACACGACGGTGAGCGGCGTCCAGTCGGCGATCGCCCTGGAGGCGCTGGTCTCCGCGGCGTTCATCCTGATCGGCAGCAAGGTCGGCGACCTGATCGGCCGCAAGCGCGCGTACCTGCTCGGACTGTGCGGCTACGCCATCGGCGCCGCGGCGATGGCACTGGCGCAGAGCCTGACCGCGATCATCATCTTCTGGGCTCTGATCGGCGGCATCGGGGCGTCGCTGCTGCTGCCCGCCATGCAGTCACTGATCCACGGCAACTTCGAAGGAGCGGCGCAGACCAGGGCGTATGCCTTGGTGGGCGCCGCCGCTGCGCTGGCCGCCGCGGTCGGACCGCTGCTCGGCGGATTCATCACCACGTACCTGTCCTGGCGGGTGGCGTTCCTGCTCGAGGTCGCGGTGATCGCGGTCGTGCTGGCCGGCCAGGGCCTCATCCACGACGCGCCGTACACCGGCTCCCGGCGGGTCGACGTCGTCGGCGCCGTGCTGTCGGTCGTGGGGATGGGCGGCATCGTCCTGAGCATCCTGGTCTGGCAGGAGGGCGGCGAGTACGTCGGCCTGATCATGGCCGTCGGCGTTCTCGGACTCCTGTCGTTCGGCTACTGGCTGGTGCGCCGCAAGCGCCGCGGCGAGCCGACGCTCATCGATCCGGCCCTGTTCAGCTCGGCCCCCTTCAAGCTGGGGATCTCCCAGCAGATGCTCCAGCAGATCGCCTTGGGCGGCACCATGATCGTGCTGCCGATCTATCTGCAGATGGTGCTCGAGTACAACGCGATGGCCGCCGGCCTCTCGCTGGCTCCGCTGTCCCTGAGCATGTTCGGGATGGCGATCCTCGCGGAGAAGAAGGCGGGCGGGCGACGCCCGACGGGCATCATCAGGTGGGGATTCACGCTGCTGACCGCGGGCCTGGTGATCCTCCTCCCGATCGTGCCCCGGGCCGAGTCCGGCTGGGCGCTCGCCGGACCGCTGGTGGTCGTCGGAGTGGGTCTGGGACTGCTCGTGTCCCAGCTCAACAACTACACGCTGGCTCCGATCTCTCAGGAACGGGTCAGCGAGGCGGCCGGTGTCAACTCGGCGGCCGGCTCGTTCGGCCTGTCCTTCGGGCTGGCGTTCGCCGGGGCCATCATGCTCGCCACCTTGTCGTTCGCGTTCACGAATCTCGCGGAATCCAGCACCGTGCTGCAGCCGGCGCAGCAGCAACAGGTCGCCGACACGCTCGAACACGACGCCGAGGTGATGAGCAACACCGACCTCGACGAGATGCTCGCCGGTCAGCCGCCTGAGGTTCGTGCGGAGATCGTCGACATCAACACCACCGCACGGCCGCTCGCCCTGCAGGTGGCGCTGGGCATTCCGATCCTCGCCGGGGCCGCCGGGCTGGTGAACTCCTTCCGGATGGCGCGCCTGCAGCCTTCGCCGCCGGCCCAGGATGCCGGCGCGCAGGCCTAGGACCTGATCATTTCCGGCGATCGAGGTTCTGGTTGACCGCGCCGATCAGGACGCGCGCGACCAGACCGACCAGGATCAGGTCCCCCAGCATCTGGACCATGGTGGCCACCCGGGCCGGGCCCGAGACGGGCACGATGTCCCCGAAGCCGACGGTCGCGAAGATCGTCACCGTGTAGTACGCGGCATCGAGCCGGCTGAGCCGCTCGGAGAAGCTCGCGGGCTCGATGCGCGCCATCAGGAAGTAGGTGACAGCGAACACCGCGAGGAACAACGGCACCGACGTCGCCAGCGCCCCGATCGCCCGGATCCGGGGGTGGGGCGAACGGGCGATATCGCGAACTTGCCAGCCCAGCACCAGACCCACGACGGCGAGTCCGGCCACCAGACCGGCCACGGGAACACCGCCGTCGAGGCGCAGGGGCAGCAGGAAGTAGCCGACGACGATCGCCACGGACACCAGGCCGGAACGCAGCAGCGACGCCGCGGCCAGCCGGCGGCGGGCCTTGTGCGGCAGTTGCCTGTAGTCGGTCGCCGCGTCCTTCACGCATCAAGTCAAGCCCGTGCGCGTGGCGATTGGTTCATCCGGCGTGGGTGATGCTGCCCGGGCGATCTCCGGTGTTCGGTGGAGGTCGCGGATCCAGCGCCGTGGCACGCGACCCGGCACGACGGAGGGGTGGTGCAACATGAGTGCATCGATGCCGATGGTGCCGGCCCGGGCCGTCATCCGCTCGACCGATTCACCCCGTACCGCCCGCGGATCGGCGCCCGTCGTCCGGCGGCTCACACCGTCCGACCACGCCCGCCTGGGACTCGCCGCACGGACCGCGCTGCCGCCGCGCGAGCAGGCGCAACTGGTGCTGCCCTCGCAGCGCCGGGATCCGGTCGCGCTGCTCGAGGAGCAGGCCAGGTCCCGGGTTCCGGAGCTGGTGCCGGTCCGGCACGGCCGGATGACGGTGTCGCCCTTCGCCTTCTTCTGCGGCAACGCCGCCGGCATGGCGACCGATCTCGCCGTGGCCCCCGTGTCCGGCCTCGGGGTGCAGCTGTGCGGTGACGCGCACCTGGCGAACTTCGGCGTCTTCGGAACGACCGGCCGCCGTCGGCTGCTGTTCGACGTCAACGACTTCGACGAGACCATGGCCGGTCCCTGGGAGTGGGACGTCAAGCGCCTCGCCGTGAGTCTCGCGGTCGCGGGCCGGTGCAACGGGTTCGGGCGCAAGGAGCGCCGCAAAAGCGTGCTGGAGGCAGTCCACCGCTACCGCCTTGCCATCGCCGAATTCGGGACCATGCACGCTCTCGACGTCTGGTACGCCCGCGCGGACGTCGACGACGTCTCCACGATGCTGCGCGCCAAGATGGGCTCGAGCAGGCGCAAGAACAGCGGCCAGGCGCTGCCGAAGGCCCGCGGCAGTGAGAGCCTGAAGTCCTTCGCCAAGCTCACCGAGATGACCGACGACGGGGTCCGGATCAAGGCCGATCCGCCGATGCTCGTGCCGATCGCCGACTACCTGCCCGACGCCGGCCGCGAGGAGCTCGAGGCCGGGATCAAGGACCTGCTGAACCTGTACCGCCGGTCGCTGCCGACCGAGCGGCGGGTGCTCTTCGACCAGTTCGAGGTCGTCGATCTGGCGCGCACCGTGGTCGGCGTGAGCAGCGTCGGTACGCGGTCCTGGATCGTGCTGCTCCGCGGCCGGGACGACGGCGATCCGCTCCTCCTCCAGGTCAAGGAGGCCGGGCCCTCCGCGCTCAAGGCGAAGGTCCCCACCGCGCTCAGGCAGCGGCCCGCGCCCCGCAACGACGGAGAACGAGTGGTGGCCGGGCAACGCCTGATGCAGGCGACCGGCGACGTCTTCCTCGGCTGGCGGCGCACCGAGGGTATCGACGGACAGGCCCGCGACTTCTACGTCCGGCAGCTGCGCGACATGAAGGGCGCGGCGGTGGTGCACAAGATGGATCCGGCCGGCATGACGCTGTACGGCCAGCTGTGCGCCTGGACGCTGGCCCGGGCGCACGCCCGGTCCGGGGACCGGATCGCGTTGGCCACCTACCTCGGCGGCGACGACGCGTTCCCCGAAGCGATGGCCGAGTACGCCGAGGCGTACGCCGACCAGAACGAACGCGACTACCAGGTGTTCATGAACGCGGTCCAGAGCGGTCGGCTCGAGGCCGAGACGGGACTGTAGAGCTGACGTCGGGCGCGATGTCGGGCGCGACGTCGGTTCGATGGCCGCAGTACCGCAGGATGTCCTTCAGGGCGACGTGCAAGGCATCGGCTCCGACCACCCGCTCGGTGGGGAACGGCAGGTCCGCCGGAACTGCGACGAGGGCGCGGTCCTGCCAGCCGCCGAGCCCGCCGTGGCACCCGACAAGGCCCTCGAACGCGGCGACCTCTTCGGTGCCGGATTCGACCAGGCTGTTGACGTAGATGTCAGGCGCCTCGGGTCGCAGGGCCGCCCGGCGGACGAAGTCGGGTGCGTTGGGTCCGAAGGGAGCCAGCGGATCGACGCCGTCCACCCGGCCGTCGTCGAGCCGGTGACTGCCCGCGGCCCCTAGCGCGATCGGACCGTCGACGTCGTCCAGGACGACGACGAAGCCGACGCCCGGATGCGCGGCCAGTCCCGCCAGCAGCGCCGGATACCGGCGATCGAGCTGATCCCTGGTCAGCCGCTCCTTGCTGCCGCGCACGTAGACGAGTCCGAGGTTGCCCGACCCGAACACGTGGAACTCCTCGTCGCCCTCGGCCTTGCCCGATCGTTGCCGGTCGCCGGCCTCGACGGCGTCGGCCTCGTCCTGCCCGCGGCGCTGGATGGCCGCGGCGGCGTTGCGCATGGTGCGCCCGCCGACCCCCTTCCCGGTCGCCAGCTCGTCCACCAGGATCCGGGTCCGGCCCCATCCCTCGACCGGCGCGGACGACACCGCGACGTCCGCCGCGGCCAGGCGGGACACGACGACCGCCAGTTCCTCGCCGTACCTGTCCGCGAAGGGCGTTCCCTGCGCCTGGCCGTGGTCGGACAGGATCACGAAGCGGTATGTCCGCGGTGCCACGGACGCGATCAGCTCGAGCTGGTGCAGGACGCGATCGATCGACTCCAGTGCCTCGAGGCTCTCCGGGCGCAGGATCCCAGCGTGGTGCGCGACCTCGTCGTAGTCCACGTAGTCGACGTAGATCGACCGCGTGCCGCGGAGCATGTGCTGGGCGACGAGTGCGGTGTTGACATCGCGCAGCACCCCGTTGGTGACCGCTCGCAGGGCCGCCGTCGACCAGGAGCGGTGGCAGCGCGGCTGGACCTCCCGCCGGACTCCGCGCCGGGCCTGGAACCGGTCGCGCAGGAGCTCCGAGACCGACCGTGACATGCCACGGGTCAGACCGCTCGGGCTGGCGACGAACTGGGCGGCGGCGCGCCTGGTGATCTCGCCCCGGCCGGCACGCCGGCTCATGGTCAGTGCCGCCTGCGGCGCGTCCCCGGTGAACAGGTTGCCGATACTCACGCCGCCGTCGACGAGCAGTCCGTGCCCGGTGGTCAGGGCGGCCTCGATCACGGCGGCATCGGCCGGGCGGTTCGCCACCAGGATCCGGTCGCCGGCGCGGTCGTACCAACGGAAGGCGGGGATGCCGTCGATGACACCGTGCAGGATGCCCATCTGACTCGCGGGCGTGGTGGCCGGCAGCTTCGGCGTCCACTCGTACAGCCGATGGCTGCCCGAGCGAAGCCAGCGCGACAGCGTCGGCACCAAACCTGCCGTCACCGCCATCTGCAGGACCGGGAACGGCACACCGTCCACCTGGACGAAGACAACGCCCTGCACCTCGGCGTCGTCCAGCTCGGCCGGGCGGCGACGGCCGGAGGCCACCAGCCTCTGGACCAGGCGGTCGTCGGTACCGGCGGTGCTGAGCCAGCCGACGACCGTACCGACGATGCCGAGGATCCAGGCGGCGAGCAACGCGGACCAGAAGTCGTCGATCCGCACTCCCGGCAGCAGCCACGCGGTGGCGAGAACGATCAACGCCTGCCCGGCGAGTGCCAGCAGCAGGACGCCTGCCCAGCCGAGCCGCACGGCCCCCGCAATGAGCAGCGGCTGCAGCGCGAGCCCCGCGATCCCGAGGACGACGGCGAAACTGAGCGGACCGAGCGGGAGGTCCACATGGAACCCGGGCACGATCGCATCGCACAGCAGGACCGCCAGCGCCGTGGCCACCAGCCACAGGACCGCCGACGCCAGCCAGGAGTACCACCGCCGGTGCCGCGCGCCGTGGGCGAGACGTCCGGCGAGCTCGGATCGCCGGACCGCAGGGGCCGGTGTTGTCTCGGACATGCACCCCATCGCACCGGCTGCGCAGGGTTGTGTCGTCATCCCTGCCGCCGGACCTCCACGACCGCGGCGATCTCGATCGGGTTGCCGTCGGCATCGTTGACCTTGGCAACAGCCGTCTCGTGGTTGCGGATCCGGGTGGAGACCGCACGC
>NZ_JBSGFZ010000038.1:0-78095 GCF_053603655.1 Kribbella sp. NPDC004138
TCCACCACGACCTCCGGATACCGCGCGCTCAGCACGTCCGTGTGCGCCCAGTGCGTGGTCGCCCGCCGCCCGTCGAGAATGCCGGTCGCAGACCGCCGAGACCCCCGAAGAGGTCGCGGCCGACCGCGCCGAGCCGGTCCTGGAGGCCGCCGAGGCGGTCGCCGACGAGACCGAGGCCCAGACGGATGCGCAGACGGATGCGCAGACCGAAGCCGAGGACGGCGAGGAGGGTGGCGAGGGCACCCGTCGTCGCCGGCGCCGCCGCGGCGGTCGCCGCCGCCGCAAGTCCGGTGACGGGGACGGCGCCGAGGACAGCGCCGACGAGCAGGACGCCGACGACCACGACGACGACTCCGAGCAGGACGCCGACGCCCAGGCCGAGGACGCCGACCAGGACGGTGCGGACTCCGACGAGGACGGCGAGTCCGGCAGCAGTTCGTCCCGCCGCCGTCGGCGTCGTCGCCGCCGCAAGGGCGAGGACAGCTCCGCCTCCGCGGACGACCCCGACGAGACCGTGGTCCGGGTCCGGGAGCCGCGCAGCAAGAGCGTCGCGAACGAGGTCACCGCGATCGAGGGCTCGACCCGCCTGGAGGCGAAGAAGCAGCGCCGCCGCGAGGGCCGCGCCGCCGGCCGCCGCCGCGCGCCGATCGTCACCGAGGCCGAGTTCCTGGCCCGGCGCGAGTCGGTCGAGCGGACCATGGTGATCCGGTCCCGCGAGGATCTGACCCAGATCGCGGTCTCCGAGGACAACGTGCTGGTCGAGCACTACGTGACGACGGCGGAGCAGACCTCGCTGATCGGCAACGTGTACCTCGGCCGCGTGCAGAACGTGCTGCCCAGCATGGAGGCGGCGTTCATCGACATCGGCAAGGGCCGCAACGCGGTGCTGTACGCCGGTGAGGTCGACTGGGCCACCCTCGGCGGCGCGAACGGCCCGCGCAAGATCGAGCAGGTGCTGAAGTCCGGCCAGTCGGTCCTGGTCCAGGTGACCAAGGACCCGATCGGCCACAAGGGCGCCCGCCTGACCAACCAGATCAGCCTGCCCGGCCGGTACGTCGTGTACGTGCCGCGCGGCGGCAACGGCGGCATCAGCCGCAAGCTGCCCGACACCGAGCGGAACCGGCTGAAGACGATCCTCAAGGACATCGTCCCCGACGAGGCCGGCGTGATCGTCCGGACCGCGGCCGAGGGCGCGTCGGAGGAGGAGCTGACCGCCGACGTCAGCCGCCTGCAGGCCGCCTGGGAGGACATCGACAAGAAGTCCAAGAACGGCCAGGCCCCGCAGCTGCTGTACGGCGAGCCGGACCTGCTGATCCGCGTCGTCCGCGACCTGTTCACCGAGGACTTCGCCAAGCTGGTGATCTCCGGCGACCGCGCCTACGACCAGGTCCGGGAGTACGTCGAGGGCGTCGCGCCGCATCTGGCCGACCGGGTCGAGAAGTGGAGCGGCGACGGCGACGTCTTCGCGAACTACCGGATCGACGAGCAGATCAAGAAGGCGCTGGACCGCAAGGTCTGGCTGCCGTCCGGCGGCTCGCTGATCATCGACCGCACCGAGGCGATGACGGTCGTCGACGTGAACACCGGCAAGTTCACCGGCTCCGGCGGCAACCTCGAGGAGACCGTCACCAAGAACAACCTGGAGGCGGCCGAGGAGATCGTCCGGCAGCTCCGGCTCCGCGACATCGGCGGCATCATCGTGATCGACTTCATCGACATGGTGCTGGAGTCGAACCGGGACCTGGTGCTGCGCCGGCTGGTCGAGTGCCTGGGCCGTGACCGCACCAAGCATCAGGTCGCCGAGGTCACCTCGCTCGGCCTGGTCCAGATGACCCGGAAGCGGATCGGCACCGGTCTGCTCGAGGCGTTCAGCGAGAACTGCGACCACTGCGGCGGTCGCGGGCTGATCCTGCACGACGAGCCGAAGGAGTCCCGTCGGCGCGACGGTCGCAACGGCCAGAGCGGAAACGGCCAGAGTGGGAACGGCCAGAGCGGGAACGGTCAGGGCGGAAACGGTCAGGGCGGTCACGACCACGGCAAGCAGGCGGAGGACGGCGGCCGGAAGAGCTCGCGCCGCCGCCGCGGCAAGGGGCGCGGCGAGGACGAGCAGGCCACCGAGCCGGAGGCGCCGCAGCACAACGGCGACGCCGCCCAGAGGCTGGCCCAGATCGCTGCGGCGACCGCGAAGAAGGACGAGGCCGACGCCACTCCGGTCGCGGTGGACGGTACGCCGGAGCCAACCGGCTATCCGGTCTCTGCGGACGCGGAGGAGCACGTGAGCCCGGAGGCCACCGGCTTCCCGGCCCCGGCCGCCGAGACCGCATCCGAGTCTGCTGAGACCGCCGAGGCGACCGAGGTCGTCGAGGCCGACGCGGCGCAGAACGGCGCACCGAAGACCACCCGGCGGCGGCGCAGCAGCCGCAGCCGGAGCAAGACCGCTACCGACAGTGACGCGACCGAGCCATCGGAACTCGTCACCACCGGCAGCTGACCCGATTTCAACTTTGCAGGCTCAACCCTGTAAAGTTGAGCGGGTGCGCTCGGCGCACCCTACTCGTGTCGGTGTGAAAGTGTGTGAGGAGTTCGTCCTCGCGACGACCTCACACCATCACACCCGTAAGTTTTCCGATCCAGCAGAGAGTGAGATCCACGGTGTACGCGATCGTGCGCAGTGGCGGCACCCAGCAGAAGGTCGCCGTCGGCGATGTCATCGAGATCGACAGCCTGACCGAGAAGGTGGGCGACACCGTCGCGCTGCCGGCGGTCCTCGTCGTCGATGGCGACACCGTGACGGCCGACGCCGCGGCGCTGGCCAACGTGGCCGTGTCGGCTGAGGTTCTCGGCCGCACCAAGGGCCCGAAGATCAACATCCTCAAGTACAAGAACAAGACCGGTTACCGCAAGCGCCAGGGGCACCGTCAGCACTACACCCAGGTCAAGGTCACCGCGATCGACGCGAAGAAGAAGTGAGCTGATCAACAGATGGCACACAAAAAGGGAGCGGCCTCGACCCGCAACGGTCGTGACTCCAACGCCCAGCGCCTCGGCGTGAAGCGGTACGGCGGTCAGCTGGTGAACGCCGGCGAGATCATCGTCCGGCAGCGCGGCACGCACTTCCACCCGGGCAACCTGGTCGGCCGTGGCGGCGACGACACGCTGTTCGCGCTGGCCGAGGGCACCGTGGAGTTCGGCACCCGGCGTGGTCGCCGCGTCGTCAACATCGTCCCGGCGCCGGCGGAGTAACACCGCCACCCGGTTCACGAAGCTCTGTCGAAAGGGCGGGTCGCGGAATACCGCGCACCCGCCCTTTTGCTGTGTAAGTAGTACTTGGCTCCTGCAGGAAGTAGAGAACACCGATGGCCATCCCCAGTTTCGTCGACCGCGTCACGGTGCACGTCACCGCGGGCCGCGGCGGGAACGGCTGCGCCTCGGTGCACCGGGAGAAGTTCAAGCCGCTCGGCGGTCCCGACGGCGGCAACGGCGGTGACGGCGGCAGCGTCATCCTGCGCGTCGACCCGGACGTGACGACGCTCGTCGACTACCACCGCTCCAGCCACCGCACCGCGACGAACGGTGCCCAGGGCAAGGGTGACAACCAGGCCGGCAGCAACGGCGGCGACGTGGTCCTCGGCGTCCCGGACGGCACCGTCATCAGTACGGCGGACGGTGACGTGCTCGCCGATCTCGTCGGACCGGGTGCGGAGTTCGTCGCGGCGCAGGGCGGCAAGGGCGGTCTGGGCAACGCGGCCCTGGCGAGCAGTTCCCGCAAGGCGCCCGGTTTCGCGCTGCTCGGTGAGGACGGCGAGGAGCGCACGCTCGTCCTGGAGCTGAAGGTCGTCGCGGACGTCGGCCTGGTCGGGTTCCCGAGCGCCGGCAAGTCGTCGCTGATCGCCGCGATCAGCCGCGCCCGGCCGAAGATCGCCGACTACCCGTTCACCACCCTGATCCCGAACCTCGGCGTCGTCGTTGCCGGTGACACCACGTTCACCGTCGCCGACGTCCCCGGTCTGATCGAGGGCGCGAGCGAAGGCCGTGGCCTCGGGTACGACTTCCTGCGGCACGTGGAGCGGTGCGCCGCGCTGGTCCACGTCGTCGACTGCGCGACGTACGAGCCGGGCCGCGACCCGTTAAGCGACCTGGACACGATCGAGGCCGAGCTGACCGCGCACGGCGGGCTCGAGGATCGGCCGCGACTCGTTGCCCTGAACAAGATCGACGTACCGGACGCGCGTGAGATCGCCGAGATGGTGCAGGCCGAGCTGGTGCAGCGCGGGT
Source organism: Kribbella sp. NPDC004138 (assembly GCF_053603655.1). NCBI lineage: Bacteria > Bacillati > Actinomycetota > Actinomycetes > Propionibacteriales > Kribbellaceae > Kribbella > Kribbella sp. NPDC004138. Next base: position 4,276 of record NZ_JBSGFZ010000038.1, read on the forward strand.
ACCGGGTGTTCCCGATCTCGACCGCGTCGCACGAGGGCCTGGAGGCGCTGAAGTTCGCGATGGCCGAGATCGTCGTACGGCGGCGCGCCGAGCAGGAGAAGCCCGACACCACGCGGATCGTGATCCGGCCGCAGATGCAGGGCGGGCCCGAGTTCAAGGTGAAGAAGCTGCCGGACGACGGCGGCTGGCTGGTCCAGGGCCAGAAGCCCGAGCGCTGGGTGAAGCAGACCGACTTCGCCAACGCGGAGGCGACCGGCTACCTCGCCGACCGGCTGAACCGGCTCGGCGTCGAGGAGGAGCTGCTGAAGCTCGGTGCGCGGCCGGGCGACGCGGTGGTGATCGGCGACGGTCCGAACGCGATCGTGTTCGACTTCGCGCCCGACGTCCAGGCCGGCGCGGAGATCCTCGCCCGGCGCGGTGAGGACCACCGGCTCGAGGAGGTCCGCCCCGCGGCGCAGCGGCGGCAGGCCAAGGACACCGAGTACCACGCCTTCCGCGAGGGGGAGCGCGCCGAGGACTGGTCGCAGTACGGCGCGAACTGGGACGCCGACGAGGTCGACCTGTCTCCGGCCGCGGCGAAGCGAGCGGCAGAGGCCGCGGCGAAGCAGGCGCGCAAGGAGGCGCGCGAGCTGGCCGCGGCGGAGGATCTCGACCAGAACGGTTGATTTCATGAAGCATCGCGCGGAGGCGCTGAACGCCACGCGAATCGTCGTGAAGGTCGGCTCGTCGTCGCTGACCCAGCGCGGCAAGATCGACCTGGAACGGCTCCGGCTGCTCGTCGACGCCATCGCGGCGCGCCGGGTGGAGGGCACCGAGGTCGTTCTCGTCTCCTCCGGCGCGATCGCCGCCGGGCTGGCCCCGATGGGGTTGCGGACCCGGCCGCGGGACCTGGCGACTCAGCAGGCGGCCGCCTCGGTCGGCCAGGGACTGCTGATGGCCCGCTACAGCGACGCTTTCGCGGCCCACGGGCTGCGCGTCGGGCAGGTGCTGCTGACGGTCGACGACGTGACCCGGCGAGCGCACTACCGCAACGCGTACCGGACGTTCGCCCGGCTGCTCGAGCTCGGCGTCGTGCCGATCGTGAACGAGAACGACACGGTCGCGACCACCGAGATCCGCTTCGGCGACAACGACCGGCTCGCGGCGCTGACCGGTCACCTGGTGCACGCGGACCTGCTGCTCCTGCTGTCCGACGTCGACGGCCTGTACGACGGTGATCCCCGCAAGCCCGGTACGTCGATGGTCACCGAGATCCGCGGCGCCGCCGACCTGGAGCCGCTGGCGATCGGGAAGACCGGGGCGTCCGGCGTCGGCACGGGCGGGATGCAGACGAAGGTCGAGGCGGCCGCGATCGCCACGGAGGCAGGGATCCCCGTCGTCCTCACCTCCGCCGGGCGGGTCGGCGAGGCACTCCGCGGGGAGCCGGTCGGCACGCTGTTCCACCCCACCGGCCGGCGCCGCAAGACACGCCTGCTGTGGCTCGCGCACGCGACCTCTGGCCAGGGCATCCTGCACCTCGACGAGGGCGCGGTGCGCGCGTTGACGCACCGCCGCGCGTCGCTGCTGCCGGCCGGCATCTCCGCTGTTGAAGGCACGTTCTCGGCCGGTGACCCTGTCGACCTCGTCTCGCCCTCAGGTGTCGTCGTCGCGCGCGGGCTGGTCAACTACGACGCGTCCGAGCTGCCCGACCTGCTCGGGCGTTCCACGCGGGATCTCGCGCGCGAGCTCGGAGCGGCGTACGAACGCGAGGTCGTGCACCGCGACGACCTCGTCCTGCTCTAGGCCCTAGCGGCGCGCTCGGCTCCCGTCCGCCACCAGGACGACGAGCTGGACGATCATGGCGGCGATCGACCCGAAGAACCCGATCGCCAGCAGGATCCGGGCGAGCGGCACCCACGGGTCCCCGAAGTCGAACGGGAAGACCTGCCAGACGCGGATGATCGCGACCAGCCCGACGCCGGTGACGGTCAGGTCACCCAGCGACTTCAGCCAGCGCGGGTCCGTCAGCAGGTAGACGACGTTCACCGCGAGTCCCGCGATCAGCGTCGCGCTGACCCAGCCGAGCACCTGTTCGGTGTCGGACGTGAGGAACGGGACCTGCTGCCAGCCGGGCCAGACATGGATGGCGTAGAGCGCGACGGCGTTGAACATGACGGCGAACACGTAGCCGGTCCGCCGGCTCGCCCGTGAGGGGCGGCGTTCGGTCTGTTTGAGCATGATCGCACCTCCTCGGCACGAGTCTCGCCGAGGCGGTGGCGACTGTCCCGTCCCAGAGGTCCCGTTCTGCCGGGACCGAGTCCTCTGGACGCCGTACGTCGTCGCGCCGAGTCTGGAGGCGATGTGTGAGCGGTTGAGACCAGGGGAGGCCGACAGACATGGGAAAGCCGGACAAGACGCAGTCGGACGTTCTCGAAGTGCTGCGCGGAGTGGTGGACAGTGTGAAGGCCGGAACGGTGTTCGGTACTCCGGTGAGCTACAAGGGGCTCACGGTGCTTCCGGTCGCACGGATCGCCGGCGGCGGAGGCGGCGGCCGGGGCGAGGACGCCAACGGGCGCGGCGCCGAGGGGTCCGGCGGTGGGATCGGCCTGTCCGCACGGCCGGTCGGCGTCTACGTCATCAAGGACGACGAGGTCACCTGGTCGCCGGCAGTCGACGTCACCAAGGTGGTTCTCGGCGGTCAGATCGTAGGCATCGTGGCCCTGCTGACGCTGCGGACCCTGTTCAAGATCCTCCGCGACCGCCGACAGCGGGCTCCCGAGCGAGAGCCTCGCAAGCAGGAGTCTCGCAAGCGGGAGTCTCGCAAGCAGGAGTCTCGCGAGTCTCGCGAGCAGCAGCCTCTCGAGCCAGAGCCTGCGGTGCCAGAACCTACGATGACGGTGTGAAGCTCGCCTGGGGTCTCCTCGCCGCCTGGATCGTCCACGACCTCGAGGAACTCGCCACGATGCCGTCGTTCTCGCAGCAGCAGGATCTGCCGGCACCGCTGACGAAGGTGCTGCCGATGTCGCGGACGGAGGCGGCCACCGCGATCGGCCTGACTGGCATCGCGATGGCGGCCGCCTCCGCCGCGGGCGCCGCGACGGGCGGACGCAGCAAGTTCTTCCAGGCGTCGCTGCTGGGCTTCGGTCTGCACGCCGGCACGCACATCGCCCAGTCGGTGGTCCTCCGGCGCTACACGCCCGGCCTGGTCACCACGCCGCTGGTCGTGATCCCGTTCAGTGTGTGGGCTTGGCGTCGGCTGCGCGCGGACGGCGTGCCGATCGCACCGCCCGACCGCCGCCTCAACCTCGCCCTCGCCGCAGTCGTCCCGCTGGCCCACGCGCTGGCCCGCCTGCCACGCCTACGCCGCCGCTGATCTGCGGTACGTCGGTACCGCCGTGGGCCGGCGCGAACACGACGCGGTCGATCATCTGGCCGACTTTGTGCACCCACCGCGCATTGTCACCGCGATTTCGTGGTCGGTGGGTGCACAAAGTCCACCTGAGAGACAACGGCGCAGGGAGGCGGCGGGGCCGCACTACGATGAAGGGGTGAGCGAGATCATCGAGCTGGCGCGGCGGGCGCGCGTGGCGTCGTACGCGTTGGCGGAGGCATCCCGGGCGACCAAGGACGCGGCGTTGCACGAGATGGCGGCGGCGCTGCGGGACAACACGGACGCGATCGTCGAGGCGAACGCCGTCGACGTCGCCGCCGCGCGGGAAGCCGGTACGCCGGAGTCCACCGTCGACCGCCTGGCGCTGAACCCGGCGCGCGTCGACGGGATGGCGGCCGGGTTGGAGCAGCTCGCCGGCCTCGCGGACCCGATCGGCGAGGTCGTCCGCGGATACACGCTGCCCAACGGCCTCGAGCTCCGCCAGGTGCGGGTGCCGTTCGGCGTCGTCGGCATCATCTACGAGGCCCGTCCGAACGTGACCGCCGACGCCGCGGGCATCTGCCTGAAGTCCGGCAACGCTGTCCTGCTGCGCGGTTCGTCGTCCGCGGCCGCGTCCAACAAGGCGATCATCGCCGTACTGCGAGATGCTGCCGAGTCGGCGGGGTTGCCGGCCGACGTGGTCCAGGGCGTGCCGACGGATCGGGCCGCGGTCAAGGAGCTCATGCAGGCGCGCGGGCTGGTCGACGTACTGATCCCGCGCGGCGGCGCCGGGCTGATCCAGACCGTCGTGAGCGAGTCGTCGGTGCCGGTGATCGAGACCGGTGTCGGCAACTGTCACGTGTACATCGACGCGGACGCGGATCTCGGCCTCGGTCTGGAGATCCTGCTGAACTCGAAGACCCAGCGCCCGAGCGTCTGCAACGCGGCCGAGTCGCTGCTGGTCCACGCGGATGTCGCCGAGGAGTTCCTGGCCCGCGCGCTGCCCGCCCTCGCCGAAGCCGGTGTGACCGTGCACGGCGACGCGGCGGTAGTTGCTGCTGGCAATGGTGTGGTGGCGGCGACCGAGGAGGACTACGGGACCGAGTACAACTCGCTCGACCTGTCGGCCGCGGTCGTCGGCTCGCTCGAGGACGCCGTGCAGCACATCCGCCGGTACAGCTCGGGTCACACCGACGCGATCATCACCCGCTCGCAGGCGGCCGCGCGGCGCTTCACGACCGCGGTCGACTCGGCGGCGGTCGTGGTGAACGCCAGCACCCGCTTCACCGACGGCGGCGAGTTCGGCTTCGGCGCCGAGATCGGCATCTCCACCCAGAAACTCCACGCCCGCGGGCCGATGGGCCTGCCCGAGATGACCTCCACCAAGTACGTCGTCACCGGCGAAGGCCAGATCCGCACCTGATCAGGCCGGGCCGGGCGTCCAGGTCAGGGCGCCGGTCCGGAGGTCGTCGAGCACGCCGTCGATCCATTCGGCTTCGGCGACCGTGACGGCGAGCTGATACTCCGACTCCAGGAGAGCGAAGCGGGGGACCGGGTGGCCGTCGACCTCGGAGCCGAGCTCCAGGTGCAGTTCGGCGATGCGCTTCGTCAGGCGCTCGCGGCGTTGTGCGAGGAGCTCGCAGGCTGTCTGCGGTGGTAGCAGCATCACGAACGACAGGCCCGCGGGGAACTCGGGGAACTCGTTGCGCGGCGTGGTGAGGATCTCCGCCAGCCATTCCCGGCAGATCGTGCGCCCCTCGTCGGTGAGGTGGTAGATGGTCCGCTCGGGGTACCGCTCGTCCCGCTCCGTCGCGCCGGCCGTGATCAGTCCGGCCTCCTCCAGGCGCACGATCATCCGGTACAGGCTGGTCCGTTGGCCGACGTTGACGACCTGGTCCTTGCCCCACTGCTTCAGCAGCCGCTGGATCCCGTACGGATGCAGCGGCCCGTTCTCCAGAAGGCCGAGGATCGCGAGCGCCAGCGACGAGCGTCGAAAAGTCACGCTCCTACTTTAGATGTCATCGAAACTAGTTGCAATGCAACTAGAGCACATGTAACTATCGATTTCATGAGAACAGCAGAACTGAGCCAAGGTGCCGTCACCTCCCGCGACGGCACCGAGATCGGCTACTACAAGACCGGCCGGGGACCGGCCGTCGTCGTCCTGCACGGCAGCATGGAGTCGGCCCGCAGCCACACCTTGTTCGCGGAGGCGTTGGCCGACGAGTACACCGTCTACCTGCCGGACCGCCGCGGCCGCGGGCTCTCGGGTCCGCATCGGCCGGACCACAACGTCCACACCGAGGTCGAGGACCTGGAAGCCGTCCTCGACGCGGCCGGGGCGCAGCGCGCGTTCGGTGTCAGCGCCGGGGGAGCGGTGGTGCTGGAGGCAGCTCGCACCCTCCCGTCCCTGAAGCAGGTCGCGCTCTATGAGCCCGCGATCGTCGCCGACGGCGCTCCGCACCGCGAGTGGCTGGCGCGGTTCGACCGGGAGATCGCCCGCGGGGATGTCGCCGGCGCGATGGTGACGAGCATGTTCGGCTTCGAGATGGCGCCGCCGTTCCTGAAGGTGATGCCGCGCGGCCTGCTCCGCTGGATGACCGAGAAGATGATGGCGAAGGAAGAGCGCCAGGCCGCGCCGGGTGCGATCACCATGCGGCAGCTCGCCCCCACGATCCACGCCGAGGGCACGATCGTCGCCGAACTGGCCGGCACCTTCGACGCGTTCCGTACGGTCGACGCCGAGGTGCTGCTCCTTGGCGGCAGCAAAGGCCTGCCTGGCCTCGAGCCCGGTCGCGCGACGCTGGAGAAAGTGCTGCCGCATTGCCGCCGGATCGAGTTCGACGGCTACGACCATGGCTCGTCCTCGGACCCGGGCGGCGTCAACCCGAACGGCAAGCCCGAGGCCGTCCGCCGCATCGCCGCCGAGGTGAAGTCGTTCTTCAGCCAGTCGTGAGCGCCCAGTCGACCGCGTCGGCGATGTCGGTGACGGGATACCGGACCGATCGGATCACCCGGTCCGCGCCCACGATCAGCACGAACCGTTTCAGCCGCTCGTACCCGCCCGCGCGGAACGTCGGCAGCCGCAGCGCGGCCGTCAGCTCCAGATCGAGATCGGACAGCAGCAGGTGTGGGATTCCCTCCGCTTGTGCGAACGCCTGCTGCTCGTCGGTCCGCTGCGTACTCACCCCGCGCACCGCGATCCCCTTCGCCGCAAACTCGTCGTACCGCGCCGCGAACAGCCGGTTCTCCAAGGTGCAGCCGGCGGCCCCGGGGATCTCACCCCAACCGTCCGGCAACGGAGTCGGCCGACCCGTCGCCGGATACCCGAAAATCACAGTGGCCCGCGCGCCCACATCAACCACATCAACCGCGGCACCGCCCGCCGACAGGCTGCCGCTGTCAACCGCCGTGCCACGGGTCGAGGAGGCGTCGGCCTCCGCGCCGGCCGCCGCCGGGTCGTCGGCCTCCGTGTCGTGGGTTGGTGGGGTTTCGGCCTCCGTGCCGCGCGTTGCCGGGTCGTCGGCCGTCTTACCGCGGGGCCGCGGTGCGTCGGCCTCCGTGTCGCGAGTTGGTGAGCTGTCGACTGTCGTACCGCGGACCGCTGTGGCGTCGACCGTCGTGCCGCGGGGCGACAGGGCGTTGACCGTCGTGCCGCGCGGCGACAGGGCGTCGGCTGTCGTGCCGTGGGCTGACGGGGCGTTGGTTGTCGTGCCGCGGGTGGACGGAGCGTCGGCTGTCGTGCCGCGGGTGGACGGGGCGTTGGTTGTCGTGCCGCGGGTGGACGGTAGGGCGACGTACGGGACGCGCTGACCTACGAGCTCGTGCAGGCGCTGTGCCGGCGGCTCGTCCGCGGCGTTCGTTCCGGTCAGCGAGCCGTCCCCGAGCAGCCAGCGGTCGCCCCAGTCCTGCAGCGCGACGAGCACGGGCAGCAGCGCGCGACCGCGCGGCGTCAGCTCGTACGCGTACCGCGTCGGCCGGTCCTGATACGCAGTTTTGTTGACAATCCGGCTGTCGACCAGGCTGTTCAGCCGCTCGGTCAGCACCTTCCGGGAGATGTGCAGCGAGCCCGCGAGCTCGTCGAACCGCGACAACCCGCGCGCCAGGTCGCGGACGATCAGCAGCTCCCAGCCGTCGCCGATGACGCCGAGGGACTGCGCGATCGCACAGTCCGGCTCGGGCGAGAAAGTGCTCCGCCGCACGTCCGCACTCCTTCGAATCCAGTTGCCGCCCCGACGGCCCGTCGAGTAAGTTCCCGACAGGAACTCACTCTAGCTCAGGGGGCGGATGTGTACTGGCGCCGAATCGCGGAACTGCCCACCTGGCTCCAAGCCGTGATGGTCGGCCAGCTCGTCAACGGCGCCGGGGCGCTCGCCTGGATCTACCTCACGCTCTACCTCGTCGAGGACCGCGGCATGTCGGCGCAACAGGCCGGCTTCGCCGCGGCGGCGTACGGCGTCGGTCTGGTCGGCGGCAACCTGGGCGGCGGGTGGTTCGGCGACCGTTTCGGCCTGCGTACGGCGGCGCTCGCGAGCCAGTTGCTGTGGGCGATCTCCTGTCTGGCCATGCCGTTGGTGCCCGGCCCGTCGATCGCCGTCGTCGCGGCGCTGGCCGGCCTCTTCGGCGGTGCCGGGCGTCCCAATCTCAGCGCCCTCGTCGCCACCTCACTCCCGGCCGAGCGCCGCCGTGAGGGCATCGCGCTGTCCCGCACCGCCTCGAACGCCGGTTTCACCATCGGCCCGCCGCTTGGCGGCCTGCTCGCGGCGTACGACTTCTCGCTGGTGTTCGTCGTCGACGCCGTCACCAGCCTCGTCATGGCCGCGATCATCTGGCGCTGGGTCCCGAATGTCCGACAGACAACAGGATTGTCGACAACCGGATTGTGGAAGACGGTCTTGAGGGATCGCGCGGTTCTGCTCGTGCTGGTGACGATCGTGGTCGTCGACACCGTCTACCGCCAGATCTTCGCGACCATGCCGTTGCTGCTGCGCGACGCGGGCACGCCGACGGTCGCGTACGGCGTGCTGCTCGGCGCCAGCTCGGTCGTGATCGTTCTGTGCGAGGCCCCGCTCGCCGTACGGCTGCGCGGTCATCGCGCGACCCGGGTGATCGCGGCGGGCTTCGCGTGCATCGGTATCGGGTTGGCCGTGCTCGGCGTCTGGCCGGCACTCGGCGGTGCGGCGGTGGCGATCGCCGTGATGACGGCGGGGGAGATGCTCTACAAGCCGACCGCCACGGCGCACGTCGCCGACGCGGCGCCGGACGGAATGGTCGGGCGGTACTCCAGCCTGTACGCCGCCGCCTCGATCAGCGGCATGTTCCTCGCGCCGGCGATCGGCGGTACGGCGTACCAGCACGCCCCGGAACTGCTCTACCCCGTCGCAGCGGGCCTCGCGCTCGTGGCAGGCGTCGTACTGCTGCTCAGTCGGGCAGGGGCGCGGGACGCCCCTCCCAGCGAGTCGACAGCACAACCGTCGTCCGCGTCCTGACCACGCCGTTCACGCGGCGCAGCGACCCCACGACCGCCTCCAGTTGGGTCACGTCGGCGACCCGCACCTTGACCACGAGTTCCTGGTCGCCGGCGACGAACCAGCAGTCCTCGACCGCGGGGATCTCACGGACCTGCTCCACCACGTCGTCGGTCTCGACGTCGTCGCGCTGGAACAGCCCGATCAGCGCACTCGTGCCCAGGCCGACCTGTTCCGGGGCGACCACGGCGCGGTACCCGAGCAGTACGCCGCGCTCCTCGAGACGCCGTACCCGCTCCTGCACGCTCGGGCCGGACAAGCCGACCTCCCGGCCCAGCTCGGCCCAGCTGGAGCGGCCGTTCAGCCGAAGCGCCTCGATCAGCTGCCGGTCGATCGCGTCCATGACGCCTCCCGTTCACCACAGATTCTAAGGTCAGGAATGCTCTGTGCCTTTAATTCGTTTGTGAGAGCGTAGCTCCTACCGTACAATTTGAGGTACCGGGGACAGTCCACCCCGGTTCCGCCGTACCAACCCAGTGAAGGAATCATGATCACCCCCGATGTTGCCCGTGCCCGGATCGACGAGATGCACCGTGTCGCCGCGCAGGCCCGCCGCGCGCACGCCGCGCCGTCCAACTGGCGCCGGCTGCTGACCCGCACCACCCGCCACCGCTGACCTTCCTATCGCGACCGGTGCGCCTGGGCGAGAGTCCAGGGCCACCGGTCGCTGTCGTCTCCGCGGTCACGAGATAGGCTCTGCCTCATGCTCACGTACTTGGTGCCGCAGATCGCGGCGGTCGAAGAGGCCGCGGTCGAGGCCTCGCACATCTCGAAGTGGTGGTTCGGCGGGTTCGCGCTGTTCGTGCTCGTCCTGCTGCTGCTCGTCACCGTCATCATGGGCAAGGGCCGGCCGCACAGCTGAGCGGCTCGATGGGCATGGCGGCGGTGGAGCGGGTACGACGCATCGGCGTGATGGGTGGCACGTTCGACCCGATCCATCACGGGCACCTGGTCGCGGCCAGCGAGGTGCAGTCCTACTTCGACCTCGACGAGGTGATCTTCGTCCCGACCGGCCAGCCCTGGCAGAAGTCGGACCGGAAGGTCTCCCCGCCCGAGGACCGGTACCTGATGACCGTCATCGCGACCGCGTCCAATCCGCGGTTCTCGGTCAGCCGCGTGGACATCGACCGGCCGGGTCCGACGTACACGATCGACACCCTGCGCGACCTGTCCAGGCTGTACCCGGACGCCGAGCTGTTCTTCATCACCGGCGCCGACGCGCTCGCCCAGATCCTCACCTGGCGGGACGTCGACGAGATGTTCAAGCTGGCCCAGTTCGTGGGCTGTACGCGGCCCGGCACCGAAGGACTCGAACTGCCGCTGGACCAGCTGCCGATGGACCGGATCACCCTGCTCGAGGTGCCGGCGCTGGCGATCTCGTCGACCGAGTGCCGCGCCCGGGTCGCCAAGGGCAACCCGACCTGGTACCTGGTGCCGGACGGGATCGTCCAGTACATCGCCAAGCGTGAGCTCTACACCAACCGTTAGGACGTCTATGTCTGCCAGTGAACGCGCCATCGAGCTGCTGACCGCAGCCGCGGAAGCGGCCCACGACAAGAAGGCCGAGAACGTCCTCGCCTTCGACGTCTCCGAGCAGCTCGCCATCACCGACGCCTTCCTGGTCGCGTCCGCCTCGAACGACCGCCAGGTCCGCGCGATCGTGGACGCGATCGAGGAGAAGCTGCGCGTCGACTTCGACGCCAAGCCGGTCCGCCGCGAGGGCGCCCGCGAAGGCCGCTGGGTGCTGCTCGACTACCTCGAGATCGTCATCCACGTCCAGCACGACGAGGAGCGCTCGTTCTACTCCCTGGAGCGCCTGTGGCGCGACTGCCCGGCCATCCCGCTGCCGTCGCCCGTCCCCGGCGTCTCTGAATGAGCGCAGGACGGCTGATCGTCTGGCGGCACGGCCGGACCGAGTGGAACCTGCAGGACAAGATCCAAGGCCAGGCCGACATCCCGCTCGACTCGGTCGGCCTGACGCAGGCCCGCGCCGCGGCCGCCCGGCTCGCCTCCCTCGCGCCCACCCGGCTCTTCGCCAGCGACCTGCAACGCGCCGCGGCCACCGCCGGTGAGCTCTCGCTGCTGACCGGTCTGAAGATCGAGTACGACGAAGCGCTCCGCGAGATCGACGTCGACGACTGGGCCGGCCTCACCATGTCCGAGCTCGCCGCCATGAACCCGGAGGCCGCCGCCCGCATCCGCAGCGGCGAACCCCAGCGCCGCGGCTCCAACGGCGAAACCGTCGAAGAGGTCGCCGAGCGCTTTTCCGAGGCGCTCATCCGGATCTCTTTGGAAGGCACGTCCGAAGACACCATCGTCGTCGCCACCCACGGCCTCGCCGCCCGCGTCGGGATTTGCCTGTTCCTGGGCATCCCGCAGGCGAGCTGGCCCGCCTTCGGAGGCCTCTCCAACTGCAACTGGGTCTCCCTCCTCCCCGGCCGAGCCGGCTGGCGAATCGAAGAATGGAACGCCGGCTCCCTCCCAGAGCCGGTCATGAGCGACGACCCCCAGCGCTAGAGGCCTTGCAGGACACCGCCCATCGGACACCGCTCCGCGGCGACTGTTCTTCTGGCCGCCTCCGGCGGCGCGTATCTGGTCCGCGGGCGATCGCCCGGCGTACGAGCTGTTGTCGTGTGACGACGCCCGGAAGAACACCGCTTCGTGGCGGCTGACTGTTGGCCGCCTCAATCGGCGTGCCTGGCCGGCGTCGCCGGCGGCTTGGCCTGTCCTGGGCCGGACTTGGCCGCCGCGTGCGTGCTGGAGTAGAGCGTTGCGGGATCGGCCTCCAGCGGGCCTAGTCCGCCGCGCACAGGTGAGGTCCTGGGTACCGTTGCCCCAGGGCCTGGTTCACGTGCTGCTGGCGGCGCTGCGACATACCGTGGGCCCGCAGTAGAGCAGCTTAGACACGCCCGTCAGCGGGCCCTGGAAGGGGTGTCGCGTACCTCACCAGCCCCACGAGGGAACCGATTTTTCTTTGCAGGCCCTCATCCGCTAAGCTTTCGGAGTCGCAAGACACCGCGGGGCTTTGGCGCAGTTGGTAGCGCGCTTCCATGGCATGGAAGAGGTCAGGGGTTCGAATCCCCTAAGCTCCACCGCAGTTCAGAGGCCGGTTTCCCACTCGGGAGGCCGGTCTTTTGCATGGCCTGTGTGACCAGCGCTTCTGGGGCAGCAGTTGGCTCATCGCTTGGACTCCCGCGGGTGGGGATCGGCCGGAGCTCGTGACCGTAGACCGTCCGCCACCTCAGTGTCCTTGTGGCCGACCAACAGAGTGATCTACTCGATCTTTACCCGCTTGCACTGAGGACACGAACCCGCGGTAGGAATCGCGGACACGCACGCGGCGTCGATTCGGTTCATCCAGGAGGCTGTGACCTTTCTCCCCGTTTCCGGTTGGGCCCCGGGCGCCGGATCGACGTGCTACTGGATGCGGGCCGGGCACACGGCGTCGGCCGCAGATCCGGAAGGACAATCACCATGTCTCAGAGCATCAAACGCCGCCTCGCCCACGGCATCGGCGCCGCCGTCGTCGCGACGGCCGCTTCCGCCACCCTTGCCGTTGGCGCGGCGGAAGCGAGCACCCAGGTGACACCGCCGGCGGGGATCACGGTGCCGGGCGACCCGACCGCAGCACCCGCCGGCCTCGTCGCGAGCCTGGAAGGTCGGAACGAAGTAACTGGCGGTGATCCGGACGGGCAAGCGCTGGAACTCATCGGGATCGAGGGCAACACGCTCAGCTACTCGGTGTCCTGGCGCGGCATCAGTACCCCGACCGAGGCAGCCATCCACGCCGCCGGTCGAGGAGTGGACGGGCCGGTCGTCGTACCTTTGTTCACCAAGCCGAGCGGAGGGGGTAGCTTCGCCTCCGGCAGCGTCACGGTCACCGACCCAAGTGTGCTTGACGCGTTGCGCTCAAACCCGAGCGGCTTCTACACCGACCTGCGCAACACTGACTTCCCGAACGGCGCCGTACGTGCCCAGCTGCACCTGCTCAGTCACGCGGTCAGCACGACCGGAGTGGCCGCGCTGCAGGAGTCGGTGGTACTCGGCAGCCAGATCTACGCCTGCACCGCGCAACTCGACGGCTCGTTCGCCTTTACGCAGAACAATGTCGACGCGCACCTCACCGGCGGCATCCACCACACCTTCGTCCAGCCGGTCGCCGGCCCGCCCCAGTGGCAAGCACCCGACGGCAGCGCGGTCAGCGGCACCAAGGTCGTCACAAGGAACGGGAACGGAGCGGGCAACATCGCCGAACTGGACCTCGACGCGACTCAGATCGGCGACCCGACCGGCCTGCTGGCGAACGCTGTCGAGGTGCTGCGCCTCAACACTGTCGGCGGCGTCGCCCCGGCCGGGAACTGCGACCCGCACGTCACGCCGATCGTCAACGTCCCGTACCAAGCCGACTATCTGTTCATCAACGGCTAACCAGTTTCGATCTGCATTAGTCGCCGCGTGCTGGCATCTGGCGTAGCTTCTGTTTGATCGGCGCGATTGCCTCGACCCCTTGAGCTTGAAGAAATCGAGGCAATCGTTGGTCAGCCAGCTGCCATGGCGCACCGCTAACGCCCGGGCACGGGGGTTCTGAAGGCTTGAGGGATCGACTGAGTGACAACCGCCTCGCTTCGGCGTGAAGGGTGCCGGAGGTACGCCAGGTGGGCTCGCGTCAAGGACGCTCAAGGCGCAACTGTGAATGGCGCCGGCCTCTTTCATGACCTGAGTCACTAACGGCTTCGGGGGCAGGATCTCGTCCATCGCTTCGGCTCCCTCGGTCAGCACCGGCCGCAACTCGTGCCGGTACACCGTCTCGGTCACCTGGGCGCTCTTCTGCCCAACCAAACTGCGAGATCTGTTCAATGCTTACGCCCTGGCACTGAGACACGAAGCTGTGCCGCAGCTCCCGAGGCGTCCACTCCGCGGCACTCAGTCCAGGTGTCAGGTCGACCACGCGGCCGAATGCACGCGGGACGTTGGCCGCGTCCAGTTCGGTGCCGATCGATGTACAGAAGGCCAGATTGCCTCCGATCGCCAGCGGGGTCCTTGCAGTCTCCTGGTGTTGCAGGTGCTCGGCCAGCGCATCAACGCATCGTTCCGGCAGACGCAGCGTACGGCGAGACTTGCGCGCCTTGGTGTCGCCGCGCTGGCCGAACCGACCGCCATACCTCGAGATCGACGGCGGCCAGGGCGGATCGTCGTACGGCGCTCCCTTCAAGTCCACGTGATCCCACGTCTCGACCTCGGCGTCGACATCGAAGTCAGGGGAGGCAGTGGCTAGGGCTGGACGTACTAGCTCAAGGTGAGCACCCTGACTGAGCAGCCACCAGAGCACGTCCTCTGGGTTGACGTAGCCGCGATCTTGGTCAACATAAGCAAAGGATGACCAGCCGTTGGCATGGCGCCGAGACAGGGCAAGAGAATCCGAGCCGGACTCCGGCACCAGCATGGTCGAAGAGCTTGGCGTCACCTGGCGACATGGTCAGGTGGGCGGCCATCCGCGAAGGGCGTTTCCCTCAACCCTGGGAGGCTTAGCGCGATCCGTAGGACCTGCTGCTCTAAGGAACCCAGGCGGCAGACTGGGCCATCCTGCCCCCGGACGGTCCAACGTGTCTGACGGCCCAGGTCACAGAGAAGAGTCCCACAAGGGCTCGATGACGACGTCGTCTTCGTTGACTTGGGCGACAACCTTCCCGTTGGTCATCGGTCCGAGGGCGAGGCGGTATGCCGCGTGGCCTTGGGGGCCGCCGTCGTAATGGGATCCCAGCCCTGCCCGCCGTCGCTCACGCCCAGATGTATTCCTCAGCGATCGCGCCGTCCTTCCACTTGGCAACGGTGACCATTCGGCTCCCGTCCTCGAATTCCCCAATCACGCACGTCCACTCACCCGATCCGAACCCGATCGGATGGGACATGATCTGAGGCGGCGTTCCACCTGCAGACGCGACGTACTCCTTCATCGCGCCGATGTGTTCTTGGATGCCGTGCGTGGGCGGCGTCCCCTTCCAGTCGACCAGCACGTCAGCTGTGTGATGATGGGCGAACACGCCGTCCCAATCGGCGTTGTTCCATCCTGTGAAGTCAAGGTCGTCCATACCCTTGAGGTTGCGTGCCACCTGGTCTTCGCTCATGCGCCGCCTCCAATTCGATCAACGGACCGGCCTGGGTCGCGGGGTGCGGCCATCTCTCGACTCTAGGCACATCGACACGGCCTGACTAGTGAGATGGGCGCCGAAACCCGAACGCGGGGCGCCGGGGAAAATCATCGAGGTCCAACGCGATGGACCACGTCCATACGGCGGCGCCGTCAGTGGCGAGTCTCCGCACGCAGCAACGTCCTCAATTCGGCGCGTCAGCGCGCGACTCAGCAGTCTTGACTCACTCCCTGAGATACTCGCCGGGTGAAGGATGGGCGCGTCGAATACCTGCTGTTGTCGGACGGTCTGGATTTCGCGAGACGAGGCGTGGCCGTCCACGGGGCACTGACCCTTGTTGGAGCCGAGATGGGCCGTGCCGAGACCGACATACCGTGGTCCATGCGCAGTGACTGGCCGCCGGAGGTCGTTGAGGCAGCGTCCAGACTGTGCGATCGCTTCGTCCCCGACTCGAAACGTAACGATCACTACATGCAGACAGGTGTCCAGTCCACCAGTGACTCCGAGGTGCGGGACGACTTCATCACCGTGGCGCCACACGCCGACGACGCGACGTTCTGGCGGCGCGACTATGGAGAGGTCGCCAGCCTCAGCGATGAAGGAACCTCCTGCGCCATCTGGCTCACCGACGACCAGCGAAACGTCCTTGCCGACGTCGTCGGTGCCGACCGGGTGGTGAGCTACGAGGATTGGCGTCGCGCGCATCCCTCGTGCTCGCGTCGGCAACTGCATCGCCTCAAAACGAGAGTGCTTCGAGCTCGATCAGATTAGAGGACCGATCGCGCCGCGGATGCCAACCGTCCGGCCCGATGTTGATAGGGGTCAGCTCGCGGTGCTGAGCGTTTCACAAGACGCCTTCATTGATCCGTGGCGTCACGGTGCCACCGTCGGTGCTGGTACCAGATCGCGGCGGCGCACACCGCTGCGCCGACCCAAGGAAACCAGAGCCCAGCCCTCGACCAGGAGGCGGTGTGCACGACGTCGTTGTCGTCGTCCCCCATTGGACCACCCGGTTGGTACCTAGCCCGCACAGAGCGTCCTCGTTCGACGAAGCCATCGAGCATCACGCGGTCCTTGACGATCGACCCATCGTCGCTCACCCACCGACCCGAGTTGGTGCATGCCCCTCGCAGTCCGGAGCAGGTGGTCGACGTCTCCGTGAACGTTCCCCAGTACGCCGGCCGGTCGCGGCCAGCGAATGTCATGACGCCGATCACGATGAGCGCTATGCAGACGCCTTCCATGCTCGCGTAGAAGAGTGCATGCCCCGTGGCGCGCAGGCGGCTCCAGACCGTGCCCCAACCCGCCATGAGCTAAGCATCGCAGTAGAAGATCTGTGAGCCCGTTCAGGCATGCGCGGAACGCGGCATTTCCGGACGTTGTTGGTCAAGTGTGTCCGGGGAGAGACCGCCGGTGCCCCTAGGCTCCAAGCTGTGACAGTCGAGATCGAGGTTGTGGAAGAGCGAATCCGTCGGGTCGTCCCCGACGTGTCAATCACGAAGCTGCAGAACCTGCTTTACCTCTGCCAGGGTCACTACGTGGGCAGGTTCCTGGCACCACTGTTCGAGAACGACATCTGGGCCGTGCCTACCGGCGCGGAAACTCGCCCACGTTCGGTCACATACGGAGGCGATCTTCGGTCAGAGTTGTCGGAAGGAGAGGCGCGCACAATCGACGAAGTGCTTCACCAATACGGACAGCTCGCCGAGAGCGAGCTGACCGCTGCGGTGTGCTCTACATGGCCTTGGCAAGAGGCCACAGAGGGCGGCTGGACCATCAGCCCTGAGGTGATCCGCGATCACTTTGGGGGGACTCTGCCTGACAGCGACATGCGCCCCTGAGAGAGTCGAGCCGCCACGTCCCATCGTCGGTATGGGCCTGACCCGTTTTGACGGACATCCGAGATCAGGAGCTTGTGCTCCGGAAGGATGTTCATCATGGAGTCCATGGGCAAGAAGAAGCCGCGGCCTCGTCGTTCGTTCACGCCTGAGTTCAAGGCCGAGATCGTCGAGCTGTGTCAGCGCGGTGACCGGTCGGTTGGTCAGGTCGCGAAGGACTTCGATCTGACCGAGACCGCGGTCCGGCAGTGGCTGAACCAGGCCGAGCGCGACGCCGGCACCGGTGACGGCGGGCTGACCACGAGCGAGCGCGAAGAGCTCAACCAGTTACGGCGGGAGGCTCGCAGGCTGCGTGAGGATGTTGAGATCCTCAAGCGGGCCACGGCTTTCTTCGCGAAGGAGACCCGGTGAACTGTTACCCGTTCATCGAGGCGGAAAAGCAGGGCAACCACAACGTGAAGCGTGCGTGTGAGTTGCTGCAGGTCTCCCGTTCCGCCTACTACGCCGACCGCGCCGGCCGACCGTCCCGCCGTGTTCAGCGCGACGCCGAGCTGACCGCGAAGATCATCGAGATCCACGACGAGTCCCGCCTGACCTACGGCTCGCCACGGGTCCACCACGAATTACTCGACCAAGGCGAGCGCTGTTCCCGCAAGCGGGTCGTGCGGCTGATGCAGGCGGCCGGCCGTCACGGCCGGATCCCGCGACGATGGAAGAAGACCACGATCCCTGATCCCGGCGCCGCGCAACGCCCGGATCTGATCGGCCGCGACTTCGGCATCGACTCCGACCAGCCCGGTCAGCTGAACCGCCGGTGGTGCGGCGACATCACCTACATCCACACCTGGCAAGGCTGGCTCTACCTGGCCACCGTGATCGATCTGGCCTCACGCCGAGTGGTCGGCTGGGCGACCGCTGACCACCTGCGCACCAGCCTGGTCGCCGATGCCCTCACCGACGCAGTCAACCGGCGACGGCCCGCGGCCGGCGTGCTGTTTCACAGCGATAGGGGCTGTCAGTACACCTCGGCCCAGTTCGCCAACCTGGCAAGGGACCTGGGCGTCACGTTGTCGGTCGGGCGCAAGGGCCAATGCTGGGACAACGCGGTCGCCGAGTCCTTCTTCGCCACCGTCAAGACCGAGCTGATCCACCGCCGCACCTGGCCGACCCGCAAAGCCGCCACCAGCGCGCTCTTCGACTACATCGAGGGCTGGTACAACACCCGCCGACGCCACTCCACCCTCGGCTACCTCAGCCCAGCCACCTTCGAATCAACCCACGCCACCCACGAACAGGTAGCGTGAACCGACCTCACACCAACCCTGTCCGTCGAACCGGGTCAACCCCAGTATGGTCGCGTGTCACTCTCGGCGGCGTCAACACTCACGCATTCACCATCTGCGGCAGTTCCGGGCGTTTACGGGTAGGCTCCGAGACAATTGCTGGGTGATCGATCCGACACTGCTGTCGGCGGCCTCACAGGTCGTCGTGATCCGAGGCCGAAGCTGCGACGACGCGACGCGCGCAGTTGTGAAGAAGCGCAAACACCGCAGCGCGGAGGACCGCGCGCTGCTCGTTGAGCGAGACCAGACTGCCATCAGTGAGATCGCCGAACTGTTGTCGGACACCATCCCCGGTGCTCCACCGATGGACTGGATGGAGTGGCCACAGGTCTCGCTTGTCTTCATCGCCGAGGGCCGTGTCCTTCGAGAGGTGGGACTTCTCTCAAAGGCATCGCATGTGCGCGACGTCGAGTTCCATGACCTTCCTTTGCGGAATCCGCTCGCCGTGGACGCGTGGCTTCGGTGTCGAGGAGTCGAGTTGCCATCTCCGCCCGATACGGACTTGAACGAGGACTGACGGCCTGCGCCATCGCGGCGGCAGTTGAGGACGGCCGCTTCGCGGCAGGTGAGTGCGTTGCTCGGGCTTCGGATCATGGCCCCGAACTCGTCACTCGGTGCCGTTCACCCGGTCTGACCGTCGATCGACTCCCTGATCAAGTCGGCGTGGCCGTTGTGGCGTGCGTACTCCTCGATCATGTGGACCAGGATCCACCGCAAGGTGAAGGTCTCGCCGGTTCGCGGGCTCGTGAGTACTGACTCCTCGTCGAGTCCACCGCGAGTGAGCGCTTCGTCGATGACCGCGTCTGAACGGCTGACGGCCTCGTCGAAGAGCGCCCGCAACTCCTCCGGAGTGTCGTCACGAGCCGATTCGAATTCCCAGTCGTTCTCGGTGAGAGCCCAGTCGACGGTGTCAAAGGGCGGCGCGAACCCTGCGTCGCGGAACCAGTGATCGAACCACTGGGACTCAACGAGCGAGAGATGCTTCATCAAGCCCCCAGCGTCATGCCGGTCGGCGGGCATCGTTGCGCCAACTGCCCCCCGGTCAGGCCGGAACACTTCCACCGGAGCGTGTCGCGTTGGTACCCCAGTGATCCACGCAAGATCGCGACTTCGCTGCCGTGCAGTGGCGCTTCGTGCCGCGCACTGATGTCAAACTCCTGTGCCTCGCTCACAGGTGCGCATCGTACGGGGACTACCGATCATCGGCATGTGCGTTCGTTCGGGCCTCAGCCTGGAGGAACAGCGGGCGTTCGATTCCGCGGAGGTGACCAGTTCAGCTGAGCGCGACGCGGCGGCCCGCGCCTACCTCTTCGCTCGTGTCGTCGGTGACCACGGCGACGGCACCGGACGGGACGCCGGGTAGTGCGGCGACGTTGGCGGCGACGCTCAGCAGGATGTCTTCGGGGGCGCCGGCAACAAAGAAGACATAGGCTCCGTCGATCTCCTCGCCGTCGTCGTAGATGTCGAAGCTGCCGTCGCTCGACTCGTCATCGAGAAAGTCCTCGATGACGTCGATCCAGCCGAATTCATACCCGGGGTCGCCGGGCGCAATGCCGCCGGCACCGTTCAACGGAACGTGGATCTCGACGACGAGCGGCCCCATGATGGGCTTCTGCGAGGCGACGGCGGGAAGTGATGTCGACCGCGTCATCTCTGGGCGCAGTACCGATCGCACCGTCGGCGTGCTGAGCTGCCTGTCGCCTCGATCGGGGAACGCGTCCTGCGATAAGGGAGCATTCGTCTCGCCGCGGAGTTCGCGCAGACGTCTGCGGCGCAGCGTCCCGGCGGCGAGCGGGGCGGGCCGCACGCTGTCCGGGATCGCTGGGTGCTCACCGGACAGGTTCAGGGCCCGTTGTACGCGCGCTACGCCCTCCAGAACCGCCGGCAGCGCAAGCAGTCTGCGTTCGTCGGGCTCCAGCGCCTCGAGTTTGCGGAAGTCGATGCGCATGTCCACGAGATGCCGCTTCCGGCCGCGAACTACACGCTCCTCAACCGCGCCGTTGTACGCCGCTCTGAGCACGATCATGTGGATCTCCAGCACCGGCGCGTTGCTGGTCCTTCGCCACCAGGCCAGCCACGACTCGTCCGTACCAAGCAGGTAAACGATCCGGTCGACCTCCTGCCGAAAGCCCTTCTCGACGCCCATCGTCTGGGCGTCGACGCCACCCTCCAGCCAGTAGTCCTCAGGGTCGTTCAGATCACCCATGACCCGACTGTAACCACCCGGCCGCCGAGCCAGCTCCACGGCCGCCGGCCCGATCCCAGGCGTCCTTGAAATCGGACAGGTCTGCCGCTTTCACTGACGGCGGCAGATCCGAACGCCGAGATCGCGAGGACGTGCCGGCTCAGTAGGGCAGATCGGCATCAGTCTCGACCACTCTTGGCGGAGCTCTACGCTGACGTCCATGGACCACAAAGTGTTAGTGGGGGCAATCGCGACCGCAATCATGAGCTACGACCAGTCGAGTGATACAGATGTCGACCCTGACTGGGCCGTCAAGAGCATGGAGGATCTGGTGCACACGTTGAACCAGTTGTCCGATGACGACCGGGCACAGTTCCGCGCAGACCTCGAAGCGCTCGCGGCTGACCTCCCTGCCGACCCGTTCTACGACCGTTGGCGCAACTCGTACCGAGATCTCCCAGGTCTCATGGGATGGGACGAACCAACGCAGGATTAAGCCCTATCCAGCCTGACTGTGGGTCGCCCTGTCATCGGCAGATCCGTGCTTCACCGACAGCGGGTATGAGCGGACGCGTCGTCGGTCCGGTGGGTGGGAACCCCGACACCTCCCGCTGAGGAGTGAGTTCCCCGGACCCGGCCCGGCTCGAACGGGCAGCCACCCTCACCGAACAGCGGGCAGGGCGCACCCTTACCGGGTAGATGCGCCTTGGGTGGGCTCGTGAGCAGTCTAGTTCGCTCCGCCGCTCATCGGCTGCTTGTGTCATTGCTGTTGGGATCGATCCTGGCGCCGCCTTGCGATCCTCCAAGGCGCCGGCATTGCAGACGGTAGCGCGCAGCGGGTCGGTTCGGGGATCATCAACCCCGTGCACAGATACCTCGCTGACCCACCCAGGTGGCTGTTCGCGGTCTGGTACGGCGTGGTCGGCGGCGTGGCGGTTGGGCTCTGGGTCAAGGTGGTCACCGAGGCTAGCTGGGCAAGATCAGGGATTGTGGCCATCATCGGCACGATTGTCGCTACGGGGACCGTTTGGTGGTTGGAGCCCGGCTGGCGGCGCAACCGCGACGAACTCGAGGGCGGTCTATCCGCTGACAAAGCGGCGCTCGCGCGGCGCACGGCTGTGCGTGGACCGGTACCGGACGATCCCGAGGTCCGGGCCGCGGCCCTGCGGATCGCCTCCAAGGGCCTGATCAGGTCCCGCTGGCAGCCAGGACCCAGGCTCACCACGGCTCTCGGCGGAATGATGGCGATCGGTTCCGTAGGAGCGGCGCTGTCGGGCTCACTGTGGGCTGTGCTGTATGCGCTCACTGCGGCCGGAATGTTGTACTCGGGTCTGTACCTTCCCAAGCAACTCCGCCGACGCATCGAACTGCTCTCGCAGCAGTAGATATCCCGCCTATTGTTGGCGTCCCGCACCGCCCCAGGGGCAACGTTGCCTGGCGGAGGGTCTCGTGGGACAACCCAGGCTGAAGGCCGATCATCAGTATGTCGGCTGCGCTCTCATCGGCAGATCCGTGCTCCACGGAGAGCGGCATGTGCGGATCTTGGCGCGACAGCACGACAGTCGCGAAGCCTCGTTGTGTCTGGTTGTAGCCGCTTGGGCCCTCTTGCCTACGCGGTGCCTGACCTCTGGCTCTACCGGCGGGTTTAGCTACCGGATCGACTAGGGCGTGTCTGCTAATTCGGTGGGGTTGGGTGGGTGATGCTTGATGGGTGCCGCGTTCTGGTGTGATTTCTGATGAGTTGTGGGCGGTGATCGCGCCGACGCTGCCGTCGGGTGCGCCTCGTCGGGGCCGTCCGTGGAACGATCACCGACTGACGCTGGAGGCGATCGCGTGGCGGTTCCGGACCGGTGCGCCGTGGCGTGATCTGCCGGCCGAGTTCGGTGCGTGGCAGTCGGTCTGGGAGCGGCACCGCCGCTGGTCGGTCGATGGCACCTACCAGGAGATGTTCGCCGCGGTGCGGGCCGCCGCGCCTGTTGGCGGTGATGGGCTGGTGGAGTTGATGTCGGTGGACTCGACCAGCATCCGCGCTCACCAGCACGCAGCCGGCGCCCGCTTCCACGAGCACACAGGGGGCAGGATCGAATCACAAGAATCTGCCGGGCGAACCCGCTGACCATGCTCTCGGGCGGTCTCGTGGCGGGTGGACGACGAAGATCCACGCCCTCACCGACCAGTTCTGCAGGCCGCTGACCGTAGTACTGACACCTGGCCAGGCCAACGACAATCCGGTACTCGCGCCGCTGCTGGCCGCACACCGCACGGCCGGCAACAACGCCCGCTTCCGGTTGCTGGCCGACAAGGCCTACTCCCACCCGTCGACCCGAAAACACCTGCGAGCGTTGAGGATCCCGCACACCATCCCCGAACGATCCGACCAGATCGACCACCGCAAGTCGAAGGGCTCAGCAGGCGGCAGACCGCCCGCATTCGACGCCGCCAGCTACCGGCACCGCAACACCGTCGAACGCGGCTTCAACCGCCTCAAACACTGGCGCGGCATCGCCACCCGCTACGACAAGTACGCCCTCACCTACCTCGGCGGAGTACTCCTGGCCGCGATCATCACCCACCACCGCATCACCAATTAACAGACAGGGCCTAGTAGTGGACCTTTAGGAGGCAGTCATGACAACAACCATGCAAGATCAGTCTTCAGTTCGGTCCGCTCGTGGAGGCTGGGCTGCACGGATCCTTGTTCGCGAGATGTGGGCCACGCTGGCGATCGTCGCGATGTGGGTGGCCGTGCTGTTCGTCGGCGTTTACGGAGGCGACGCGACCTTCCACGGCGTCGATTCGAGTTTCAGCAGCGTTCCCTCGGGGGTGTTTGTCGCCCTGTTCGCCGCTATCGGCACCGGCTCCGTCGCCAAGCGAGTGTTCGGGCGCAAGTCGGAGTAGCGGCAAAGGCAGGTCGTTCGGTAGTGCCAGGAAACGATCACCACGCTCGTGATTCAAAGAGCGGTCAGCCATCGACCGCACAACGGCAGGTCCGTGCTTCACGGACAGCGGCAGATCCGGATCGTCTCGTGGCGTCCTAGTCTCCTGCCATGGGGACGAGCAAGGTCGATTTCCGTGGGCAGTCCTTCTGGACTCGCGATACGGCGGTGAGCGTCGTACTTGCGCTGCTTGTGGCTGAGCTTGACCCGGTGACCCCGAGCGAACCTGAACTCGACGCCTTGTTGGACCGATGGGCCCTGAGCGCTGCTGTGGGTGTTACGGGTGCTGTGGACGTAGCGCTGGACAACTACGTGACGAACGATCACATCATCGAACTCATCCGTGCCGCGATTCTGCCCATCCGGGACCGCCTCGGCGGCGACGCCCTGGTCGACGTGACAGATCCCGCCGTCCAGCGTCGTGCCGCCGCTGTCGGCGTGGACCCGCCATTCGAGGCACCCGCGGCGCTCGGTTCCTGGGTTCGTAAGGTTCTGGGTGCCCTGGACGAATTACTCGCCGGCCAGCTTCCCGAAGTACCCGGAGGCTATTGGTGGGTGGACGATCAAGGCCTCGGCCCGACTCTCGGGCGCGACTCATGAGTCTGTGACCGGACAGTCGTCTGGCATCATCCGTTGCGTGGCAACCCTGCTCGAGGTGATCGCGACGCTCGACGGAATTCCGGACGGCGATCCGTACGACGTTCAGCCCACAATCTTCGCGCGCAGGCCCTGGACCGTCGACTGCGAAGCGGTCGTCCTGAACGAGGATGCGGTCAACCACGTGGCCCCGAGCGCTCCGGACTTCGCCTATCTCTTGGAGGTTGATCTGGCCAAGGAGGTCATCAGAGTCTGGAGTGAGTGGCGAGATGGTGCAGTGCCGACTTCCGAGGAAGCCACGCAGGCGGTCATCTTCTATAGCGAGTACGACTCGTATCAACCTCTCGCGTAGGTCGTTCGTAGCATCCGCACATCGGCGCTTCCGTGTTTCCACGGACAGCGGCAGGTCAGTGCGTTCCGCGGCACGCTCGCTGAGGTGAGTGTCGTCGTCACCGTGCCGCATCAGGAGGAACCCTGGAAGGTAATCGCCTTCGATCTCCTCGCCGCCGAGGTCGAGCGCCTCACCAAGGACTCAGACTTAATGCTGCGAGCCGCCGCGAACAATGGCCTCCATCTTGGAATAGAGACGGTTCCCGAACGCGTGCGCATCGCCGCTCTGCTCGCGCAAGCAGCCCGGACGCTGCGGGCCAAGTTCTGGTCGAGCAATGAGTCAACGGGTTGGGACGTGAGTCTGGCGGCCTACCGCCCGTGTTGGAGATGTGGATGGAGGGTCTCGCGGACAGCCCAGGCTGAAGCACGATCATCGGCATGGGCGCGGCTTCCATCTCGGCGGCATGTCCGTGCGTGGTCAGTGGCCCCAAGCGCGCGGTGACGCGCGGATTCTGGCGCTGTCATGATCGGTCCGTGACTTCCGTCCCGATTCGTATCGGCGTTGTCGATCTTCGCCTCACACGCTTGCACCAACGGCTGACGTACGACGGCCTGTTGGAGGGCCTGCCGAACCGACGCATGAACGAGGCGCAGCTCAGCCAGGACCGGAAATCCGGATACCTGGTTCCGGTCGAGCAGGAGCCGATAGAGGGCTTCGAGGACTATCCATCCGGGGGTGCGGCGCGACTTCCTGCCATCCGTGTGGAGGCCTTGTTCTCCTCGACCGCCCTGTCAGGCGATCCATGCGACCGCAGTACGGCCCGCGTGATCTGGTATCAGCATCAGTGGGCATTGCCCATCGAGACACCGATACTTGCTCACCTGAGTTCCGTCGAGTGGGCATCAATCGCGGCCGATGAGGATCTCTGAGCATTGCTCGTAGCTTCAACTGCCATCTATCGCTCGTCGGCATGGTCGCGGGTCACTGTCCGCGGCATGTCACGGCGTTTGTCTGGTCGACTTTCGCAGACGACGCGCTCGGTGGCGCAGGTTCTGTGGCCGGCTCTTGTCGGTCTCTAGTTGCTCCAGTTCGGTCACCAACGGTTGGGTCGGCACACCGTGGTCAAGCCAGCCGAGTGCCAGATCAGCCCAGTAGTCGCTGGCTCCGACGGCGTACCTGACCAGCTCTGTAGGCTCGTAGTCCCGCTCGACTCCGGAGTCGAGCGGGCGTTCTAGATCGACGAGGAACGGCAGCATCGGGTGTTTCGGCTCTGGCACGGTCTCAGCTTGCCCCAGACTGACCCGCAATGCGCCAAATGCGGCATGAGCGGTCGTCTCGTACGGCGTGGGGTTGAGGCCGAGGCTCACGCGCCAGACGGTGGAGCGTTCACCATTCTGTCGTGGTCCCACCGCTGCTCCGAGATCACGGCCCCGTTCTCGTCGTAGGTACGGCTCACGCCATGGCGAACGTTGGCGCGCCAGGAGTCCTCGGCTCGGAGCCGCCCTGAGGCATCCCAATCCCGAGCCGGTCCATGCTGTAGACCGTCGACATAAGTCAGTTCGCTACGCGTGCCGTTCTCCGTGACGTCGAAGGCGATGCCCGTGAACGGTTGACCCCGATACTGCATGACCAGGTCTGGCCCGAAGTCCAGCTCAGCGTCGGGCACCCGCAACGTACTGCGTTCCGGCCCCTCGTTCACGGTTGCACAATGCCACGGGCCCTGCCGCGTACGTGCTCGTGGGGCTTGACTGCGCACGGACAGCGGCCAGATCCGGATGTTCGTTCGGCTGATCTCACGGCCGTTCTGCGAACCAGTGGAGTTCCGCTGGCGCGAGAGTTTCGATCAGCTGGCCGTCGCGGATGGTCCACGACGTCGACTGCTGTCCGTTCGTCACTCAAGGGGAAGAAGCCGGCTGGCATGTCCCGATCCGCATCCACGGGTCAGTCGCGCGAGGTCGGTAACCAGGTCGCGGAACGAGACCACTGCTGATTCACGGATGTCACAGCCGTAGAACACGTAGAGCATCCAATTGAATGGCTTGACGGGAAACGCCCAACCGCCGGCGTAGACATCGTGGCCGTGCTTAGCTACGAGCTGCTCGGGGCCTCACACCCCAGACTTTCCTGGTTGGCCTCATTGAACGGACGGCGGCCGGTCCTAGGCTGCAACGGGTCGGCATGCGGCCACGAGGAGGCGAAACTGATGCAGGCAGACGAAGTTGTGCTGATTGAGAAGTTGACGAGGCTGGGTGTCGATGATCCGCAGGCCGCGGCGCGGTCCGAGATCAGTGAAAACCGTCCTCAGTTGGCGTACGCCCGACTAGAACGACTCGTGCGGGCGAATCTGCTTGGCCGGCGCGAGAGCATGGACGTCTGGTGGACCAACCTTCAACGTGAGCGAGATCGTCGCCCGGGTTCACCCTCAACGGCCATCGCAGAGGTGATCGAGAAGTGTCTCGCGGCCGGAATCACCTTGGACGAGCTTGCGGTGATTGTCGAGGACGTCGCGTCCGACACCGCGCAGGGCTTTGCATACCTCCTCGGCGACCCCTACGACGACGAGCTTGGCGACCCGAGCGACCTCCCGTCGTGGGCCCTCTGCGAGGTCAGCTCTGACGACGACGGCGCCAAGCTCACCGGCCGGACGATGGGCGCGCTTCATGAGTTCCTGGGGTCGACGGAGTAGCGGCCGAGCTTGCGAGGAACTGCTCGTACATCGGCATGTGCGTGCGTTGGCCGGCCTCTCAGGTGGTCGTCACCCGTCGAGCCTGTCGCGAATCAGGTGGGGGACGCGTGTCGTAGATCTACGGGCCGATCACATTCGGAGTGACAACGGGCGGTATGCAGCCGGACATAGATGGACGTTCACGGATCGTCGCTGGGTGCGAAGCAGTGACAGTTCACCGGGGAGTTGCGAGTACCTTGGCGACGGCGTGCCATGCGTTGTTCGCGAGGGTTGGGTTTGTGTCCTTGAATTCTCGCAACACGATCAGGGCCTGAGACAGCACGCGCCCGCGGCCGCGGAGCCAGGTTGCGTCGTCCACGTTCAGCGTGGCGCAGAACTCGTCGTGGACGTCCGCGGGCAGCAGGTACCAAGCGGGAAACAAGTCGCACGCCGGATCGCCGACGCCGCATGTCTCGAAGTCGAGCACCGCCGTTAGCCGGCCCGCTGCGGACACGAGCAGGTTGCTCGGCGTCAGGTCCGAGTGGACCCACACCTCGCGCCCGTCGTACGGCGCCGCGAGCGACTCCTCCCAGGACGCTTGCGCTGCGCGAGTGTCGATCAGGCCATCCAGTTCGATGATCGCCTCTCGCGTCAAGGAGTCCATCGAGTGCATCGGCGCGCGTGTTCGGCGTTCACCTGGATAGGCCGGCGGTCGGTCAGGCAGGTCGATTCGGCGGAACGCGTCGACGAACGCCGCGAGGTCCGCCGCGAGCCCACGCGGATCAGCCAGCGCCTCGGGGGAGGGGTGCGTACCGGTGAGCCAGCGGTGGACGGACCACTCGCCCGGGAACGCGTCGGTGGGTGAGCCGATCGCCTCGACAGAGGGGATGGGCACGGGCAGGAGCGGCGCGAGTGCCGCGAGTTTCTCCTGCTCCCGTTGCACTATGTCGGTGATCGAGGGGCGGAGCGGCAGCCGTACGGACAGGTCAGAACCGAGGCGGTAGATCGCGTTCACCAAGCCACTGGAGTCGACCGGCTCCAGCGGCAACCTGGCCCACTGCGGGAACTGCTCGGCCACGAGTTCGCGGACGAGTGGTGTGTCGATGTCGGTCTGGTCGGCGTGGATCTTGCGAGGACTCACGAGCCCATATGAGCGATCGGATCTGTCAGCTGTCAACCGAGTATCCAGGTCCTGCTGGGCGGTGATCACCGCGACGGCGACCATGCTGCGCGCCTCAGAGACCGGTTCACACTCAGGGGCCGGTCGCTTGTGTGACCCGGGAGGATAAGTCTCCGTCTTCAAGGAGTCGTTCGGCGCGGCGAGTGCGAGGAGGACGCCGCGCTGCCGGTGAGCGGGCCCCTGGGATTCAGCGTGCGCGGCGGTAGTGCGTGGCCACGACGCCGTTGTGGAGCGGCTCCGCCGAGACCAGTTCGAGTCGGCGCGTGCTGGGTAGCCCGCCCTGGTACAGCGTCGGGCCGTGGCCCGCGATCCTGGGATGGACGAGCAGCTTGTACTCGTCGATCATGTCCAGCCGGTCGAGCTCGGTCGCGAGCTTGCCGCTTCCGAGGAGGACTCCGGCCGGGGTCGCGTCCTTGAGCTTCTGCACGGCCTCGCGCAGATCGCCGGCGAGGTGGTGGCTGTTCGCCCACGGGAAGTCCTCGCGCGTCGAGGACACCACGTACTTGGGCTTGGCCTCCAGCTTGACCGCCCACTCGCGCATGGCCGGCGGTGCTTCCTCGTCACCGCGGGCGACGGCCGGCCAGTAGCTCTCCATCAGCTCGTAGGTGACGCGACCCCACAGCATTGCCCCGCTCTCGTCCATGAGACGGGTGAAGAACGCGTGCGTCTCGTCGTCGGCGATCCCCTCCTGGTGGTCGACGCAACCATCCAGGGTCAGGTTGAGGCTGAAGGTGAGAAGTCCCATGGCCGGCGAGTCTAGCGCCACAATGGCGGCGTTTCCGTCGTACGCCGCACCGCCGCCCAGGGGCGCGATCGGTCCGGAATCCATTGCACGGAAGAGGTTAGGGGTTCGAGTGCCCTAAGCTCCCAGCCCAGGTTAGAGGCCGGTTCCACTCGGGAGACCGGCGTCTTGCGTGGCATGAGTGACTACTGGCTTGCGGAATCGGCGGGATCTCGTCCAGATGCGCAGATGCTCCCACCATTGAGGTGGGTCCGAAGCTCCATCGAGTCCACCCGATCGAGGTGAGACCCGAAAGCCCGGCCGAACCGCATGCCGGCACGCATCCGAACCCCGCGCGACCCTCAGCCGCCGCCCCAAGCAGGCAACCGCGCTTTCGTGACGAAGCTCCCGGCCACCCGAGGCGCCTCCAGAGCCCCAGCTGTACAGGGTTCGCGGGCGAATGCGGGCACCGACTCCGCGAACATGGCGCACCGCGGATGCGGCGGTGTCTCAGGGCCAGGCTCAGCAGGCGCCGTTCTGCACCGGAAAGTGCATGACGACTACACCGCCGGTGGCGTAGTTGGCGACATCGGCAGACGCCTCGCGGCCCTGCGGAGACGACCTCGCCGCGGTCAGGGCCGCAGCGTCGGCGAACTCGGCTTCGAAGACCGCGAAGTACGGCGTCTGCCCCTGCGTCGCTGTCACCTCGAAGCTGTAGCGAAACGCGAGCAGGCCCGGCATGCGCGCGACCAGCGGGAGGTGCTTGGTCACGTAGTAGTCGCGGAAATGATCGGGATCGGCCGGCTCGGGATACAGAACCAACAGCTTGTGCACAACAACCTCCGTTCAGGGGCGAGCGACCACCGATCGGTCGCACGACCCGGTAGTAATCGCCTCCCGAAGCCACTCTCAAAGCGCTTCGGAAATCGAATCGATGAGCGATACGATAGTGTGTCTGATATCGAAGCAGCAAGAGGGGACGGTACGACGGATGGCGGCACCCAGGCCGGGACGGGCGGTCCGAGGGTCGAGCACCGGCCGCCCGCTGATGGCCGCCCTCGACCTGCTCGGCCGTAGGTGGAACCTGCGGATCGTCTGGGAACTGCAACATGGGCCCGTCGGGTTCCGTGCGTTGCAGGAGCGCTGCGACAACATGTCCTCCAGCGTGCTGCGGCAACGGCTGACCGAGCTGGTCGATGCCGCCCTCGTCGAGCAGCATCCGGACACCACCTACGCCCTCACCGAGCTGGGCAACGGCGTTTACCGCGCGCTGCGCCCGCTCGTCCGGTGGTCCGCAGAGTGGGCCGCGACCCTCTCCGCCGCCGATTCCGAAGACACCCGCTAGCGAACTGCTGGCGTACTTCGGAACCCGTGGCACAGACGCCCCGGGCGCCGGGGATCGAGCGGCCCATCGGCATCCGCGCGGATCGCGGCAGATCGGTGCGTTTCGCGCCACCGGCTCGTGCGATCATCGCGCCATGCTGCGTGTGTCTGAGGGCGGCGCTGCCGTTGCCCTTCGGTGGAGTAGCGGGGATCGCACCGCGGAGATCGAGTTCGCATCCCCGCGCTTTCGGTACCGCGATGCCTCGGACCCATACCTGGCCTCCGACGACATGGTGGAGTACACGGTTCGCGTCTCAGGAAACGGGTTGGCAGCAGAGATATTGGTGCTGAGTCTCGACAACGCCGGCAGCGGGCTGCCGGCGTTCCTCGAGCAATTGGGCGAGGACTTTCGAGGCTGGAACGGCACACGCACCTGGGAGAACCAGGACCGCGATCTCAGGGTCGAAGCCACCTGGTCGTCGCGCGGGCACGTCGACCTCCGCTGGTGGATCACGCCCAGCATCTACGACAAGTGGAGCGCCTCGGTCGTCGTGGAGATCGAGGCGGGCGCCGAGATGTCAGCCCTCGCCCACGAACTGTCGTCGTTCTTCGCCCGCTGAGCCGATTCCGACAAGCACGCTCATCGGCATGATCGCAAGGCTCACGTCAGCGCGGGCCGACTCGCGTAGCATCCCGCGGTGCGCTCCTCGTTTGAGTAGACGGTGAAGGCGGGGTGGGTGACGGGTGAGGTTCGACTACCACGTTCTCAGTGTCGAGGTCGATGGCGTCGTCGATGCGTTGGCTGTCCACACCGCATACGTTGCCGGCGGCCATGACGGTGTCTACCTCCGCGTTGCGCGGAGCGCGAGGTTGCGCGACCTCGAGTTCCTCCGCGACCTTCCAGGTCTGCGCTACATCGAGGTTCTCGGGCCTGTTGTCGATGACTCCGCGGCGTTGCTGATACCGGGAGTCGTTGAGGTGTGCCTTCTGACGCGGTGCAAGAAGGCCTTGCCAGAGCTGTCCGGCTCGACGGTCTCGAAGCTTGGCCTCGACAGGGTTCCGCGTTTGGGGCTGGCGTGGGACGGACTTTGCGTTCCTCGGCGACCAACCGCGCCTTCGACGACTCGAGGTGGAGGCAACCCGCCGGCTCGTGTCTCTCGAGGGTCTGCAGCACTCTCCACGGCTGGAGTACGTCGAACTGCTCGCCGTACGGGCGACAGCCTGACACCGCTGGCTGAGGCACACCGGCTTCAGCATCTGTGGATCATCGGCAATTCGCGCATCACCGGCGAGGCCACGTTGGATCTGGCCGACCTGGCCGAGCTCCCTGAACTCACCGGGCTCCGTATCTGCTTCGGCGGCGCGATCGCTACGCTGGCGCCGCTGACCGGTTCCATCGGTCGTCACCTGAGAGACTTCCGCATCCGCGGCACCAGGGTCGGCGACGGCGATCTCTCGCCGCTGGAAGTACTGCACCCAGCTGCGCGCGTCGTTGGACCCGACGGCTGACCCGGACTAGGAGCTGCCAGGCCGAGACTGGCGCCGCAGGAGCGACAGCACCTGCATATCCCTGGCGGTGTGTCAGGTGGCGGAGGCCATGTAGGCGGCGAGGATGTAGTTGGGTTGGCGGTCGAGGTTGGTGCGGGCGTGGTCGTAG
Source organism: Kribbella sp. NPDC004138 (assembly GCF_053603655.1). Classification (NCBI taxonomy): domain Bacteria; kingdom Bacillati; phylum Actinomycetota; class Actinomycetes; order Propionibacteriales; family Kribbellaceae; genus Kribbella; species Kribbella sp. NPDC004138. The sequence goes on from NZ_JBSGFZ010000038.1 coordinate 36,078, forward strand.
CGCATGGTGGTCGGCTGGCTGGCGGCCCGGGAAGCCTGCAACTCCAGTTCCTGTCTGCGGTTGTCGTTCAACCTGAGATCTGGTCGTCGTCGCAGCCTTCTCGTCAGCACCCGCCGCAGCTCGTGCCGGTAGCCCATCTTGCAATGCTGCTGCGAGCGGCCGCGGTCGGCATGGATGCGGAGCGCGTTGGGGCGAGTGAGGCACCGTCGTGGGGCAGACTGGGGCGGGTGAGCATGTTCAAGCGGCGGCGTCAGCCGGCTGAAGGGCTGGTGGCTGAGGCGGCTCGGAATCCCGGTGGGTGGGTTTACGAGATCGACGGGGAATGGGTCGACGATCCCAACGGGTACGTGCCGCCGGAGGCGATTCGTGGGGGTTGGCAGGTCGACGACGCGGGGCAGATCACCGGTGACTTCGTACCGAATGAGCGGCATGGGCGTCCGCGGGACGACTTCGAGCTGCTCACCAAGGCGGATCACTGGCTTGACTGGCTGGGGGATCAGCCCGGGCGAGCGGTGCGCGACCGGATCGAGGAGATGCTGGCGGAGCAGGTCGACGGGGCCAAGGTCGAGTGGTTGAAGGTCATCGCGGAGCCGAGGTTTTTGACCGGCGGCAGGCCGCTGCCGGATGATCCGGGCAAGGCGCAGGTGGTGCGTACCGGTCTTGCCGTGGCGTTCGGGTTGTCGGTGGTGCAGCCGGATGGGCAGCGGGACGTGCTGACGGGGGTGTTCAGTCTGGCCGTGGCCGGGATGGACGAGCCGGCGGCGCGTGAGCAGTCCTGGCTCGATCTTGGCGAGACCATCGATCAGGCCGGGCCACTCCTGGAAGAACGGCTGCTGTCGCTCGGCTGAACGACGTACCCCAGCGCTCGTCGAGGGCTTCAAACGCGCGGGGCTGTCGAGCTCGACGGTAGCGTGGGCGGCGTGACGGGTGAGGCGTTGGTCGGCGGTATGGCGAATGCGGGGGCGGTCTTTCGCCAGGGCGAGCTGGTGGAGCGGCCGGCGCCGCGCAACGCGTCCGCTCTGCACGCGTATCTCCTTGCGCTGAAGGAACATGGCTTCGACGCGGCGTCGGTACCGGTCGGCCTTACGGACGATGGCCGTGAGCGGCTGACGTTCATCCCCGGCGACGTGCCTCTGCCGCCGTACCCGGACTGGGCCATGACGAAGTCCGCCCTGGAAGCGGCTGGAAGCTTGTTGCGCCGCCTGCACGAGGCGAGCGCGGCTGTCGTGGTCGACCCCCAGATCGAATGGCCCCGGGACTTCGCTGATCCAGAGGGCGGAACGATGCTGTGCCACAACGACGTGTGCCCGGACAACGTCGTCTTCCGCGACGGCCGTCCGGTTGCCCTCATCGATTTCGACTTCGCGGCGCCTGGGCGCCCTCTCTGGGACGTAGCCATGACCGCCCGCTACTGGGTACCCATGAACGACCCCACATCCGCGGCCGCCGCCTACCCTGCCGGACTGGATGTGCCCACGCGGCTCCGGATCCTTGCCGACAGCTACGATCTCGCACCGCAGGACCGCGCTGAGCTGCCCCGCGTCATCGAGCAGGCCACAGATGTCTGCCGAGCCTTCGTCGCGGCACGCGTGGCCGACAAGGATCCCGCCTTTCTCCAAGCGCTCACAGAACGCGGCGGCTGGGAACGCTGGGATCGCCTGCAGACCTGGCTGGCTGACAACCGCGAAAGCTTCAAGACAGCGCTGCTGCGCTAAGTCGCCCGAGCACCCGCCGGGTGCCTCTCGCTTTCGATGTGTATCTGGTCGACAGGTGCCGGTGGGGATGAGCCAGAATGCGAGGCATGGGCACGGACATCCACGGCGTCGTCGAGTGCCGCCCCGGTTTCGCGTTCCGTCCCGACGAGGACGACCCGTGGGAGTCGGCTGTCGACCTGAGCCTGTTGTACGCGGGGCGCGATTACGACCTGTTCGGTTGTCTGTTCGGCGTTCAGAACTTCGCCGGCTTCGCCCCGGTAGCGGCCGAGCGAGGGCTACCGGCCGACGCCGCACGTCGTACCCGCGAGGACCTTGCCCAGTTCTCCGAGCAGGCGCACTCCGTGAGCTGGCTCGACGGGAGCGACTTGGCGGCGATCGACCTCGACGAGCCCGCGGTACGGGTCGATGCGAGGATCCACCGGTACACACGCGCCGCCGACAACGCGTGGGTGTACCACTCCAAGGCCGGTCAGGATCCTGCGTGGGCCGATGCGACGGGTCACAGTCTGGAGCGAGACGGTTCTGCGTTTCCCGAGGGCACCGAGTGGTTGGTCGGTGATGGCCTCTATCGAGTCGAACGCCTGCGCCGCCGCGACGTGATCGGCGGCGAGTGGTCACCCGTGTTCGAGGTGATGCGGATCCTCATCGATCTGCACGGGCCTCGCAACGTTCGGCTCGTGGTCTGGTTCGACGCCTGACCGACCCATGAGAGCGGATGCTCTTACGTCAGACGAAGTGCGGCCTCGAGGTCGGATACGCACGTACGGAGGTCCTCCACGGCGTCGTAGTGGCGAGCATCCAGATGTTCGAGAGTTCCCCATTGCATCTCAGCCTCGCCCGAGCTCCAGACCGTCAGCTGCCCTGCGAGCTCATCCTTGCTCAGGATGAGCCAGGCTGCCGGCTTGTCGGTCAACGGGCCGTCGACGACTTCGTGGACTGCCCCAGCCTCTGCCCAGCGTTCACGCCGTTCGTGGGCGATGGCATGAAGTTCGGTCGGGTCCATGCCGCACATAGTCGCAGGCTACGAGTGGCGAGCTCCAGCGGTGGCGGCTGACCCGGTCGCGGGGGTGGAGGGGAGGGCGGGGATAGCCTGCCTGGGAGTGGTTTGGGTTGTGTGAGTGGAGGAGTTGGGATGGCGGCTGGGCGAGTGGTGCCGACTGAGGATGAGGTGCTCGGGTACTTCGACACGTTGTCCAACTGGGGACGGTGGGGTGACGACGACGAGCTCGGGACGTTGAATCTCATTACGGACGACGTACGGCTCGCGGCGGCTCGGGGGGTGCGGCATGGGCGGAGTGTGTCGTGTGCGTGGGAGGTCGCCGTACCGGAGGAGATGGAGCGGGCGACGACGACGTGCCCGTGTGCCGCGGATATGCCGGGTGCGGAGCACATGCCGGCGGCGTTTCACGCTGATCGGCACTGGGGGTTCTCCAACGAGCGGCTGGGGATCCTGTTCCACGGCAACACCATCACGCACCTCGATTCGCCGTGCCATATCTACTGGGACGGCAAGATGTACAACGGGCGCTCGCACTCGTTGGTCGACGCGGACACGGGATCGGCGTGGGGCGCTGTGACGGCGGCGGCGGACGGGATCGTGACGCGTGGTGTCCTGCTGGACGTTGCGACGGTCCGTGATGTGCCGTGGCTGGAGCCGGGGCAGGGTGTGTTCCCCGACGACCTCGAGGAGGCCGAGCGCCGCCAAGGGGTACGGGTGCAGCCGGGCGATGCGGTGCTGCTGCGGACCGGATACGGCCGCGCTCGGCACGAGACCGGTCCATCGGGCGGTATCACGCAGGCCGGCTGGCATGCGTCCTGCCTGCCGTGGCTGCATGAACGCGGGGTCGCGCTGATCGGCGCTGATACTCCGCAGGACGTTCAGCCGTCGGGGTACGACGCCGTACTGATGCCGGTTCATGCCGTGAGCCTTGTCGCGATGGGGCTGTGGATGCTCGACAACTGCGACCTGGAGGCGTGCGCGGCGACGGCTGCCGAGCTCGGTCAATGGGACTTCCAGTTCGCGGTCGCGCCGGTCCGATTCGCCGGCACCTCCGGCAGCCCGGTCAACCCGATCGCCACGTTCTGATGGCAGTACGGCGCATCGAGAGTGGCTCGGCGATCAGTACGGATTCGAAGTAGTTGCCTTCGGCATCGTCGGGACCTTCGGGGGTTGTCGGGCGCCAGAGGGCGAGCAGCAGGTCGGGGGCGGTGTACGAGTGTCCGTTCTCCTCTTCGAGGACCCGGGTCGTCCGGCGCAGGGCTTCGACGAGCTCCGCGGCAGGGGTCCGGAAGATGTCCAGGCCGCCGTACGTCACGGTGACACCCGGGTCCGTCGGTCGCCCGAGTTCGATGGCCTCGGCACGATCGTCCGCGTCGAAGTACGCGCTGAGGAACAAGCCGCTCTGATGCGTCACGCACCATCCCGCTCGGTCACCTGCAGCCCGGCAGAGCACCTCCGGCTCACCGAACTGCCTCATCGTCGCGACGATTTCGTCGCCCGTCGCGGCGAGTTCGAGCGGGCCGGCGGACCTCGGCGGGTGCAGCTCGATGATCACCAGCTCATCATCTCCGGTCGCTGCCGGTGCGTGGAGCGGACACCCGGTGTGTTCGGGATGCTAGTCAGGGTCGGCCGCCGGAGTTCGGCGGGCGGTTCCGCGGTGCAGGGCGAGGTGGCCGCCGAGGAATCCTGCGCCGGCTATGACCGCATTGCCGGCCAGGGCGAGTTTGGCGCCGGTTCGGTGGTTGCCGCGGAGGCGTGCGACGAGGGAGCTGGTGAAGAGGAGGATCGCGGTGTCGGCGCCGAGTGCGTGGACCGCGCCGATGCGGCGTTCGGGGCCTGAGAGGTCGGCCCAGTCCGCGGCGCCCGCGAAGGCTGTTGGCAGAGACGCGAGTACGCCGAATCCGACGAGCAGTGTCGACGCGCGACGCGAACCGGATCCGCCGGTGAGGTCGAGGAGGGACGTGCTGAGCCAGCAGCCCGTCGTCACGTCGGTGAGCGGTGGGTGGAGTGAGTGACCCAGTACGTCGCTGTGCAGCGGGCTGCGCTGCATCCACTCGGTCAACGGCCCGTACGCCAGCTCCTGGGCGCGAGCGATCCGCTCGGCGACCGCGCTTTCCCCGACCGCTCGAGCTACGCGTTGCGGCAAGGACTTCGATGCCACGATTTCACGATAGCGCCGGGCGGCCCTGCCGTGGAAGGAGTCGAGATCCCGGCTCAGTGAAGCAGTGCCTCGCGGTGTGAGATGCGTGTGGTGGCCGGCAGGGACCGCATGCTGTAGGCGGCGGCCATGAGTTGTGCGGCACGGACCGGTGGTACGCGGCCGTATCCGGTGCCGAAGCCGGGCGCTGCGATGCTGCCGATTGTCGTGTCGCGGCTGACGGCCAGGAGGGCGGCCCAGAAGGCGTCATGTACGGCGATGTCCATCCCGCCCGACAGCGGCATCGGCACGCGCATCGTCGGTGCATAGACCAGCCACCGGCAAGGGTCGTCGCCGGTAGCAATCATGTTGGCTGTTCCGACCGGTTGATAGCCGTGGTACTCGTCTGCGATGGCCGCCCAGACCGATCGTTGGACATCCGGCCAGTAGCCGGCGAGTGCCCGGTCGACACCGCCGTCCATCTGCCCGTAGCTGTTTCCCGCGGTCAGTACGGCGTCGACGTCCGGCAGCACGTCCAGCAACGACCCTCGCCGTACGTCCACCACGCCTTCGTCGATCTGTGCGGCGAAGACCGCGCGCCACGCCGTGACGAGGTCGGCGTCGAGGTCGACCAGAAGCAGGTGAGGCGGCGTCGAACCGCCGTCCCGAGCCGGCAGATGGCGAGAACGTGCGTCGTGGCTCACGGGCCGATCGTATGACTCGTCGGCGACTGCTCGCGTAGACCTGGGCGGTGGGAGACTGAAAACTTCGATGTCGCGGCATCGGACTCGCGCCGATGAAGGGGAGTGGTCGGGTGGCGGGTGATCTGGGTGGGACGACGGTGGTCCCTGATCTGACGGTGAACTTGGTCGCGGCCGCGATCGCTGCGGGAGCCGGATGGGCTTGGGTTCCGGTCAAACGAAGGATCAGGACGCGGCGGGCCCGTGGTTTCTGGCGGATGTACCGCGGGCGGGTCGGGCCGAGCATCGTGATCGGCCGGCACGACACGTTCAAGGACTTCGAGCCGAGCGGGTTCGTGGGTGGCGGCGATGCCATGGCGTTGCGGGAACTGCAGCGGATCTTCGACGAGATCGGCATCGGTTCGCCCGACATCATCCACTCGAACGCGATCGACGCGAACCTCCTGAAGCAGAGCAACCTGATCGGTCTCGGCGGGCCCGACGGGAACTGGCTGACGCGGATCGTGCTCGAGCGCGTCGTCACCACCATTCGGCTCGGCAGGCCGGAGATCCACGAGATCGCGATCGAGGACACCGTCGAGAACGAGGTCTACACGCCGTGGTTCAGGCCGAGCTGGGACGAGGGCGTGGATTACGGGGCGATGTACCGGATCCCGAACTCGCTCTTCGGGAAGGAGGTGCTGCTGATCGCGGGAGCGTTCGGGTACGGCACGTGGGCGGGGGTTCGGTTGCTCGCCGGCAAGGAGTTCCTGCGCCATCCGGCGGTGGCGGGGAACCGCCCGTTCGAGTGCCTGTACCGGGTCGACGTCGTGGGCCGCGATCCCGCGCGCGTCGAGATCCTGACGGTACGAGAACTGGCCGTCAGCCCTACACCGACCTGACAGACCTGCCTCGACCTGACGGGACCCGACGTTTCGGGACCTGACGGTACCGGTCACGTCAGATCCCGCTGCGCTGGTTGGCTCCGCGTCGCGCCGTACCCGGTCGGCTGAGCTTGGTGCCGGACCCGTCGGGTGTGCGTCACGCTGCACTGGGCGGTCTGCGGCGTGTTCAGCGGGACTGTGGGGGATGCGGCGATCCGGCGTCGGTCAAGAAGTTGCGCGTGTGGTGGTCAGGATTTGGTGGGCGGAGGTTTCTGGGGTCTGGTTGGTGGTGTCCACCCAGAGGTCGTAGTGCATTCCGTCGTGTACGCGTGCCTCGGACCAGCGGGACAGGCCGGCTGGGTTCTTGCGGGTGACCTCCCGGCGTTCGAGTTCGGCGAGGTCGCAGCGGACACCAACCGTGAGTACGTCGAGGTCTGCGAGGGTTGTGAACCAGTGGTCTCTCACCTCGGAGCCGAGCATCATCTCGTCGACGATGACCGGGTTGCCCGCCTGCACGAACTCGCGGACGGCGCGGTGGAAGCCTTGCAGCATGCGCAGTCCGATCGGCCCGTACGCGATTCCGCACACGGGTTTGCCGTTGTCGTCGGGCAGGTCGACGTACTGGAAACCCTGCGCGCGATGAGCCCCCATCGAGCCGCCGGCCCACTGGGAGGGGACCATCGCGAAGCAGGTGTCCAGACCCATCAGCAAGTACGGCTCGTCGAGGGCGTCTTGTAGTGCGGTGCCGAGCGTGGTCTTGCCGGCGGACGAGGCGCCGTTGAGGAAGATGACCGAAGGCTTGGAGGTTCGCGTCACCCGCATGAGGATATCCGCGAGGCGCGATCAGCTCAGATGTCCAGCTCCGGGTCGCGCATGAACTTGCGGACGTCCTGGGCGCAGCGGCAGGCGGTGGCCTGTTTGGCGGCCCACTGGAGCGCGTCGTCGCGGGTGGGGACCTTGACGATCATGAAGCCGCCGATGAGCTCCTTGGTCTCCGGGAACGGGCCGTCGGTGACCATGCCGTCGGTGGCGACGACAGCGTGCTCGACGTCGTTGTTCTCGTAGTCCAGACCGCCGCCGAACACGTACACCCCGGCGTCGATCGCCTCCTGGACCACCGCGTGCGCGGCCTTGCCCACCACGGGCCAGTCCTCCTCCGCGAAGTGGTCCATCGAACCCTTCTCGAACGAGATCAGGTAATGCGGCATCTCATCACTCCTGTCCGGCGGCCGATCCGCGCCCGCCTGCCACCTGTGCAACGAACGCCGTACTGCGAATCCGACATGCAGCCGGCCGGATACGCAGGCGGTCGCGGGTACCAGCACATCTGGGTACTTCGTCGTGCGGCTGGGTCCGCAATCAGGAGTCGGCGAGCTTCAGGACGGTGTCGACGACTTCGCTCAACGGGCGTGCGGTGTCGATGATCGTTCCTTCCGGTACGCCTGCTCTGGTGGCGTGCAGGCGGAGTATGAACTCCCTCTGCTGGGCGTCTCCACCCCAAGCGCCCCGGTTACGGAGTCTGTGCTCGAGTGTCTCGGCGTCCACGTCCAGCACGATCACCTTGTCAAAGAGATCGAGGAACTTGTGGAGGTTCCGCGATCCGCCGCAGAAGAAAGTGACCTCGTTCGTTGTGTCGGCGGCGAGTTCGCGGACCTTCGCGACGTCCCAGATATGGTGCTCGTAGCGGATGTCACCTTCGGTCGGCGTGCCGGTTTCCGGGTCTCCCTGATACGCGAGCTCGTTGTCGCCGTCCACGGCGTTGTACCCACGCCGCCGGAGTTCTTGGCAGACCGAACTCTTACCGGTCCCGGAACCTCCTTCGACGAGGTAGTTACGCTTCGCCATGCGCGCCATCGTAACGACCGGCGGTCGCGCTTGGGTTGGCTCTCGGGGCGTGCGGCTCCGTTCGTTCCCGGAGCGTCCGTGGCGCAGTACGTCCAGCTCGACGAGGGGCACTGGACGCGGCGTCTGGGCCGGGACCATGAACGACGGCCGGCCCTGATCGTCGGCGGCAGACCCGGTGGTCGACGCAGGGTATGCGCAGCCGGGTTTGCTCGGGCTCTTGCCCGGCTGTTGTCTGCTGGCCGGTCGGCCGCGGCCCGTGTGCTTTCAGGTGCGACCCCGGGCGCGGTCTCGCGTTCGTACGAGCGGTCCGGGCGTGCGTGGTTTCGGGTGTGGGCTGGGGCGGCCGTCTGGCGCGTTTGTACGGGCGATTCGGCCGCTCCTTCCTCGTCTCTGTGTGGTGCGGTTCAGTGTTGGGTGCGGCGGTAGCGTTCGTAGATCAGGCGGGTGGCGACTGTTCTGGTCTCGATGAGGTCCAGGGGGATGGGCTTGGTGACCGGGGGCAGGAACGGGGTGCCGCCGCCGATGACGACCGGGTGGCGGAGCATGCGTAGTTCGTCGACGAGGTCGAGTTCGATGGCTGCCGCGGCTAGGGCGGCGCCGCCGATACCGACGTGCTTGTCGGTCGCGGCTTGCGCTGCGGCGATCTCGTCGGCCAGTGGTGCGGTGGCCAGCCGGGCGTTGCCTTCGACGCTGTCCAGCGTGCGGCTGAAGACGACCTTCGGGAGAGCACACCAGACCTCGGCGAAGGCGGCTCCTCGCTCGGTGTCTCTGAGCGACTTGTCCGTGTCCCAGACGAGCATGGTCTCGTACAGCCTGCGGCCGAGCAGCATGCAGCCCAGCTCGCTGGTCTCGGCGATGTGGAAGCGGTACTGCTCGTCGTTCGTGTCGCCCCAGTCGAGCCCACCGTCGCGGTCGGAGATGTAGCCGTCCGCCGACACACCCATCGAGTAGATCAACATGCCGTCACCCCACCGTTGCCAAACCAGCTCATGCCACCACTCCTAGTCTCCGGCAGCCCGCTTCCGGCCGCCTCTCACCTGTACTACGAACAGCCCGGCCCCGATCCGACAACCTGCCAGCCCCGAGATCCTCGGAGGCACCAAGTCCGTCGCCGGCGTCGGCGTTGAGGCGGTGCTGTGCTCGTCCGGGTGCGCATCGAGCATGTCTCCCAGTTCCAGTCGCAACGATTCGACCGCCCACCTCTGGCGACTGAATGCGGCCTACCTGAGGGTCCTCAGGAAGCGGGATGAGGTTGTGGACTGGTTGGTGTAGCCGTGGGATTGGTAGAAGGTGTGGGCGGGGGCGCGGTGGTTGGAGCTGGCTACTTCCAGGCGGAGGCAGCCTTGGGTGGTGGCGAAGGATTCGGCGGCCTCCAGGAGCAGGGTGCCTACGCCTTGGCGGCGGGCTTGGGATGAGACGACCAGGGCCACGATGCGGGCCCAGGTGCCTTCGCGTTCGAAGAACGGGATGATGTGGACGGCGATGACGCCGAGGAGACGGTTGTCTGCCTCGGCGACGTACGCCGCCCCGGCCGGATCCTCGGCCCACGTCTGCAGGCGGGCTGCGGTGACGGCCGGGTCCTGCTGCGGATAGCCCAGTTCTTCGAGCAACGCGTCGATGGCGTCGGTACTGCGCGCCGGTCGGATCCGCATCACACGATCGGGAAGTCGAAGTACGTGTCGGGATACGGCTCGTCCCGCAGTGTGTAGTGCCACCATTCGTGGGCGCAGCCAACGAAACCGGCAGCCTCCATGACGGCGCGGAGGTGTTGCCGGTTCTGTGCCTCGAGGTCCGAGATGCCGGGCGCGCCGTGGTGCGAGATCGGGTCCATCAGGTCGTGGCCGCCGCCCATGGCCGCGAGCTCGCCGGTCCCCAACGAGTACAGCGTCAGGTCGACGGTGCTGCCCCGGCTGTGGCCGGATTTCACAGCCACGTAGCCCGACGAGACCATGTCGACCCGTGCGATGTTCGGGTAGTGGCGCGACTTCGTCCTGCCGTCTTCCGGCTGCGTCGACCAGCGCAGGAAGTGGTCCACGGCACGCTGCGGGCGATACCCGTCCCACAGCAGCAGTCCGAAGCCGCGCGCCTCGGCCTTCCCCGATGCCGTTTCCAGCGCCGCGCACAGCGCTGTGGTCCCGACGATGCGATTCGCCAGATACCCGTCGACGGGTTTCCCGACGAAGTTGTCCCAGGTCGCGTACTTCGAGTCCCACCGGATCCCGGGCACGTCGACGTACCCGAAGTCGGTGTTCACTGGAGCTTCCCGGTCAGCGTCACCGACACGAGCCGGTCGATCACCTCGCCGAGCGGTACGCCGGCCGCCGCCATCATCCGGGGATACCGGCTGTACGACGTCATCCCCGGGAACGTGTTCACCTCGTTGAGCACCGGCCGCCCGTCAGTCGTGAGGAACATGTCGACACGCGCCAGCCCGCGGCAGCCGAGCGCGCCGTACACCGCCTTCGCCGCCTCCTGGACGAGCACCCGTGCCTCGTCCGGGATGTCGGCGGGAACGATCGGAGTCGAGTTCTCGGAGCCGCTCTCCGGCGAGTCCTCCTGGTGGATCTTGAAGAACCCGTGGGTCAGCGCGATGTGGTCCAGTTCGCCGGTCATCAGATCCAGGTCGTTGCCCATGACCGCGCAGCCGATCTCACTGCCGACGACGGCCTCTTCGATCAGGATCTTCGAGTCGAACTGACGCGCGGTCTCCAGCGCGGCCGGCAGCTCGTCACGATGCGAGACCTTGGTGACCCCGAACGACGAGCCCGACCGGGCCGGCTTCACGAAGACGGGGTAGCTGAACTGCTCGGCGTCGATCGGCTGATCTGCCGTGACGATCCAGAAGTTCGGCGTCGCGATCCCCGCGCTCCTGGCGACGGTGTACGTCAGCGCCTTGTCCATGCACTGCACGGAGCTCTGGATGTCGCAGCCCACGTACGGAATGCCGCACAGCTCGAGCAGACCCTGGATCGCGCCGTCCTCGCCGCGCTTGCCGTGCAGAACGGGAAGCACCACGTCGAGGTTGATCGTCCTGTACTGCCCCACTCTGATCCGCGATCCCAGCCGGTCGGACTCCAGGACGAGCAGGCCCTGCGTGCTGCTGTCCGGCGACAGCACGACCGGGCTCGACTTGCCGATCTCCCAGTCCGGACCGGGACCGTCGCACAACTTCCAGGCACCCTGCTGGGTGATCCCGATGTAGTACGGCTCGTACTTGTCCAGGTCGAGATTCCGGGCGAGCTCCTGCGCGGACTTGACCGAGACCGGGTGTTCCTCGGAGTCGCCGCCGAAGAGAATGCCGATCTTCAACTTATCCATGGTGCTCCCTGCTTCCGAAGTTCAGGCAATTGAGGATGGAGTTCTCGACCGTGTCGCGGAGTGCGTGGTCTGTGTAGTAGGCCGTGTGCGGGCTGATCAGCACGTTGGGCAGCCGCTGCAGTCGCAGCAGCAGTTCGCTGTCGACGGGTTCATTCCTGCGGTCGGCGTAGAAGATCCCTTCTTCGCCTTCGAGTACGTCGAGTGCCGCACCGCCCAGTCGGCCGCTTTCGAGGGCGTCGATCAGGGCGGAGGTGTCGAGGAGTGCTCCGCGGCCGGTGTTGATCACGTACGCGCCGGGCTTGAGTTGCTCGATCCGGCGGCGACTCAGCAGATGCCGGGTCTCTGCGGTGAGAGGCGTGTGGAGCGTCACGATGTCGCTCTGCAGCAACACGTCCTCGAGCGGGACCCGTAAACGTTTGTCATGGGCAACGATTTGACAGCCGAAGCCTTGCAGCCGGTCGATCACCGCGATGCCGATCCGGCCGGTGCCGACGACGCCGACGGTCAGGTCGCGCAGTTCCCGCCCGCGGATCGGTTCCAGGCGGTAGTCGTGGGCGTCGGTGCGGCGGAGGATCGATCTCATGGTCCGGATCGCCATCAGCATGAGCATCACCGTGTAGTCCGCGACGCTGTCGGGGGAGTAGGTGACGTTGCCGACCGTGATGCCGAGTTGTGCGGCGTACTTCACGTCGATGTGGTTGCAGCCGATGCTTCTGGTGGAGATGTACCTGACCCCGGCGCGGCTGAGTGCGCGCAGCGTGGGGTTCGTGACTCGGGTCTTGTGGCCGACGCTGATGCAGCTTCCGGCGACCAGGTCGATGGTGGCCTCGGAGATCGGTGCTGCGGTGATGATCGGGGTGATGCCGAAGCGTGCCGACAGCTCGTGGAACAGTGCGGCTTCGTCCGGCTCGCATCCGAAGATCGTGATGCCCGCGAGCCGTTCGGCACTCCGTACGGCGGTCCCCGCCGGTTCGCTGTAGGTCATGCCTTCAAGTCAAGGCGAGGTGGTGTTGCCGGTCCGTATCCGGTTTTCGATATGCCCACGAAATGTGGGGTGCCACCAGGGGCGTGAGGCCAGCGCTGCCAGCCCGGCGCCGAGTGCGTTGAGCAGTACGTCGTCCACCGACGTCACTCGGTCGAGCTGCAGGACGTACTGCGCGAGCTCGATCAGCACCGAGCAGCCCGCCGCGAGGCCCAGGACCCGCGGGATCGACGCCAGCCTCGCGAACCGCAGGGGAGCGAAGAAGCCCAACGCTGCGAAGACCAGTAGATTGCCGACAATCTGCAAGGGTGACATCGACAACAGATCGCGCAACGGGACCAGGCTGAGCCGGCCCGGGACCTCACCCGCCCCGCTGCCCGGCAACATCGTCATCCAGACCCAGGGCACCGTCCCGTAGACCATGCCCACGTCGGCGACCGCCATCCACCACACCCACGCCGCCGCACGCCGCGGGACCGCGGATGTGTGGTGCGCGCCCGCCGACGTGGGTGCCGGAGCCGGCGGGGTGTGCGGCGGGGTTGCCGGCGTTGACGAGGTAAGCGTGTGGGTTGGGTTGCGGGTGCTTCGGCGTAGGGCCAGTGTGCAGGTGAGGAGTATGGCCAGTGGGGCGGTTGCGGCGGTTAGCAGCGCTACGCCGGTGTAGGTGCCGAGCAGGTGGTGCCAGTCGCTGAGCATCGTGTTACTTCCGCTTGCTTCTCAGGTGTTCGCGTCGCCTCATGTACAGGTCGAAGGCTCGGTACATCACCGGGCGCAGCGGCAGGTCCCACTCGCCGACGTAGCGCACCGCCTGGCCTCCGGTGCCGACCTTGAACTGGATCAGGCCGACGTGCGGATCGTCGGCGGAGAGCGTGGGAGTGATGCCGCGCAGGTCGTAGACGTCGCACCCCGCCGCCAGTGAGTCGCGGATCATTGCCCACTGGCAGGCGTTCGAGCCGCGCACGTCGCGTTTCTCGGTCGCGGAGGCACCGTACGAGTACCACGCGTACGCGCCGACCCGGACCAGGATCGTGGCGGCGACGAGGTCACCGGAATGATGTGCCAGGTAGAGCTTGATCCGCTCGGGAGCCTCAGCGCTCATCGCCGCGAACATGGTCTCGAAGTACCCGAACGGCCGGGGCGTGAAGTGATCGCGCGCAGCCGTATGGACGTACAAATCGTGGAACGCCTTCAGGTCGTCCCCGACCGTGACCTCGACTCCCGCCTTGGCCGCCTTCTTGATGTTGCGGCGCCAAAGCTGGTTCATCCCTCTGAGCACGTCGTCCTCGCTCCGGCCGGCCAGCGGGACCTCGTACTTGAACTGCGGCTGACCCGCACCGAACCCGTCCTCCGGGCTCTGCGGCAACCACCCGGCCGCGCTCAGCTGGCTCGTCACGCGAGCGCCCAAAGCATCGACAGCACCAGGCACCTCGGTAAGCCGCCCAACCTCCGAATCGGCGATCCCCGCCTTGACCTGCTCGGCGCTCCAGCTGTGCGTGCGCAACGGCGGCACAAGCCGGATCGCAAATGCCCCCTGCGCCTTCAGGTATGCCGCCAGCGGGTCGAGCCACCTGCGGAGATCACCGGTCCAATCAATGGTCGGCCCCTCGGGCAGATAGGCCAACGTATGCCGTTCGAGCCGCGGCACCGGCCGATGCAGAACCAGCCCAGCCCCAACGAGCCGCGGGCCGTCGTACCAGCCGAGGGACTCGCTCCGCCACTCGGTCTTCACACGGCCCCAGGCCGGCGTCTGCAGGAAGCTGACCGACCGCTGCGTGCCGAGGTACGCGAGGTGCTCGGCAGAGCTGATCGGCGCGACGCTCAGCGTCACCGCTGCATCCTCGGGTCGTGCGTCGGGTCGGCGTACCGCGGCGGGCAGCCGTGGGAGATGGCCTCGGGCCGCAGCTCGTAATGCCACGGCTCGTTGTCGTAGATCTGGCACAACCCGTACCGCGCGCCGTGCTCGGCCAGCCAGGCCGTGGCGTCGGAGCGCCCGATGTCGATCGCCTGCCCCAGAACATGCGGGGACGTGGTGGGCGTAGCGACCCAGCGGGCCGCTTCCTCGATCGAGCCGTACTTCGAGACCGCGTCCCGCAGCAGCTGCTCCTGGTACGCCGGTGTGCGCCACCCGCTGTTGACGTAGAACTTGACCCCCTCGTTCCCAGCGTCCGTCGCGGCCCGGCGCAGCGCGCCGAGCAGGGCGGGGTCGAGGTTGCCGACCGCCGGGATGTGGTCGTCGAAGACCGTCAGACCCTCGGGTACGGCGCCGTCCGGCTCGCCGAGGGCGGCGCCGGCCGAGAACGACGGGAACGCCAGCGTCTGATGGACGAACACGCCGATGATCGCCACGTTCGCGACGACGAGGGCCGCGCGGATCGACAGTCGGGTACGGCGGCCTGGTGCCGGTGCGCTGACGGACATGTGTCCAGTCAAATCGGCGCCGTGTTGCCGGCGCGTATCCGGTTTTCGATACGTGCGCGATACGTGCCGCCTCGTACTATCGAGGATGTGCGGGTGCTGATTGTGGAGGACGAACCCGAGATGGCCGACGCCATCCGCGACGGCCTGCGCTTGGAGGCGATCGCCGCGGATGTGGCCGGTGACGGCGACACCGCGCTGGAGCTGCTGAGCATCAACACCTACGACATCGCCGTTCTCGACCGTGACATCCCGGGCCCGTCCGGCGACGAGGTCGCCAAGCGGATCGTTGCCTCCGGCAGCGGTCTGCCGATCCTGATGCTGACCGCCGCGGACCGGCTCGACGACAAGGCGTCCGGGTTCGAGCTCGGCGCCGACGACTACCTGACCAAGCCGTTCGAGCTGCAGGAGCTCGTGCTGCGTCTGCGCGCCCTCGACCGGCGGCGCGCGCACAGCCGCCCGCCGGTGCGGGAGATCGCGGGGCTGCGCGTGGACCCGTTCCGCCGCGAGGTCTACCGCGACGGCCGGTACGTCGCGCTGACCCGCAAGCAGTTCGCCGTACTCGAGGTGCTGGTTTCCGCCGAGGGCGGTGTCGTCAGCGCCGAGGACCTCCTGGCACGAGCCTGGGACGAGAACGCCGATCCGTTCACGAACGCCGTACGGATCACGGTCTCGGCGCTGCGCAAACGCCTCGGCGAGCCGTGGCTGATCGCGACAGTGGCCGGTGCCGGCTATCGCATCGACACGGGGCCGAAGCATGGTTAGGGAGCCCGGGCTGAGCGTCCGGCTCAAACTCACGCTCAGCTACGCGGGATTCCTGATGCTCGCCGGCGCCTTGCTGCTGGCCGCTGTCTGGGCGTTCCTGCTGCGGTACGTGCCCGATCGGGCGATGCTCATCGTCCCCGACGGGATCGACGACGGCGTCTTCCCGGTCCGCTCCGTGCTGCTGCGCACCTTCGCGCCGCGGGCCGGCGTCGTACTGCTGATCCTGCTGGTCTTCGGTCTCGCGGGCGGCTGGCTCCTGGCCGGCCGCATGCTCGCCCCGCTCACCCGGATCACCGACGCCACCAGACTGGCCGCGACCGGGTCGCTCTCGCACCGGATCCGGCTGCCCGGGCCGAGCGACGAGTTCCGCGAGCTCGCCGACGGGTTCGACACGATGCTGGCGCGGCTGGAAGCGCATGTCAGTGAGCAGCAGCGGTTCGCGGCCAACGCGTCGCACGAGCTGCGTACGCCGCTGGCGATCACCCAGACCTTGCTCGATGTCGCCCGTAACGACCTGAACAGCGACAACCGCGTCCTCGTCGACCGTCTCCGGGCCGTCAACAACCGCGCGATCGACCTCACCGAGGCGCTGCTCCTGCTCAGCCGCGCCGACCAGCGGTCGTTCACGCCGGAGCCTGTCGACCTGTCGCTCCTGGTGGAGGAGGCCGTCGAAACCTTGCTGCCGCTCGCCGAGAAGCGCGGTCTGACGATCGAGGTCTCCGGCGGCATCGCCATGGCCGACGGCTCCCGTGCGCTGCTGCTGCAACTGACGACGAACCTCCTGCACAACGCGATCGTGCACAACCTGTCCGACCACGGCACCGTGTGGATCACGACCGGCGTTCGCTCCGGCACCGCGGAGCTGGTCGTCGAGAACACCGGCGAGGAACTCTCGCTGCGGCTGGTCGCCACGCTCATCGAGCCGTTCCAGCGCGGCGCCGAGCGGACCCGCACCGATCACGGCGGCGTCGGGCTGGGCCTGGCGATCGTCAACACCATCGCCCGCGCCCACGAGGGGAGCCTGGCGCTGATGCCGCGGATCGGCGGCGGGCTGCGGGCCACCGTGCACGTGCCCGCCGCCCGGTAGGTCTCAGCCTTTCTTGAGCGTGAACGTCAGGTGCGTGACACCGCTCGGGGACGCGACCACCTCGACGGCGTACCTGTCGTCGAGCGCCTCCAGGCCGTCCCACAGCCGCACGCCGCGGCCGAGCACGATCGGGACCTGCGCGACGTGCAGGTAGTCGATCAGGCCTTCGGCGAGGAAGTCCCGGACGACGGTGGCCCCGCCCCCGACGCGGACGTCGGCGCCGTTCGCCGCGGCCTTCGCCTGCTCGAGCACCTCGGCCGGGGTCGCCTCGACGAAGTGGAACGTCGTACCGCCCTCCATCTCGACCGACGCGCGCGGGCGGTGGGTGAGGACGAAGACCGGTGAGTGGAACGGCGGGTTCGGGCCCCACCAGCCCGTCCAGTCCGGGTCGTCCTGCCAGCCGGGCGGGCCGAACTTGCCGGCGCCCATGATCTCGGCCCCGATCCCCGGATCGTGCTGCTCGGCGTACGCGTTGTCGACGCCGAGCGTGCCGCCGGGCAGCCCGTCCGCGGCGTGGAAGAACCGCGTTCCGACCAGCCACTCGTGCAGCCGCTCACCGGCATGCCCGAACGGCGCCTCGAGCGACTGGCCCTCACCCGTGCCGTACCCGTCCAGCGAAATCGCGAAGTTGTGAACCCGCACCTCGGACATCTGAAGCTCCTTCACATCACCCGGCACCGCCTCCCGGCGCCCTCACAGCAATGTCGGAGCCAACCACCCCACCTTGACATCACCGCGAAAGAGCCCGGAAGTAGCGCCTCCGGTAGAACCGCTGGGCCAGGAGCGCGACGGGGTAGGCGACTCGCCACGCGCCGGGCGCCGCCTGCAAGGTTGGTCTCACACCGCTCATCATGAACCTTTTTGCCGGTTCTTCACCGTTGAAATGAGTCTGACTAGCGTGCGCGCATGGAGATCAACAGGAGAACGGTTCTCGGCGGTTTGGCGGGGGTTGTGGGCGCGGCGGCGCTCCCTTCCACGGCGGCGTACGCGGATGCGGGGCGGTACCCGGCGGCCTGGCCCCAGCCCGAGCCGTACGGCGCGGCCGACACGCGGCTCGATCTGTGGCCGCGGGACGACAACTCCTTCGTGCTGCCGCTCGAGCTGCGGCCGCGCGACGCGGAGCTCGGCCGGGTGTGGATGCGCGACACCTACGTGAACTGCTTCAAGGTCAACGGCCGCCCGCTGTACGTCGCGACGGGTACGACGCGCGTACCGGGCCTGCCCGCGGCCGGGCCGTGGAACGACGGCATCTTCGTCTGGACAGCGCCCTCGTTGCACGGGCCGTGGAAACTCGCCGACACCACCGGGATCCGGGCCGACGCCGAGCGGGGCAAGGTGTGGTCGCCCGAGTTCGTCGGCGAGAACACGCCCGGCCGGACCGTCGTCGCGCCGTGGCAGGAGTACTGGTACGACACCCAGTTCGGCAAGCGCGGCCAGGCCTGGGCGCCCGAGCTGCACTACTTCCGCGACACCTGGTACATCGTGGCCTGCATGGGCGACCACTCCCGCAAGGTCGGCTCGTTCCTGCTGATCAGCGAGGGCGGCGTCGAAGGACCGTACCGCCTGGCCGAAGGCAACCTGGACAAGCCGTTCGGGGACTCCTTCATCGGCGGACCGGGCTTCATCCTGCCCGGCGCGTACCACCACATCGACGGCGGCCTGTACTCCGAGGGCGACCAGGCCTGGCTCGTTCTGCACAACAACCTCTACGCGCCGTTCCGCGACGACATGGAGGACATCGTCCCGACGACCGGTCTGCCGGCGTTCCAGCAGAGCCCGTACACGCCCGAGCCGTACCTGGAGGGCGCGTACGTCTTCAAGCACGGTGGGAAGTACTACCTCCTGCACGCCGCCTGGGACCGTTCGTCGACGAACCCGGACGGCACCGCTCGGAACGCCTACGACCCGCCGGCGCCGGGCCGTGTCCAGTACCAGTACGACCTGATCATGGCGGTCTCCGACAACTTCGAAGGCCCGTACTCACACCGGTGGACAGCCGGTGTCGGTGCCGGCCACAACAACATCTTCACCGACGCCGCCGGCCGTTTGTGGGCGACCTTCTTCCGCAATCCGGCCGCCGGCTACTGGGCGGATCCGGCCCGAGCCGGCGACGCCGCCGTGCCAGGCGTCGTCCGGATGGAGTGGACCGGCCCGAGCAGCGACCGCATCTACGTGCAGCGGCGGAAGAACGCCTGACCAGACCGCGGGGCCCTCTCACACAGAGGGCCCCGCGGCGCGTTACTTCCGGTACGTCGTCTCGTCGAGGCCGCTCATCGTCGGGTCGTAGCCGACGTCGCCCACGTCGTACATGGACGTCATCCAGTGGTAGAAGTTGTCGCCCCGCTCGCGCAGCACCGTGTACAGCCGCCGCATCAGCTGCGACCGTACGCCGGCCTGCTCCGGGTGCTCGTACACGTTGAGCAGCTCGTCCGGGTCGAGCTCCAGGTCGTACAACTCGTTCACCGAGTCCGGATTCACCACGAGCTTGTACCGGTCCGTGCGCAGCATCCGTTGCGGATAGGGGAAGTGGTGCCCGTGGAACTCGCAGACGATGTCGTCGTCCCACTCGGCCGGCTCGCCACCCACCAGCGGCAGCAGGCTCCGCGAGTCGACCGCGTTCTTCGGGTCGGCCCCGGCCAGTTCGAGGATCGTCGCGGTGCAGTCGAGCAGGCTGACGAACTCGTTCCGTACGACGCCCTCCGGCTGCCCGGGCACCCGGAGCAGACCAGGCGTGCGGTAGATGTCCTCGTACATCGCCGGCCCCTTGTCGTGCAGCCGGTGCGAGCCGGTGAACTCCCCGTGGTCGCAGGTGAAGAACACCGACGTGTCGTCGGCGAGCCCGAGCCGTTGCATCGCGTCCAGCACTCGGCCGAGCTCGAAGTCGATCAGCGCGACGTAGCCCTGGTAGATCGCGATCAGCTTGCGCGTGGTCTCGATCGGCATCGTGTCGAACGTCCAGTGCGCGCTGTAGTTCTTCTGCACCATCGGCTTGCCCTGGAACGTCTCCGCCACCGACCGCGGCAGCTCGACGTCCGTGGGGTCGATCAGGTCGAAGTACTCGTCCGGCAGGATGTACGGCAGATGCGGCCCGAAGAGGTGCAGCGCCAGGAAGAACGGCTTCCCGCCCTCCGCGGCGTACCGCTCGAGCATCTCGATCGCCCGGGTCGCCAGGTAGTGCTCGAAGGTCGCCTCGACCGGCTGGTGCAGGCGGGCGGCGAGCAGGTTGCCGGGCCCGCCGTTCGGCAGCGTGCCGCGGATCCGGTCCGAGATCTCGTACGGCGGGAGGTCCCGCTCCGCCAGGTACGCCAGGTAGTCGGGGTGATCGACCGGGTTGTGCCAGCCCGGCAGGTCGGGCCCGTCGAAGCCGAAGTCGCCGGCGGACTTGTCGGTGCCGACGTGCCACTTGCCGATCAGCCCGCAGTTGTACCCGCGGTCGCGCAACGCCTGGGAGAACGTGAAGGTGCCCTCGCCCAGGTCTTCGAGGTAGCCGACGTTCCGCTCGTAGTTCGCCAGCAGCTTGTGCCGAAACGGCGCCTGCCCGGTGAGCAGGCTGGCCCGGGCCGGCGTACAGATCGCCGTCGGCGTGTACCACCGGTCGAAGCGGGTCCCGGTCCGGGCCAGCTCGTCCAGATTCGGGGTGGTCCCCAACTGGTTGCCGTAGGCACCGAGCGTGTCCGCCCGGTGCTGGTCGGTCATCAGGAAGAGGATGTTCTGCGGCTCGGTCACTTCGCCACCGAGCCGGAACGTGCCGCGGTGAACAGGTCGCCGGTGTAGTACGTCTTCGGGTCGGTCTTGGACTTCAGCTTGCCGGCCTGGACGAAGTAGTCGGCCATCCCGTTCAGCCACTTGTCGATCGTGCCGTCCTTGGTCTTGGCGTCCAGCTCGTCGACCGACAGCACCTTGACGTTGCCCGCGTCGGCCTTGACCTGGTCGACCGGCACGTTGAGCATCTTCGCGGTCAGCTCGATCGACTTGTCCGGATTGGCAGAGCGGTAGGCCATCGCGTCGCGCAGGACGGCGATCGTCTTCTCGGTCTTGTCCTTCTGGCCGGACACGACGTCGTTACCGGCCACGAACGCGGTCGGGAACGAGACCTGCGCCTCGAAGTCGGAGTTCTTGGCGAGCTCGGTCAGGTCCGGGACCTGCTTCTTGATCGTCCCGATCGCGGGATACCAGAAGCCGGCCGCGTCGATCTTCTTCGACGCGAACGCCGACACGATCGTCGAGGCGTCCATGTTCACGACCTTGACGTCGCTCTTCGTCATCCCGGCCTTCTGCAGCGCCAGCGTCAGGATCATGTCACCCGACGTGCCTTCCGGTACGCCGACGGTCTTGCCGCGCAGCTGGTCGATCGACGTGGTCCCGGAGCGGGCGATCACCCGGTCGGCGTTGCCGAGCGTGTTGATCGCGATCACCTTCGCCTGCCCGGAGGCCGGCAGCCAGAACGCGCCCGGGCCGATGTAGCCGAAGTCGAGGTCGCCGGTGCCGAGCGCCTGGATCTGCAGCGGGCCGTTCGTGAACACCTTGGAGCTCGCCTTCAGACCGTGCTGCTGCCAGAGCTTCTGGTCGTTCGCGATCGCCAGCAGGCTGGTGCCGTTGTAGTCGGCGATGTAGCCGAAGTTCACCTCCTGCAGCGGGCCGCCGTCGGCCGCCTTGTCGTCCGACCCGCCGCAGCCGGCGAGCGCGAGCGTGAGAGCAACGGCCCCGGCGGCGAGGGCCGAGAGCTTGCGTGAGACAGACATGAGGTTCCTTAGGATCGAACGGTGACGGTGGATTCGGCGGCCGTGCGGCCGTCCTGGTGGTAGACGGAGTGCCAGACGCGGTTGCGCAGGTCGGCGAACTCGGCGCTGAGCCGGAACTCCTCCGACCGCGGGTAGGGCAGGTCGACGTCGATCACGTCGTAGATGCGCCCGGGCCGCGCAGCCATCACGATGACGCGGTTCGCCAGGAAGACCGCCTCGTCGACGTCGTGGGTGATGAACAGCACCGTGCGCTGCTCCTGGCTCCACGTGTCGAGCAGTTGCTCCTGCAGCTTCACCCGGGTGAGTGCGTCCAGGGCGCCGAACGGCTCGTCCATCAACAGGATCGACGGGTTCACGGCGTACGCGCGGGCGATCGCGCAGCGCTGCCGCATCCCGCCGGACAGCATCTTGGGCAGCGCGTCGGCGAAGTCGCCGAGCCCCACCACGTCGATGAAGTGCTGCGCCCGTTCGCGGCGCTCGGCCTTCCCGACACCCGCGGTCTTGAGGCCGAACTCGACGTTCTTGCGCACGGTCAGCCAAGGGAAGAGCGCGTACTGC
Source organism: Kribbella sp. NPDC004138 (assembly GCF_053603655.1). NCBI lineage: Bacteria > Bacillati > Actinomycetota > Actinomycetes > Propionibacteriales > Kribbellaceae > Kribbella > Kribbella sp. NPDC004138. The sequence continues at coordinate 58,206 of NZ_JBSGFZ010000038.1, forward strand.
TGGAAGATGACGCCGCGCTCCGGCCCAGGCCCCTCGACCGGTACGCCGTCGACCAGCGCGCGCCCCGAGGTCGGTTCCTCCAGGCCGGCCAGGATGTTCATCAGCGTGCTCTTGCCGCACCCCGACGGGCCCACCACGGTGATGAACTCGTTGGCGGCGATGTCCAGCGACACCTGGTCGAGCGCCGTGAACGTGTCCTTGCCCAAGGCAAAGGTCTTGGTGACGGACTGGACGGAGATCTTCATCGGCGCTCCTGCCATCCGGTGAGTTTGCGTTCGGCGGTCAGCAGGATCCGGTCCATCAGCAGTCCGAGGATGCCGATCGAGATCAGGCCGACGAAGATCGTCGGCAGGTCGTAGTAGAGCTGCGCGTTCTGCATCCGGAAACCGAGGCCCTGCTGGGCGGCGATCAGCTCGGCGGCCACCAGAGTCGCCCAGGCCGATCCGAGGCCGACCCGCATGCCGACCAGGATGAACGGCGTCGAGGCCGGCACCACGACGCGGGCGAAGATGCCGGCGTCCTTGGCGCCCAGCACCCGGGCCGCGTTGATCAGTGTGCGGTCGACGTTGACCACACCCTGGAACGTCGAGATCACGCAGGCCAGGAACGCGGCCAGGAAGATCACGAAGATCTTCGGCGCCTCGCCGATCCCCATCAGGACGATGGCCAGCGGGATGATCGCCAGCGGCGGGACGGTGCGGAAGAACTGGATCCACGGTTCGACCAATCCGCGCACCACGGCGTACCAGCCCATCAGGAAGCCGACCGGGATCGCCGCGGCGGTGCCGAGCGCGAAGCCGATCACCACCCGCGTCAGGCTGGCCAGGACGTCCTTGCCCAGCGTCCCGTTGCCGATCAGGGTGATCGCCTGCGCGACGACCTCGGGCGGCGTCGGCAGCTTCAGCCCGGCGAGCGCCAGCGCCCACCACACCGCGATGCCGAGCCCGACCGACACCGCGTTCAGCAGTAGGGGAAGACCACCGGCCCGGGTGCGCGTTCGCCCTCCCGCGCGGTCGCGCGGCTTGGCGCCGCGGGCGGTCTGGTCACTGATCACGGCCATCGGCCACTCCTCGGGTCTGCCGCGGGCGGATCGCCGCCCGCGAACCGGCACCGGCGGGCGCCGGCGTCTCTGGGTAGCCCGCCAGCAGCGGCGAGCTGTGGAACACCGCGGCGAGGGCGCCGAGCGCGCCGTCGTCGTCGGCGAGGTGCGCCGCGCGGACGCCGGGGGAGGCGGCGCCCGGGAAGAGCTCGTACGCGACGGTGGCGGCGGCCTGCTCGACGATCACCGGCGCGATCCGGGTGATCTCGCCGCCGATCACGATCTCGGCGGGGTTGAGCGCCATCGCGACGGCGGCGAGGACGCGGCCGACCGCGGCGGCGGCATCCCGCAGTACGCGGTCGGCCAGCGGATGCGAACGGGCGACCGCGGCCGCGAGGTCGTCGAGGCTCTCGACCGGCAGCCCGGCGGCACGGCAGGCGGCCAGGATCGCGGGGACCGAGGCGATCGTCTCGAGACAGCCGTTCTTGCCGCAGCGGCAGGAGTCGCCGTCGGCGCGGACGGTGACGTGGCCGAGTTCGCCCGCCAGACCGGCCGATCCGGAGACCAGGCGGCCGCCGACGACGAGGCCGCCGCCGACGCCGTCGGACAGGCGGACGTACAGGAGGTTCTCGATCGCCTTCGCGCCGAAGATCGCCTCGGCCAGGGCGGCCAGCCGGGTGTTGTTGTCGACGATCACCGGCGCGCCGAACCGCTCGCAGAAGGCTTCGTCGACCGAGGCCTCGTGGAAGCCGTCGGCCGCGGCCCGGTGCGACGGATAGTCGCGGACACCCGGTTTGCCCGAGTACGGGCCCGGGATCCCGATGCCCACGCCCTGCAGGGCGCCGTAGTGGATGCCGTACTCGTCGCTCAGCCGCTCCACCAGGCCGAACGCGACGTCGAGCCGGGTCGGCCAGTCCACGCGGTCGTCGTACCGGTCGGAGCCCGACGCCACGATCTCGTGCGAGGCGTCCGCGACCGTGACGTGCACCCGGCGATGACCGAAGTCGACGCCCATGAACTGGCCGGAGGCCGGATCCAGCGCCAGCCGCTCGGCGGGACGCCCGCTGCCCTCGCGGTGCGCCGCGTCGGTGTCGGTCACCACGATGGCGCCGCGCTGCAGCAGGCTCCCGGTGATCTCCGACAGCGTCGTGCGGGACAGTCCGACCGCGCGGGCGATCTGGTTCCGGCTGAGCGCCCCCTGCTCACGCAGCACCTGGAGGACCCGCTCCTCGTGGGTCCTCCGTACCAGCGCCTGCACTCCTGGAATCGTGGTGAACGTCTGCACGCTGGCGACGGTAGGAACCGGGAATTATTCCGTCAACACTCCGACAAAATTCACCTCGCTTTTCGACGGTGACCTGACGCTCACGCTCCGTGCCGGGCTTGGCGTCGTCAGGGCTGCAGCAGCGCCTTGATCGCCTGGCGCTGGTCCATGGCCTCGTAGGCCTTGGCGGCGTCGGCCAGGGGGAGGGTGAGGTCGAAGACCTTGCCGGGGTCGATCACCCGGCGGGAGATCAGGTCGATCAGCGTCGGCAGGTACTGGCGGACCGGCGCGGGACCGCCGTGCAGGTGGACGCCGGAGAAGAACAGCTCGTCGCCCGGCAGCGCCACTTCGTGGGCCACGCCAACGTAACCGACGTGGCCGCCGGGCCGGGTCGCGCGGATGGCCTGCATCATCGCCTCCTGGGTGCCGACGGCCTCGATGACGCTGTGCGCGCCGTACCCGTTGGTGAGTTCCTTGATCCGCGCGACGCCCGCGTCGCCGCGCTCGGTGACGATGTCGGTCGCGCCGTACTCCAGGGCCAGCTGCTGCCGGGGTTCGTGGCGGCTCATCGCGATGATGCGCTCGGCGCCGAGCTGCTTCGCGGCGAGTACGCCCAGGAGCCCGACCGCGCCGTCGCCGACAACGGCCACCGTCTTGCCCGGGCCGGCTGCTGCCGCCACAGCGGCGAACCAGCCGGTGCCGAGAACGTCGGACGCCGCCAGGAAGGACGGGATCAGATCGGCCTCGGGCATCCCGCCGGTGGCGACCAGCGTGCCGTCCGCGAGCGGAACCCGGGCCAGCTCCGATTGGGTGCCGATGGCACCCATCAGCTCGGCGTGGACGCACCGCGACTGGTAGCCGGCCTGGCAGATCTCGCACGTGTTGTCGGAGGCGAAGAACGAGCCGATCACGAAGTCGCCGGGCTTGACCGTGCGGACCTCGGAACCGATCTCCTCGACGACACCGACGTACTCGTGGCCCATCGGCGCCGGGCCGTCGAGCTGGTCGTGGCCGCGGTACGGCCACAGGTCGGAACCGCAGACGCAGGTGGCGCTCAGCCGGATGATCGCGTCGGTCGGCTGCTCGATCGCCGGGTCGGGCCGGTGCTCGACGCGAACGTCGCCGGGACCGTACATCATGACTCCACGCATGGGTGGGAACCTCTCTGGTTGGTGATCAGTGCGAACAGGGAAAGGGCGGTGAGGGCGAGCACGATGGCCGCCATGGGTACGGCGCTCCGCTCGCCGCCGAGGCCCGCGAGCGGAGCGACGACGCCGGCCATGCACCACTGCAGGAAGCCCAGCAACGCCGAGCCCGTGCCGGGATGGTCCGGCACTTGAGCGGATGCGAGCGCGCCGGCGTTCGGGCCGACCAGTCCTTGAGCGGTCATCAGGACGAAGAAGCCGATCAACGCCACGGGCAGTGGCATGCCCGCGAGAGCGCCTCCGAGCAACGTCACGCCGGCGGCACCGGTCGCCGCCAGCCCGATCAGGACGACCTGTCGCGTCGGGACGCGATCGGCCAGCCGGGCGGAGATCAGGGTGGCGACGGTCAGCCCGACGGCGTTGACGGCGAAGTCCACCGAGTACGCGACGGGGGAGAGGCCGTTCATCGACTGCAGGACGAAGGCCGACGTCGCGACGTACGCGAAGATCGTGCCCATCGAGAAGGCGAAGACCACCAGGTAGCCGGCGAACCCGCGGTTCCGCAGTACCGCGCTCGTGAACGGCTCGCCGCGCTGCCGGAGGGTTTCCGGTACGCCGACCGCGACTGTCACCACCATCAACGCGGCCAGTCCCGCGACGACCCAGAACGACACCTGCCAGTGTGAGAAGCGCAGGACGGCCGCGCCGAGCAGCGGCCCGACGATCGGCGCGATCCCTGCGACACCGGCGACCACGTTCATCGCCCGGACCAGCCGAGCTCCCGACGTCAGGTCCACGACGATCGAGCGGGCGATGACCATCGCCCAGCCGCCGCTGAACCCCTGCACCAGCCGGGCGACCATGAGTACGCCGATCGTCGGGCTGAAGGCGCACAGGACGGAGGCCGCTGTCAGTACGACGAGCGAGATCAGCATCGGGCGACGCCGGCCGATCCGGTCCGAGAGGGGACCGCCGAGCAGTTGGCCCGCCGCCATACCGACGAAGAACGTGGTCAGGGTCAGCTGTACTTCGGTCGCGCCGGTGCCGAGCTCGCGGGCCACCAACGGGAACGCCGGCACGTACATGTCGGTGGCCAGCGGCGCGATCGCGGTGATCAGCACGACCGAGGCGAGCACCGTCGCGGTCAAGGCCGTGTCACGGTCGGTCGGCCGCGTGGCGGTGAGGGGCATGACTCCATGCAAGCGCCGGGGAACGGGCCGGAGAAGTCACGCTCGAGAGGTGTACCGGCAGTACATCCCTCGGACGGTTCCGCGCCGGTACTGTCGAGGTCATGGACAACAAGGCCGAGGTCCGTGAGTTCCTGACCTCACGACGGGCGAAGCTGACCCCGTCGGACGTCGGCCTTCCCGCGGTCGGGCAGCGCCGGGTGGCCGGTCTGCGCCGCAGCGAGGTGGCCACGCTCGCGGGCGTGAGCGTCGAGTACTACGCGAAGCTCGAACGCGGGACGATCGCCGGAGCCTCCGCGTCGGTGCTCGAGGCGATCTCGCAGGCGCTCCGGCTGGACGAGACCGAACGCGCGCACCTCCTCGATCTGGCGCGCGCGGCCGACGGTATTCCGGCCTCGGGGCGCCGTCGCCGCCGAGCCTCCGCGCAGTCGGCCGCCCGGCCGAGCCTGCAGTGGGCGCTGGAGGCGATCACCGACGGGGTCGCGTTCGTCCGCAACCCGGCGCAGGACCTGCTGGCGACGAACGCTCTCGGCCGGGTCTTCTACTCGCCGGTGATCGGCTCGGGCGGCCGGACGCCGAACCTGGCCCGTTTCCAGTTCCTCGATCCGGCCTCGCGCGACTTCTACCCGGACTGGGACCTGTTCGCGCGCATGTGCGTCGGCATCATGCGCGCCGAGGCCGGCCGCGACCCCCACGACCGTGCCCTGCAGGACCTCGTCGGCGAACTCTCCACCCAGAGCGAGACTTTCCGGCGGCTGTGGGGCGCGCACGACGTCCGCACCCACGGCAGCGGCACCAAGCGCTTCCACCACCCCGCCGTCGGCGACCTCACCTTCGTCTACGAGGAGCTCGCGATCACGGCCGAACCGGGCCTCGTCCTCCTCGTCTACACCGCCGAACCGGGGTCCCCGTCCGCGGAGAAACTCCGTCTCCTCGCCTCCCTCGCCGCCGACCAGATGGACGACGGTGTGCAGCTCGACAGGTAGTGCACCGGTGAGACGCTGTACGTGCAGACGGATCCACGCTCAGGTGCACTAGGTGCTGCCCGAGACGTCCTGTCCAAAATGCACGTCAGGCGCGGGTGAGGGTGATGTTGCCGCCGTGGGTGCGGGCGCGGACGGGGACGGTGCGGGTCGTGGCTTCGGCGGTGTCCAGGTGGTTGAAGACCCGGCCGACCGAGGTGTGCGCGTCCAGGGCGGCCGCGGTGCCGGCGGGGACGCCGATCGCGACCTCGCCGGTGGCGGTGTAGAGGTCGGCGGAGCCGGTGCCGAGGGCGCCGACGCGGATGTCGCCGCTCGCGGTCCGGGCGTTCACCTCGGCGCCGGCCGCGTCGACGCTGATGTGGCCGGTGGCCGACTTGGCGCGCAGGGTGCCGGTCACCGTGCCGACCCGGATGTCGCCGTTGGCGGTCTTCAGCTCGCACGAGCCGATCTCGCCCTCGACGACGTACTCGCCCTTGGCGGTGTAGCCGTGCAGCTGCGAGCCGGTCGGCAGTTCGATCAGGACCTCGATCGCGCCGTACCGCTTGCTGAAGATCGACCGCAGCTTCGGGTGCTTGACCTGTAGCTTGCCGTCGGTGAACTCGACGACCACCTGCTCGGCGGCCTTGACGTCCAGGTCCCAGGCGGGGTCCGTCGGCCGGATCTCGACGACTGTGTCGGTGCGGTCGCTCGCCTTGACGGTGATGTTGCCGAAGATGATGTCGACGGTGGCGGAGATCGGCGCGGGGGTGGTGAAGGTGGACATCTGAGCTCCTTGGGGTGTCGGTTGCCGACAACTCTCGCCGCGCGCACTGACAGGGCCCTGCGACGACCGCGGACACGCGACTGACACCGTGTAGGCGGCGTGTCAGGTGCGTGTCAGGGCGCCCGCCGAAGGTGTTCCCATGACAACTTCGGCGATCGCGGTCACAGGACTGCGCAAGGCATTCGGCGACAAGACCGTGCTCGACGGGATCGACCTCGACGTCCCCGCGGGTACCGTCTTCTCCCTGCTCGGCCCGAACGGGGCCGGCAAGACGACGACGGTGAACGTGCTGACCACGTTGACCAAGGCCGACAGCGGTACGGTCCGGGTGGCCGGGCACGACGTCGCGACCGACGCCAAGGCGGTCCGGTCCGCGATCGGCGTCACCGGCCAGTTCGCGGCCGTGGACGAGCTGCTGACCGGCCGCGAGAACCTCCAGCTGATGGTCGACCTGACGGCCGGCGCGGCCGAGGGCACAGTCACCGAGCTCCTGGAGCGCTTCGACCTGACCGAGGCCGCGGACAAGTCCGCGGCGACGTACTCCGGAGGTATGCGCCGCAAGCTCGACCTGGCCATGACGCTGGTCGGCAACCCGCGGATCATCTTCCTGGACGAGCCGACGACGGGCCTCGACCCGCGCAGCCGGCGCACCATGTGGACGATCATCCGCGAGCTGCTGGCCGACGGCGTGACCATCTTCCTGACCACGCAGTACCTGGACGAGGCCGACCAGCTGGCCGACAAGATCGCGGTGCTCGACAAGGGCCGATTGGTTGCCCAGGGCACCCCGGAGGAGCTGAAGCGGCAGATCCCCGGCACCCACGTCCGGTTCCGGTTCGGCTCGGTCGAGGACCTCGACAAGGCCGCGGCGGTCATGCCCGGCTCGACCCGCGACGACGACGCGCTGACCCTGCGCGTCCCCAGCGACGGCGGCACCCAGTCCGTCCGCGCACTGCTCGACCGGCTCGACGAGTACTCGCTCGCCGCCGACGAGTTCTCCGTCAACACCCCTGACCTCGATGACGTTTTCCTCGCCCTGACCGGGCACGACACCGCGGAGGTAGTCGCGAAATGAAGAACCCCTCGATCGTGATGCTGCGCCGCAACCTCAAGCACATCGCGCGGAACCCGACCTCGGTGTTCAACGCCGTCCTGATGCCGGTCGTCGTGATGCTGATGTTCGTCTACATGCTCGGCGACGCGTTCAGCGTCGGCGTCCCGTACGTCGACTACGCGACGCCCGGCATGCTCCTGCTGGCGGTCTGCTACGGACTCGGCGCCGTGGCGACCGCGGTGAACTCCGATATGACCAGGGGCATCATCAACCGGTTCAAGGTGATGGACGTGCCGCGCGGTGCGGTGCTGACCGGACACGTGATCGCCAGCGTGCTGACCAACCTGATCGCGATCGCCGCGATCATCGGCGTCGCGTTCGCGCTCGGCTTCGACCCGTCGGCGAGCTTCGCGCAGTGGCTCGGCGTGATCGGTCTCGTCGTCCTGCTCGGACTGGCGACCGGCTGGCTGACCGTTGCCCTCGGCCTGTTCGCGAAATCGCCGGAGACCGCGGGCCTGGCCTCGGTGCCGCTGGTGATGCTGCCGTTCTTCAGCAGCGCGATCGTGCCGGCCGACAAGATGGGTCCCGGCGTGAAGCAGTTCGCGCAGTACCAGCCGTTCACGCCGATCATCGAGAGCCTGCGCGGTCTGCTGAACGGCGCGCCGCACACCGGTGACATGATCGCCGCGTTCGCGTGGTGCCTCGGGATCGCCGTGGTCGGCTACGTCTGGGCGACCTCGACGTTCAAGAAGCGAGCGTGACCTCGACGAGCTCTCGCCAGCTCGCCTGCCGGCCCTCTTCCGTCGCCTCGGTGAACCTCGCGTCACCGAGGCGGCGGCGCGTCTCCCGCTCCAGCGCGGCCACATCCGGGTTCGAGCGATCCGGCAGACCGCGGACGACGGCACTCGCCGCGAGCAGCCGCGCGGCCTGCTCGTCCTGGTCGGTACGCAGCGCCAGATCCGCGATACCGACGAGCATCTGGGCGATCCCGGGGACGTGTCCGCCCTCGGCCGCCGCCTGGAACGCCGCGCTGCGGTGCTGCCAGGCCTCGTCGAGATCCGTGGCCAGATACCCCAGCACGTCCTGGATCGTCGCGCGCAGGGTTGCCTGCTCGGCCTCGCGGCCCAGCATCGCCGTCGCCTGGTCGAGCCGGCGGCGCGCCTCCTCGGCGTCACCGCGCCAGCGTGCGAGCTCCGCCTTGCACAACACCAGCTCGACGAGTGCCTCCGGCCACGCGACCCGCTCGGCCAGCCGCTGGGCGTCCGCCATCGCGGCCGAGCTCGCGTCCTGGTCGTCGGCCAGCCAGTACAGCTGTGCCTGCCGCGACCGCATCCGGACGACGTCCTCGATCGCGCCGACCTCGGTGGCGACCGCGATCGCCTGCTCGTAGTACGCGCACGCGTCGGCGAACTCGCCGCGGACCGCGAGCCGGTCGGCCAGCTCGGTGAGCGCGAACGACATGCCCCAGCGTTCGCCGATCGCGCGGAACTCGGACAGCGCGGTCGCCAGCGCCAGGTCGGCGTCCCGGTCGCCGTCGCCGAGCATGATCCGCATCTTGCCGGTCTGCAGCCGCGCCAGCGCCCGTACCCAGGGATCCTTGTCGGTGAGCAGCGGCTCGAACGTGGACACGAACGAGCCGGCCCCTCGCAGCAGGCCTTCCAGCGCGGTCGACAAGGTCACCGCCGGGTGCGGGCTCTCGACCCGCCGGCTGAGCTCCGCGGTCTTGCGGATCCAGTCCTCGGCGTCGAACTGGTCGCGGCCGCGCCCCGACGTCATGAAGTTGGCCACGAACGCGTACACCACGGCGCGGCTCTCGTCGGACGCCTCGCCCGGCACCTCCGGGGCCGCCATCAGGAACTCGCTGCCCTCGACCTTGTGCCCGGCGAACCACCAGTACCACCCGGCGGCCGCGGCGAGCCGCATCGAGCCCTCCGCGTCGCCCGCCGCCAGCGCCCCGCGCATCGCGCCGGCGATGTTGTCGTGCTCGGCCTCGACGATGGCCAGCCACTCGAGCTGCTCGGTGCGTCGCAGGTGCGGGTCGGCGGCCTCGGCCAGCTCGGTGAAGAACGCGAGGTGGGTACGACGGGCCGAGTCGGTCTCACCCGCCTCCTCGAGACGTTGCTGTGCGTACTCCTTGATCGTGCCGAGCAGCCGGTACCGCGGCGCGCCCTCGTCCTTGGTCACCACCAGCGACTTCTCGGTCAGCGCGGTCAGCAGGTCGAGCACCTCCCACGACTCGACCTCGCCCCCCGCACAGACCTGCTCGGCCGCCTCCAGGCCGGCGCCGCCCGAGAACACCGCGAGCCTGCGCAGCACCGACCGCTCGGCGTCGGTCAGCAGCTCCCAGCTCCAGTCGACCACCGCGCGCAGCGTGCGGTGGCGGGGGAGCGCCGTACGGCTGCCGCCCGTCAGCAGCCGGAAACGGTCGTCGAGTCGGGTGGCGAGCTGCTCCAGCGACATGGTGCGCAGCCGGGCCGCGGCCAGCTCGATCGCCAGCGGCATCCCGTCGAGCGCACGGCAGATCCGGGCCATCGTCTCCGGGTCGAGCGCGAGGTCCGCGCGCACGGTCCGGGCGCGGTCCTGCAGCAGCCGGACGGCCGGCGACGCGTCGATGTCGCTGCCGTCCACGGGTACGGCGAGCGGCGCGACCGGCCACAGCGCCTCGCCGGTGATTCCGAGCGGTTCCCGGCTCGTCGCGAGGATCCGCAGCCGCGGGCACTCGCCGAGCACCCGGTGCGCGAACGTCGCGGCGGACTCGATCACGTGCTCGCAGTTGTCCAGGATCAGCAGCATCGCGCGCTCGCGGACCGCGGCGACCACCCGGTCGGTCGGGTCGGTGTCCGGTACGTCGCCGAGCAACGCGTCCCGCAGCGCGAGCGCCCCGAGCGTCGCCTGGGCCACGTCCCCGCCGGCGCCGATCGCCGCGAGCTCGACCATCCAGACGCCGTCCGGCAGATCGCCGAGCACGGTCCGGGCGGTTTCCGACGCGAGCCGGGTCTTGCCCGATCCGCCCGGCCCGATCAGCGTCGTCAGGCGGTGCCCGGCGATCAGGTCACGGACCGCGGCGACGTCGGTCTCCTTGCCGACGTACGTCGTCAGCTCCTCGCGGAGATTCGTGTTCCGCTTCTCGTCGCGCCGGACCAGTTCGCCGCGGAGCAGCGCGACGTGCAGCGCGGACAGCTCCGGCGACGGGTCGACGCCCAGCTCGTCGGCGAGGATCTCGCGGGTGCGCTCGTACGTGCGCAGCGCCTCGGTGTCGCGGCCGGAGGCGACCAGCGCGCGCATCAGGGCGGCGACGAGACGTTCGCGGACCGGGTGCGCGGCGACCAGGTCGGTCAGCTCGGTGACGAGTTCCGCGCCGTGGCCGAGCGTGATCTCGGCGTCGTACCGGTCCTCGGTCGCGGTCAGGCGGAGCCCGTCCAGCCGGGTCACGGCCGCGTCGAACGCGCCGCTCTCGGTCAGGCCGACGTCCTGCATCGCGGGCCCGCGCCACAACGCGAGCGCCTCCCGCAGCAGGCGGATGCCCTGCGGGTCCTGATCGGTGCGGGCGCGGGTGACGAGCCGCTCGAACCGCACGGCGTCGACGGCGTCCGGGTCGAGTTGCAGCCGGTAACCGTCCGTGTGCCCCTCGACCGGCAGCAGTTTGCGGAGGCGGGAGACCAGGCGCTGCAGGGCGTTCGCCGCGTCCGCCGGGGGCTGTTCGCCCCAGATCCAGTCGACGAGCGTTGCCTTCGGCACCACGCGTCCCGCGTCGAGCGCCAGGGCGACCAACAGCCCGCGCAACCGCGCACCAGGCACGTCGACGACGCTCCCGTCGTCGGCCCGCACCTCGAACGGCCCCAGCATCCCGATCTGCACCCGCCAGATTTTGCCACGCAGGCAGTGCCGGACCGGCCGCCCGGGTCCGGCCGGCGGTCTAGCCGGCGGCCTTCTTGACCAGGGCGACGATCTTCTTCTCGACGGCCGGGGTGAGTTCGAGCAGGGCGTACGAGGTCGGCCAGAAGTCGCCGTCGTCGAGGGCGGCCGGCGGGTTGAACCCGAAGGTGGCGTACCGGGCCTTGAACTTCGCGGCGTCCTGGAAGAAGCAGACGATCTTGCCGTCCTTGGCCCAGCCCGGCATGCCGTACCAGAGCTTCGGGGTGAGGTCCGGCGCGATCTGCGGGATCAGTTCGTTGAGCCGCTCGGCCATCACCCGGTCGGCGTCGGCCATCCCCGCGATCTTCGCCGCCTGCGCCTCGGCCGGATCCTGCTTGCTCTTCAGCTCCTTCGCGTGCTCCTTCATCGCGGCCTGCTCTTCCGCGGTGAACCCGTCGTACGACTTCTTCTTCGTGGCAGCCATCGTCTTGCCTCTCTGTCGGGTTGGTAGTTCAACCCTAGGAGCCGCCGGGCGGCGCCTGCTTCTCGAAAACTGATCGATCGCGAAGTGACCACGGTCACAGCTCGCGTCGTCACGAATCGGGGCGGCCGCCCGGTCAGGTGGGCATGAACGCAGACCAGACCGCAGTCCTGACCCGTGGCGCCGGTGCCGAGCGGCTCGGTGCGGCGCCGAACCAGACCTGGCTGATCGCCGACGCCGACCAGACCGGCGGGATCATGAACGTCGTCCGGACCACGCTCGGCCCGGGCGTCGACGGCCCGCCGCCGCACTTCCACCAGGAGTCGCCGGAGATGTTCTATCTGCTCGACGGCGCGCTCCGGATCCTCGCCGGCGACCAGGTCCTGACCGTCCGCAAGGGCGACTACCTGCTGGTGCCGCCGCTGATGCACCACGCCTGGGGTACGCCGATGGACACCGGCGCCGACGTACTGATCGTGAAGGCCCCGGGCAACAACCGGTTCGAGTACTTCCGGCTCGGCGATCGCATCCGGCGGGGTGCGGCGTCGCCGGCCGAGGTGCTCGCGACCGCTGAGCGCTTCGACAACCACTTCGTCGACAACCCCGTCTGGCGGCAGGAACTCGCCGTACGGCAAGGGGACCGGGAGCAGCTCGTCCCGTTCGCGGAGCGTCCGTGACAATTGGCGTCGTGGACGAGGTCGCCGAGTTCGAGCAGCAGCGGCCGCGCCTGTTCGGGATCGCGTACCGGATGCTCGGCGAGGCGAGCGAGGCGGAGGACGTCGTGCAGGACGCGTACCTGCGCTGGCGATCGGGGCACGGACCGGTGCAGACGCCGGCCGCCTGGCTGACCACCGTCGTCACGAACCTGTGCATCAACCGGCTGACGTCGGCACGCGCCCGGCGGGAGCGGTACGTCGGCCCGTGGCTGCCCGAGCCGATTGCTACGGGCAACGACCCGCAGGAGCTCGTCGAGCGGCGGGACACGGTGTCGCTCGGCTTCCTGGTGCTGCTGGAGAAGCTGACCCCGCCGGAGCGGGCGGTCTTCGTGCTGCGGGAGGCGTTCGGCTACACGCACCGGGACAGCGCCGAGGTGCTCGGGGTCGACGAAGGGCACGCGCGGCAGCTGTACCACCGCGCGCTCGCCCGCCTCGGCGACGAGCGGCGACGCTTCGAGGCGCGACCCGCGGACGCGACGGCCCTGGTCGACCGCTTCATCGCGGCCACCGTCGACGGCGACGTCACGGGCCTGGAGGCGATCCTGACCGAGGACGCGGCAATCTGGGCCGACGGCGGCGGCAAGGCGATCGCGGCCCGCGAACCGATCTTCGGCCGCTCCAACGCCGCCCACTACCTGGCCGGCCTGGCCGCCGGTCCCCGGGCTCTGACGGCCCGGCTGTCCGTCATCGAGGTCAACGCCGCGCCCGCGATCCTGGTCCACGAGTCCGGCAACCTCACCGGCGTACTCGTCCCCGAGATCCGCGACGGCGCCATCGCCAGGATCCGCGCCGTCCTCAACCCCGACAAACTCACCTACCTCCGCACCCAACTGGATCAGACGTAGAAACGCTGGGCGTACGACACTGGACCGGTGAACCGACAAGACGATCTTGCTGCCGAGGGTGAGCCGGAGCGGGAGTTCAACCCCGGGATCGCGGCGCGGATGCCGCGGAAGACCGCCGCCGGGGGTGCGCTGATCCGGGACCGGGACGGGCGGATCCTGTTCCTCGAGCCGACGTACAAGCCGACTCTGGACATCCCGGGCGGCATCGTCGAGTCGAACGAGTCGCCGTACGAGGCGTGCTGTCGGGAAGTGCGGGAGGAGATCGGGCTCGTGCTGGACATCGGCCGCCTGCTGGTCGTCGACTGGGTCCCCGCGCACGGCCCGTGGGCCGATTCGCTGGCGTTCGTCTTCGACGGTGGTGTCCTGGACGGCGACACCCTCACCCTCGACCCGACCGAGGCCTGCGCCCACTATTTTCTCCCGCTGGACGAAGCAGCTCCTCGCCTCCGGCCCTCGATGACCCGCCGCCTCGCCCTGGCCCAGGAATCCCTCACCACCGGCATCCCCGTCTACGCCGACTTCGGACGGCGGTGAGGTGCCTGGCTACGGGAACTTCAGGCGGACGATCACGTTGTCGATCGTCGACGGTGTGCCGCCGTTCTTGTCGTTGTTGGTGGAGGTCAGCCAGAGCGCGCCGTCCGGAGTCCAGGGCACGCTGCGAAGCCGGCCCCAGCGGCCGGAGAACAAGGCCTGTGGAGTGCCGACGCCCGTGCCGGCGGAGTTGATCTTCGTGACCCACAACTGCTCACCGGTGACGCCGGCGATGTAGATCCAGTCGTTGACGATCTCGACGCCGCTCGGACCGGCCTGCGCCGTCGACCAGGTGCGCTTCGGCGCGATGTACCCGCCGCAATCGCCGATCGTTCCCTCGCACGCCGGCCAGCCGTAGTTTCCGCCCTTCTGGATCAGGTTGAGCTCGTCCTGGCTGTTCTCACCGAACTCGGCCGCCCACAGCTGACCGCGTGAGTCCCACGCCAGGCCCTGCGGGTTCCGGTGTCCCCAGCTCCACACGTACCGCGCGTTGCCGCCGCTGCTGTAGAACGGGTTGTCGCTGGGCGCCGACCCGTCGGGGTTGAGACGCAGGATCTTCCCGTTCAGCGAGTTCTTGTTCTGCGCGTTGCCGGAATTCTTGGCGTCACCAACGGTCGCGTACAGCTTCCCGTCCGGCCCGAACGCGATCCGCCCGCCGTTGTGGTACCGATTCTTCGCGAGTCCCGTGAGCACCGGCGACGACGTCGAGCCCAGCTGCCCGTTCTCGTACTTCATCCGCACGATCCGGTTGTCGCCGGACGCCGTGTGGTAGAAGTACACCCAGTGGTCGCTCGCGAAATTGGGCGAGAGCGCGAGGCCGAGCAGGCCGCCTTCGCCGGTCGTCGTGACCACTCCCGGCACCTTCCCGAGCGTCGTCTTCTGCCCGCTCGCCGTCACCCGCAGGACCTCGAACCGGTCCCGCTCGGTCACCAGCGCGGAGCCGTCCGGCAGGAACGCCACGCTCCACCCGAGATCGACCTTCGCGATGTCCTTGTCGTACGCCGGAATGCCGCCCGCGCCGGTGGTTGCGGTCCGCACCGTGACCGCGTTGCTCGCAGCGGACGCGTTGCCGTCGGGGTCGCGGGCCTTCACCGTGAACGTGTACTCCGTGTTCGCCGCCAGGCCGGTGATCGTCGCGGTCAGCGAACCGGTCGACGCCACCTTCGCCGTGCCCTGGTACACCTCGTACCCGGCGATGCTCCCGCTGTTGTCGGTGGACGCGTCCCAGGCCAGCGACACGCTGCTCGCGGTGACGCCGGTCGAGCGCAGGTTGCCGGGCGCGGTCGGCGGCTGCGTGTCGCCGCTGCCGGGGGTGGTGAACGTGACCACGTTGCTCTGCTGCGAAGCGTTGCCCGCGGCATCGAACGCGCCGACCGAGATGTCGTACGCCGTGTTCGCCGTCAGCGTGTCCACGGTCGCGCTCAGGGTGTTGCCATCGACAACCTTCAGGACGTTGCCGCCGCGGTTGATCTCGTACCGGACCACGCCGACGGTGTCGGTCGCGGCGGTCCAGTGGAACGTCGCGGCGTTCGACTTGATGTCGCTCACCGTCAGATTGTCCGGGGCCGACGGCGGAGTGGTGTCGTCGGTGGTGGGAGTGACGGTCAGTTTGTCGGCGTTCGGCCCGCCGTCGGCGGTGGTCGCGCGGGCGCGGATCGTGTTCGTGCCCGCGGCGAGTTGCAGGCGGACGGTCTTGGTCTGCCAGGTGGTCCACGCACCCGTCCCCGGGAACGTGATCCCGACCGCGCCGGGTTGCCCGTTGACGGTGAAGTCCAGCGGCCGCGCGGCCGTCGTACCGTTCGCGTACCGCAGAGTCACGTCGGCCGGGCCGGCCGGGGCCGTCACGGTCCACTCGACGTAGCTGCCGACGACGTTGTCGTAGTTGACGAACCCGGTGCCGGTGTAGCCGCTGTGGTTGGACTCGACCACGCCTTGCGAGATGGTCGCGTCCTCGGCCTGGTAGTCGGTGGCCGCGGCGGTCGCGGACGGGGGAGAGCTGAGTCCGAGCGTGGCGACCGCCAGCGCGGTCACGGCCCAGAGCGAGCGGGGTGTCATGAGGTCTCCTGGTGTTCCGGGGCGGAGGAGCTGCAGGGGACGAACTATTAGGAAAGCTTCCTAACTATCGGGGTCCGTGTCAACAGCACGAAAGCCCCCGCGGGCGGTCCGCGGGGGCTTTCGGCCTCGGCTGCTAGGCGGTGGCGAGCACCGTCGGGCGGTACAGCGTCAGGCCGGTCGTCTCCTCGACGACGGCGACCCGGATCGACTCCGGGGCGGAGTCGTTGTGCGGTACGGCGAAGACGGCGGTCGCGCGGCGGCCGTCGTACCTGGCGGCGTAGCTCACGAACCGCCAGTCCTCGTCGTCCCAGTAGTCGTGGATGTCGGAGCTCAGCATCCCGTCGACCGCGCGGTACGCCGGGCTGAGGATCACGCGCCGCTGGGTCGCGACGAGTGGTGTGGTGCTGGAGGCCGTACCGGCGTACGGGTGGCTGAGCCGGATCCGGAAGCGCCGCAACGGCAGCAGCCAGTACCGGTCGAGCTCGGCGGACAGCATCGCGAACGCCGCTGCCTCGACGACGAGCACCAGCAATCCCGCACCGGCCGACCACCAGCCGGCGGCTGCCGTGGTCGCGAGGCCAGCGGTTGCCAGGAGCAACAACGCGCGGGCGATCGCCCGGTAGCCGACCGGCTTCGCGGAGGCCTTCATGCACCCGCAGGAGGCCTCGGGGACGACGACCTTCGAGTAGATCAGGAATCCGGTGAAGCCGACGGACAGTGCGACAGCGGCGAACGCCTCGACCGCCCAGGAAGGCGGCAGGAGAAGCGCCAGTGCCAGCAGGGCCTCCACGGTGGCGACGGTCCGGTAGACGGGTTTGGCTCGGGACTCGCCGACCAGCGTCGGCAGGGCGGTGCGGGCGGCCTGGTCGGGGGCCTTGAACTTGCCGTAGGCCGACCAGAGCAAGAGCAGTCCGATCAAGAGCGGCTGCGCAGCCGCTACGGCGCCCATCTCAGTTCGACGTGTAGATGGTGGCGATGTCGATCTCGTTGGTCCCCGGCCGCCAGGCGCCGATCACCTGGGCGTGCCGGCCGACCTTGAGCATCGACAGGTCCGACACCGCCGGCGTGCCGTTGTACACGGCCGCGGTGGTCCCGGCTTGGACGTGCCCGACGACCTTCTGCCCGTGGTGGTCGAGCTGGACGCCGTTGCGCCCGATCGAGGTGATCGCGACGGTCAGGTTGACGATGTTCACCCAGACCGCCTCGGCGGCCAGGATCCCGTCGGGCAGCAGCACACCGCGCGCGTACAGCCCGTCGCCGATCTTGGCCTGGTCGATCGTGGTCGGCCGGAGCTTCCAGACACTCGTCACACCGGTCAGCTGGATCCGGTGCAGCCGGCCGTCGGATCCCTGCACCTGCAGAAGATCCTGGTTCCGGCCGATGATCAGGCCTTCGGCGAAGTTCGGGTCCGGCTGCCCGGCGTCGGGGAACTGCGCACCGGCCGCGAACGCGGTCTCCGGAGCCAGCGATCCCATCGCGGTGGCGGCGACCAGGCCGGTCGCGCCGAGCGCGGCGCGGGTGAGCAGCGCGCGGCGATCCATCGTTGCAGTCATCTCAGCTCACTCCTCAGCCGACGTCGATGTTCGCGGGGATCAGACCGGCGCTCAGGCTGGCGATCGCGGAGAACGCGGCCGGCGTGAGGTCGAGCAGGCGGTTCGCGGCGCACGTGCCGCCGCAGCAGGCGCGTTCACCGCAGAACAGGTCGGTCTGCGGACCGCAGTCCGCGATCGAGGTGACGACCCGTTTTCCGTTGCACAGGTTGGTGGTGGCGTGCCGGAAACCGCAGGTACGCCGGGTCATCCCGGTGAACCCGCAGCGATCCGGACGGGTGATCGACAGGCACGCGTCCGAGGTGTTCGGCCACGCGTGCTGGAAGCTCCCGGAATTGCACGTGCCGCAGGCACCGTGACCGGTGCTCGCACAGGGTCCCCATGCGTTTCCGCAACAGAACCAGGATGCTTCGCCGTTGAATCCGGCCATGACAGTTCCTCCTAGGCCTAGGGGCGGACAGACCTACAGAACTTCTTTTGTACTCCGATCCGGCGAAATCTCCCAGGGCTCAGCGAAGAAACGGAAACTTTTTGCCTAGCGTTCGGTGCCGAGTCGCTGGCCGCGGAGCAGGAACCACGCCGCGACCGCGGTGGCCAGCAGGACGACGGCACCCACGCCGGCCGCGATCGAAACGCCGTGCGCGAAGGACTCCCGAGCAGCGTCGAGAAGGGCGGCGGCGGTCTGCGGCGGAAGCTGCGCGGCGGCCTCGACCGCACCGCCCAACGACTCATGAGCCGCCTCGGGCGTGCCCGGGGGGCCGGTGAAGTTGCGGTACACCCCGGTCACGATCGAGCCGAGCAGGGCGATACCGAGCGCCGCGCCGAGCTCGTACGCCGTCTCCGACACGGCACTCGCCGCGCCTGCCTCCTCCTTCGGTACGGCGGCCAGGATCACGTCGGCCGTCACGGTGAAGGAGAACCCGGCGCCCGCCCCGACGGCGAGCAGCGCCGTGCCGAGCAGCGGATAGCCCGTGTCCGCGCTGATCGTGGTGAGAGCCGCCAGCGCCAGGCCGATCGCCGCGAGCCCGCCGGCCACGACGGCGCGCACCGAGAACCGCCGCGCCACCTGTCCCGCGAGCAGACCGGCGACGATCGACCCGATCGCAGCCGGCAACTCCGCGAGCCCAGCTTCGATCGGCCGCAACCCCTGCACCAGTTGCAGGTACTGCGACAGGAAGAAGATCAGCCCCGACAACCCGAGGATCGTGAGCAGGTCGGCGAGGACGGCGCTGCTGAATCCACGGCTCCGGAACAGGCGCAGGTCCAGCAACGGGATCGGGAGCCGGCGCTGCCGCCGGACGAATCCGTGGAGCGCGATCGCGCCGGCCACGGCCGCGGCGACCGGGAGCCAGTCGAATCCGTGTGCCGCGAACTCCTTGATCGCGTAGACGATCCCGACCATCCCGATCATCGACAGCACGACGCTGACCAGGTCCCACGGACCCGGCTCCGGGTTCCGGGACTCGGGCAGCAGGCGAGCGCCGACGACGACCAGCACCGCCATCACCGGCAGGTTGATCAGGAACACCGAACCCCACCAGAAGTTCTCCAGCAGGACGCCGCCGACGATCGGGCCGATCGCCATCCCGGCCGACGCCGCGGCGCCCCAGATGCCGATCGCGAGACTGCGCTCGCGCGGATCGTGGAACAGGTTGCGGATCAGCGCCAGCGTGGCCGGCATCAGCGTCGCGCCCGCGACCCCGAGCAGTGCGCGCGCCAGGATCATCACCTCGGCCGAGCTCGCGTACGCGTTGAGCACCGAGATCGCGCCGAACGCCGTCGCGCCGATCAGCAGGATGCGCTTGCGGCCGATCCGGTCGCCCAGGCTGCCCATCGAGACGAGCAGTCCGGCCAGGACGAACGAGTACGCGTCGCCGATCCACAGCAGCTGGTTGCCCGACGGCTGCAGGTCCTCGGACAGGAACGGGGTCGCGAGACCGAGCACGGTCGCGTCGACCGCGACGAGCAGAACGGCGAGCACCAGGACCGCGAGCGCGAGCCAGCGCCCGGGCCGCGTCACTTGCTGCTTCATGCCTGTCTCCGTGTCGCGCCATCGAGCAGCAGCTCGGTGATGTTCGTCGTGAAGTCGTTGGGGGCCACGCGTCCTTCGCTGATCGCCCAGGCCGCCGAGACGAGCAGCCCGTAGAGCGCCTCGGTCAGCCAGACCGGGCTCAGGTCGATCCGGAACTCGCCGGCCTCCTGGCCGCGCCGGAAGAGGCCGACCATGCGGGCGTCGAGCCGCGCCCAACCCTCGTTCTGCTCGTCGCCCTCGAACAGCTGGTTCTCGGAGTACAGGAACGCGAGCAGCCCGGCGGCGGGCTCCAGCTCGCGGACCAAGCGCCGTACGGCGTCCGGGGCCGGGCCGTCGTCGACGGCGGCGTCCGGTGGGCGCTCTACGTCTTCGGCCTGGTCGCGTTGCAGT
>NZ_JBSGFZ010000039.1:0-77507 GCF_053603655.1 Kribbella sp. NPDC004138
ATGGTACTGCGACCGGGAGGTCGTGGGAGAGTAGGACGCCGCCGGACATTCACACTGTTAAGGGCCACCCCACACCGGGGTGGCCCTTAACATTTTGCACAGACAGACGACCTTTTGCAGTCAGTCGGCTGTGCAAACAGAAGGCCGTGCAGAGAGTTGGCCGTGCAGACACGTGGCCGCGCCGGCACGTCGCCCGCGGGGCATGACCACGCGGCATCAGGCTGCCCCGCACGACCTCACAGCTCCGCACGCCGGCGAACCGGCCGCTCACACACATCCGCTGGCGCGAGTTGTTTCCCGGGTGGTGCGGGGGCGCGGTCATCGGGTGGTCGTGAGGTGTGGTGGGCTCGGCGGTGGTGGGGGTCTGGGATGCTGCGGGGGTGGAGTATGTGTCCAGGGTGCCGCGGTCACCGTTGGATGGGGTGATTGACGACCTCTACTACCTGGAGGGGGCGGCGCCGTACGCTCGGTTGCCGGCGGCGCCGGTGGGGCTGCTTGTTGTCAATCTTGGGGCGGCGTTTCAGATCCGCGGTGGGGGCGATGGCGCGATGGGCGAGTACGCCGATGGGTGCGTGGTTACCGTGCCTACCCGAGCGTGGGACTTCGGGTACCCGCCGCACACGCGGTCTGTCGGGGTGCATTTCAAGCCTTGGGGGCTGGCGCCGTTTCTGGCGATGCCTGCGGCCGAGCTGTGTGATCGGCCAGTGACGGTGGAGCAGGTTTGGGGGCGGTCCGCGGTTGCTGAGCTGCGAGACCGGCTGGTCGCGGCGGGGCGACCGGACGAGATGTTGACGGTGCTCGAAGACGAGCTGATGCGGCGGCTTTGCGAGACTGCCGGCCTGGGGCTGGTTCGCCATACGAGCAACGTGATCGCGGCGACCGGCGGGGCGGGGGCTGTTGGCGGTCTGAGTGAGGCAGTTGGTGTCAGTAATACTCATCTGGCGCAGCGGTTCAAAGAAGTCATCGGAGTCACGCCGAAGCGGCTGGCCCGCACCCACCGCTTCGCGGCCGCGGTGCTGACGATCAACCCTGCCGAACCGATCGACTGGAGCGATCTCGCGGCCGGCGCTGGCTACTTCGACCAGGCCCACTTCGGTCACGAGTTTCAGGCATTCACCGGGCTCACGCCGACCCGGTACATCGAGGTCCGGCGGCAGTTCCTGCGTGAAAATCCCGGCCACGCGCTGGAGGGCTGGCCGCTTCCGGCCGATTGATTTCTTACAAGAGCGGGGGCTCGCGAGACGCTAGTTTGGGGGCACCCCACAGCGGAGGAGAGCCCGATGGGCAAGGTGGTCATGTATGCCTCGGTATCGGTCGACGGCTTCATAGCCGACGAGAACGACCAGCCCGGACCGCTGTTCGACTGGTTGCTCAGCGGCGACGTGCCGTTGGACGACAGCGGTGTCGTGAAGGTGTCGCAGGCGTCCTACGACTACGTCCGGCCGTACTGGGACCAGATCGGGGTGACAGTCGCCGGTCGCCACGTGTTCGACATAACGGACGGCTGGGACGGGAAGCCTCCGAGCGGGATCGACCATGTGGTGGTCGTGACGCACCGGCCGGCGCCCGAGGGCTGGGACCCCGAGGCGCCGTTCCACTTTGTCGACGGCGTCGAGGCGGCCGTGGCCAAGGCTCAGGAGCTTGCGGGTGACCGCATCGTCGAGGTCGCCGCCGGTGATGTCGGTGGCCAGGCGCTTGCCGCGGGTCTGGTCGACGAGGTGCGCATGGACGTCGTACCCGTGGTGTTCGGGTCCGGCAAGCGCTACTTCGGGTCGGTCGAGGGGCAGCACCTGTTGGAGGATCCTGAGGCGATGATTCAGGGCAGCCGGGTGCTTCACCTGCGCTATCCCGTACGCCGCTGACCGGCCACGCCGGCTCGAAAGGCCAAGATCGCCCGCGGGGTCCTTGGAGGGTTAAGGCACTGCACGTGCTGTTCGCAGCGGCTCGGGTCGACCGCCGAGATCATGAAGTACTCGTGGATCGAGTCGGCCAAGGCCGCGGAGCTCGCCGGGAAGGCGGTCGGCGCCGGGGCGAAGCGGGTCTGTCTGGTGGCGAGTGGCCGTGGTCCGGGCGACCGGGACATCCGGCGGGTTGAGAGCACGATCGGTGCGATCAAGGCCGAGCATCCGCAGGTAGAGGTCTGCGTGTGCCTCGGGCTGCTGAAGGAGGGGCAGGCCGAGCGGCTGCGCGACGCCGACGCCTACGCGTACAGCCACAACCAGAACACGAGCGAGGAGCGGTACGGCGAGATCTGTACGAGACGGACGAGGAGATCGTCGATCTGGCGTTCGCGCTCCGCCAGCTGGATCCGGACTCGGTGCCGGTGAACTTCCTGATCCCTTTCGCGGGGACGCCGCTGGAGGGGCGCTGGGAGCTGACGCCGGAGCGGTGCCTGCGGATCCTGGCGCTGTTCCGGTTCTGCTTCCCCGACGTCGAGGTCCGGCTGGCGGGTGGGCGGGAGATTCATCTGCGCGGGATGCAGGTGCTGGCGTTGCATGTGGCGAACTCGATCTTCCTGGGTGACTACCTCACGAGTGAGGGACAGCCCGGTGCCGACGACCTGCAGCTGATCGCGGACGCCGGCTTCACGGTCGAGGGCCTGGAGGAGTCGACGTTGCCCGCAGCACGGCACGATCTGGTGACGTTGAGACATCGCGGCGCGGGCAGTCCCACTGCGGCCGAATAGGCTCTGCAGATGGCTGGGATGGTGTTGATCGTGGGATTGCCGGGCGCCGGTAAGACGTCGTTGGCGCGACGGCTCGAGGAGGAGCGGAAGGCTCTGCGGTTGACGCCGGACGAGTGGATGGACGCCCTCTTCCACACGAACGAGTTCGAAGGGCGGCGCTGGATGCTGGAGTCCGAGCTGTTCTGGGGCGTCGCGGCAAGGGCGCTGGAGCTCGAGGTGAACGTGATCCTCGACTACGGCTGCTGGTCGAGGGAGGAGCGGGACCTGTTCCGGACCCGGGCTCAGGATCTCGGCGCGAGCGCGGAGATCATCGTCCTCGATCTGCCGTTCGAGGTGCTGTGGGAGCGTATCGAGCGGCGCAACGCGGATCTGCAGGCCGGGACGTTCGCGATCAGCCGGGAGGAACTCACGGAGTGGAGCGCCAGATACGAGCCGCCGACAGCCGACGAGCTCGCAAACTGGGACCTTCACGTCGTTTTGACGGAGTAGCTATTCCTCGGGGGCGATGCCGACGAGTGCTGCCGCGGCGCAGATGTGTACAGGCGTCAGGTCGTCGGGGGAGACGGGCGCCTGCAGCAGGGTGCCGCGCTCGTACGGCGTGAGCGTGATGTCGATGCCCGGCGCGCCGGCCACCATGCCTCGCACGTACGTGAGCCAGCCCATCATCGGGATGCCGCGCCGGAACACCCCGGCGGCCGCGGCGAGCTCGGTGTCGGCGATGCTCGCCCACTGCGGCTCCCAGATCGTGACGACCGCGCGCAGCACCTGGGCGAAACGCTCCGACTGCTGCAGCGCGTCCTCGTCGCTCCAGTGCAGCGTGAGCTGATCCGAGACGGTCGTCATTGTGCCGCCCATCGACAGGTCGAACAGCCACGGCAGCTCGCCGGTGCTCTGCAGATGCAAGCGCGTCGTGCTCGTGCCGTTCGCGAGGACCTTCGTCGTGGCCTCGACCATCTCCTGCAACGGCGTCGAACCGTCGGCCTCGAGGACGTGGTATCCCCAGCGCTCGTCCTGCGTCCAGTTGTGGACGTCGGGGAACGCCACGGCCACCGCGGTCAGGGTGCGGCCGACGCGGAGCGCGCGGTGCTCGACGGACTCGTCACGATGCGGCCATTGGGCGCGCAGCAGCCACGATGCCATTCACGCCCTCCGATCGTGAGGCGGCCGACCCGGCGCAGGCGACGCCGTACCGGATGCTGACGCGGTGCCGAACGGTGACACAGTGCCGGGCGGTGACACAATGCCGGATGCAGGTGACGGTACGCCGCCATACGACCGCTTGACCAGAGCTCCGCCTACTCGGTGTGAGCAGACGCGGCGCCTCTCCGGAACAGTCACCGGAACAGTCTGCTGCACTCCTTGGTGCAGGGGCAGCACCGGGGTCCGATTTTGGTAGCCTCACAGCGAAATCTGGACAAGTGTCAAGCTCAGCCCGCCGGAGTCGCCGCCACCAGCGCCCCGAGAGCGCTCGCCTGTGTGCGCCAATCACGCGCTCCGCCGCCCGTCCAGCGTTGACCGAGACGGTTCAGCGAGTCCCGGTCGTGCTGCCAGATGGAGTCGGCCTGCCGCTGGGCATAGGTCCGGTACGACGCGTCGCCGGTCGAGTCCGCCAGGTCCATCAGGTACCGCATGAAGATGCCCTTGAACTGTTTCTGGTTGTCGTCGCAGGTGCCGCCGGGGTCGCAGCTTTCCGTGAGAATGCCGCCCGGGCTGAGCGAGGACATGGCCGCGTCCCCGAGCCGACGGGCTGTCGCGAGGAGGGAACTGTCGCCGGTCGCCTGCCACAGCTCGAGCGCGCCGCCGATCGCCAGGCCCTGGTTGTACGTCCACACGGTCTGGCCGTTGTTCGTGCACGCACCGGTGATGCCGTCGTTGACAAGGTTCGACGAGTTGATCATCCCGCTGCCGACGAACCAGTTCCACGCGGTGGTGGCCCGCTGCAACCACACGGTGTCGCCGGCCAGCCGGTTGTGCAGTGCCGCGGTCAGCCGGATGTACAGGCCGTTCGTCACCGCGTTCTTGTAGGTGCGCTCGCGGTCCCACCAGACTCCGCCGCCGCACGTCCCCGTGTCCCAATAGCCTTCGACGTAGTTGGCGATGGTGACAGCCATGTCCAGATATCGACGGTCGCCGGTCAGGTCGTACGCCTCGATCCACGCGATACCCCACCACTCGGTGTCGTCGATCGCGCGACTGATGAAGTTCCCCTCCAAGGCGTCGCCGCTCTTCTCGCCCGCCGGAAACACGCCCTTGTTCTTCTCGAACACCTCGTTCACGATCCAGCGCAGATCGGTACGACGGGTGCGCTGCTGGTAATCCATCAGCGTGGTGAAAGCCACCGCGGAGTTCCACCAGCTCGACAGCCACCACGCCGTGTGCGGCTGGTACGAGTACATCAACGCGTCGGCCGCCGCGCCGGGCCGATCGGTCGCCGGCCGCGCCCACGCCGTACAGCTGCCGTTCTGGCCTTCGACGGCTCGGCCGCACGCGCGGACCGCGCCGCCGTACAGCTTCGAGAGTGGATCGGCAGTGGCGTAGAGGCGGGTTGCGGTGGACGAGCCGGACGTGACGCTCGTGCGACCGAGTGACGAGCCGCCGGGCCAGGACGCGCCTTCGTTCCACGAGCGATCCAGCCAGATCTCGTCGCCGGCGGCGCCGTTCTCGATCACGCCCCACGCCATCCCGCGATTGTCGATATGCACCGAGATCCGCCGGCTGGACAGCGTGGTCGACGGCACCGGCTGGTTGTCGCCGGACGGGCCGGTGCTGCCGTCACACGCCGCCGCGCAGACCGCGGTGTGAACCCACGCGGTGCAGTCGACGCCCGCCGCATCGCCGCAGGCGCGGATCAGGCCGCGCCGATGCCCGGCCGGATCGGCGAGGTTGTACATGAGCGTGCGCGTGCCGGTCCACCCCGACGGGATCGAGGCCTTGCCGAGCAGACCGTCCCAGGTCGCGCCGCCGTCCCAGCTGCGGTCCAGCCAGACGGCGTCGTTGGTCGTCCCGCCGTCGATGCTGCCCCACGCCATCGCGTCCTTGTCGGACACGTGCAGTACGACGTGACGCCCGTTGATCAGCTTCTCCGGTACGGGGAACGTCTCCTCCTGTGCCTTCGACGGATCGAGTGTGTCGCAGGAGACCGAGCAGACCTGCGCGGCCAGCGGTTGGTGCGCGTCAGCCGGAAGAGCAGGTGTCAGCACGAGGGCGAGGGTCAGCAGGATGCGCATGGTCAGCCTCCGAGTCCGGGCTGGTCGGCCCACGTCGTGTCGGCGTCGTACGAGCCGCCGCCGTCCCACGCGTTCGCGCCGCCGACGGTGGCGATGTAGACCAGCTCGCTTGCGTGCCGGACGTAGTACGTCGGGTAGTTGATCGACTGCAGCGACACGTTGCCGGCACCGCCCGCGCGTGGAGGCTGGGCACAGAACGTGGCGTCCTTGCGGAAGGTGTCCGTCCCGTCGTTCGATGCCTTCTGCAGCCGGTAGTTGCTGTGCCGGAGGTACTGGCCGGGGAAGTTGACCGACTCGAGCGAGTAGCAACTGCTCTCGGCCAGGCCGGCGCGGATCACGAAGCTCGCGTCCTGCCGGTCCGTGAGCGACGAGCCGGCGGTGATCACGTCGGTCCGCGCCAGCCCGTCGCGATGCCGGAGTACGCGATCGGTGTACCCGGCCGTGGTCACCCGGAATGTGCGGACCTGGCCGACCGCGAGATCCGTGCCGCTGCGCCACCAGGCGGGGACGAGGTTCCAGGTCGCGTCGTCGCGGTACGAGCCGCCGGTGTCGGTGTCCAGCCAGACCTCGGAGTTGCGGTGGCGAAGGTAGTACCCGGGCCGGGCGGCCGACTCCAACGACGTACCGCCGCCGCTCAGCCCCGGGCGCGAGCAGAACGTGGCGTCGGCCGCGACCGGATCGGCTTCCTTGTAGATCCTGAGGTCGCGCTGGCGCAGGTACTGGCCGGGGAAGTTACGCGACTCGAAGGAGTAGCAGCTGCTGTTGGACAGACCGGGCCGGACCCAGAAGGTCGCGTCCTGCTTGAGCGTCTGGTTGCTGCCGGCATCGACCACCTCGGTGTTCGCCACGCCGTCGATGTGCCTCAGATAGCGGTTCGTGTACGTCGGGGTGGTGACCCGGAACGAGACCAGCCTGCCGAGCGGAAGCGTCGTGCCGTTGGCGGCGGCAAGCACCTGCTGGTTGACCGCCCGCACGCGCGCGAAGTCCATCTTCCGCACCTGGCGGTCGTAGGTGTAGAACCCGTTGATCTCGTCCTCGACGTCGGTTGGCTCGGTGTAGACCGAACCGGACAGACCCGATCCGGTGATCAGGTCCGGCAGCTGGCTCGTGATCTGCACGTACCTGGTGGTCAGCGCGTCGCTCGTGGGCAGCATCTCGTACGCGAAGCTGTTGCCGCTCGGCCACTCGTGCCCGGCGACGTGCAGGCCGAGCCCGCCGTACTCACCGAGCTGCAGGACGCGCGTCGTCGACGGTGCTCGCGCGACGCCCGGACCGACGTACAGGTGGTCGTCGATGATGTCGCCGTTGCCGGGATCCGGATCGGAGTCGCAGCAGTTCGAGCCGGAGTTGTGGTTGACCAGGCGGCTCGGGTCGAGGCTCTTCACGAGGTCGGCGATCCGCCCGGCCTGGAACTCGCCCCAGCCTTCGTTGAACGGGATCCACTGCACGATCGACGTGATCTGCTTGTGGTTGTCGACCATCCGCCGCAGTTCGGACTCGTACCGGGCCTCGCCGGTCGTGGAGGCGTTGCGGCCCGCGACCAGCGACGGCATGTCCTGCCACACCATCAGCCCGAGCTTGTCCGCCCAGTAGAACCAGCGGGCCGACTCGACCTTGATGTGCTTGCGGACCATGGTGAAGCCGAGCGCCTTCTGCTGCTCGAGGTCGAACCGCAATGCCTCGTCGGTCGGCGCGGTGTAGAGACCGTCCGGCCAGAACCCCTGGTCGAGCGTGCCGAGCGCGTAGACGAACTTGCCGTTGAGCGTCGGCCGCAGGAAGCCGCCGAGCATCGCCTTGCCGACGGAGCGCATCCCGAAATACCCGCCGACGGAGTCATTGCCCATCGTCACGCGCAGGTCGTACAGGAACGGGTCATCGGGCGACCACAGGTGCGCGTTCGGTACGGCGATCCGGAACTGCGTGCCGCTGACGCCGTCGGCCTCGCCCACGACTTGACCGCCAGACAGCACCTGGGCGTGGACGGATTGTCCTGGCGAGGAGCCTTGCACGGTGAGATCCAGGCCGCCCGCCGCGACGTTCGGGATCGTGTCGAGCCGGGTGATCCAGGTGGATTGCGTCGGTTCCAGCCAGACGGTCTGCCAGATCCCCGACGACGGCGTGTACCAGATGCCGCCGCGGTTCACGCGTTGCTTCCCGAGCGGGATGTCCTCAGTGTCGACCGGTGCCCAGACGCCGACGACGATGTCGTTGCTGCCGGCCCGCAACGCTGACGTGATGTCGTACGAGAACGCGTCGTACCCGCCCTCGTGGGTGCCGAGCAGCGTGCCGTTCACCCAGACCTTCGACTGCCACATCACCGCACCGAAGTTGAGCTGCACATGGCGTCCCGACCAGCTCGCCGGGACGGTGAAGGTGCGCTTGTAGTACATCCGGTTCTCGTGGCGCTGGATCCCGGACAGCGCCGACTCGATGGGGTAGGGGACCAGCACCTCCTCGGGCAGCGTCCCGGTCGGCGGATTGTTCAGATCGCTGGTCGGTGCGAACTGCCAGACGCCGTTGAGGCTCTGCCACTCGGTCCGCGTCAGCTGCGGCCGCGGGTACTCCGGGAGCGGGTCGGTCACCGACACCTGATTGGTCCACGGTGTCGTCAACGGCGGCGGCTTCGGGGCGAACGCGCTCGCGGTGAGCGGTGTCAGGAGCACGGCGATGAGGCCGAGCAGCAGCGTGAGCAGGCGGAGTCGCGGCAGCATGTGGATCTCCCTGGGGCGGTAGGAAGAGAGCGCTCTCACCTGGTGAGTATGCGGACCCACGACCCGAGGTCAAGGCCTCGGGTGATTGTTTCTGTCGGAAATTGTCGGACTACGTGAGCGTCGGCGAGGCCAGCTCGAGGGTCGGCGTCGAACCGCGGTACGATGTCATCCACTCGCGGAGCAGCTCGACCCGGGCCGCGTTGTCCTCGTTGCCCTTCACCACCGGCGCCTGGTTGTACGGCATGGTGTCCGAGCTGCGCCGGAGCTTCACATATAGCCGGGACGAGGCGAGCGCGTACCGCTCCATGTCGTCCTGGAGCGCGCCGATCACGGTGATGTTCCGGTCGCGGCCGATCTGCTCGAACAGTGCCACCGCCTCGCGCCGGTGCTGCGAGCCGAGGTTGCGGCCGAGCTCGTCGAGGATCAGCAGCAGCGGACGGTCCGAGCCCCCGGCGAGCGCGGCCGCGCACACCAGCTTCACCGCCTTCTCGTCCATCTGGGCGGTGTTGCCCTTGACGTTGAACGCGGAGAACGGGCCGCCCTCGGACCGGCGCCACTTCGGCGTGACGGTCCAGCGCCACGGCTTGTCCGGCTCGGCCGGCGGATCGGGCTCGGGGAACTCGAGCTTCGCGCCGTACCCGCCGTACTGCTGGTCGAGGCGGTCGAACTCCTGCGACACCAGGCGGAGCCGCGCCTTGATACCGTCGGCAAGGGACGCGCGGTGTGCGCGGGCCGTGCTCTCGGCCTCGCCGAGGCCTTCGCGGGCGCGCTCGAGCGCGGCGTTCCGCTCGGCGCGCTGGCTGGCGATCTGCTGTTGCTGCAGGCTGTCGAACGTCTCGTGCTGGGCGAGATGGCTGCTCAGCGTCCGGTGCAGGGCCGGGACCAGGCCGACGCGGTCGCCGAGCGTGCCGTTCGTCCAGCCGTCCGGGCCGTTGAGGATCTCCCACAGCTCGGTGGGGATCTCCTCGCGGGAGCGGGCGTTCGGGAAGCAGCGGCGGATGACGTCGTCGAGCTGCGTGCAGGCCTGATGGTTCCAGTCGGCGGTCGTGCGGCGTTGCGCGTCGTCGGGCAGCCCGAGCAGGAACTCCTCCGCTTCGGCGGGCGTCCCGCCCCACGCCGTGGTCCGGGTGGTGAGGTCGAGTGCGGTCTGCTCCTCGCGGAGCGCGAGCCGGCGGGCGGTGAACTCGTCGAGGATCCGGTCCTGGTCGCGGCGGGTCGCCTCGAGGTTCTTCAGCCGCTCGTCGCGGACGAGCTGCTGGCCGGCGGCGGTCTCGGCCGACTCCTTCGCCGCCTGCAGTTGCGGTGCGAGCGAGTCACGATCGGTCTCGTGCCGGTCGACGGTCTCGCGCAGCGCGAGGATCTGCTCCTGCACCGCTTCCGCGTCGGCGAGCGCGCGGGCGGCCGCCGTACGGCGCTCTGCCTGCTCGACCCGGGCCCGGGCCTGCTCGAGCGCCGCGGATGCTGCGGCGCGGGCCTCGACCGCGGCCTCGACGCGGCGCCGGGCCGCCTCGATCCGCGCGGTCCGGCCGGTGATCGGCTCGTCGAACTGCCCGACGGCGACGACACCGGCGACGTCGTCGATGTGGTCCTTGGTCGCGC
Source organism: Kribbella sp. NPDC004138 (assembly GCF_053603655.1). Lineage (NCBI taxonomy): Bacteria > Bacillati > Actinomycetota > Actinomycetes > Propionibacteriales > Kribbellaceae > Kribbella > Kribbella sp. NPDC004138. The sequence continues at coordinate 10,224 of NZ_JBSGFZ010000039.1, forward strand.
GGTCGCCGATCGCGGCGAAGAACGCGTCCAGAACGAATCGCTTGTCCGCGGACGTCGGTCCGCGTTTCCCGGACGGCTTCGCCCCGGGCCGGTTCGCCAGCACCAGCACGAATCCGGCATACCCGGCGTCGGCCAGGGCGGTCGATGCGACCTGCGCGTCGGCGGCGTCGATGACGACTGCCTCGCGGTACGGCGCCAGGCGCGGCTCCCACTCGGCGCGGTCGGACGCCGGCAGCTCGGTGATGTCGGTCAGCGCGCCGCACTCGATCCCCGCGTTCTCCAGGACCTGTTGCTGCGGCGCCGACACCGTCTGACCGCTCTCGGCTTCGCGGAGATCGGCTGTCGCGTGCTCGACCGCGACGCGTGCCGCGTGGTCGCGGCCGATGTGCTCCTCGAGGATCTCACGGGCCTCGGCCTGCTCCTCGCCGGCCGCGGCCAGGTCGCGGCCGTCCGCCGAACGACCCGCCTCCAGCAGCCGCCGATGCTCCTGGCCGAGACGCTCCAGCTGCTCCCGCACCGAACGCTGCGCCAGGTCGAGCTCCCGGTCGCGGGCGTCGAGCTTGTCCCGCTCCTGGCGGGTCAGCTGGACGTCGCGGAGCAGGCCTTCCTCGTTGCCAAAGGCATCGATCTCGGCGTCGACCGCTTCCTTCCGGGCCTCCTGCTCGGCGACCCGCTCGTCCAGAACCGCCAACTCCTGCAGGATTTCGTCGTTGCGCGCCGAGCCGTCGATCAGGTGCCGCGCCGAGCGCGCCTGCCAGGACTCCTTCGCCGCGGCGAGTGCTTCGCGGGCGGCGGCGCGCTGCAGGATGCCCGCCTCGACAGTCGCCATCTCCTGCTCCCAGCGCTGCAGGTCGGCGGTCGCCTGCTTGGTCGCTTCGCGCTGGGTGTGCTCGGCGGAACGGTGTGCCTGCTCCTGCTCGAGCTCGTGATCGAGCCCGGTGAGCGTCGCGATCGCGTTGAAGATACGGGCCGGGCCGAGCTCGTTGAGCGGCTCGGCGAGCAGATTCGCCGTGGGGCTGGAGCGGACCGACGTCGACAGGAACGAGACGCAGCGCACCTGTCCGCCGTACAGCACGTGGGAGAGCTTGTTGGCGTGGAAGTCGGTGCGGCCGTTCGAGTGCGGGAGGGCGGCCCACAGCGCGTCGGCGCCGGCGGCACGCTCCGCCTCGGTCTCGCCGTAGGGGATGTGCAGGCCTTGTTTCCAGCGCAGGTCGATGTACGACGCCTTGCGGTTGATGCGGATCCAGATCGTGACGGCGGCCGCCTCGATCTCGTCGAGGTCGGTCAGGTCCGGGTCGGAGAAGACGCCGACGATGTAGCCGCGGTCGACGTTCGACCAGTTGCCTTCCTGGCCGGCCGCCTCCGCGGTGAACAGCAGCTCGGCCGCGCCCGGAGCACCGCTGGTGAGGCGCCACTGGTCGTCGGCGTGCAGCAGGCTGAGCGCGGCGATCCACGACGACTTGCCGGCGCCGTTGGAGTCGGTCGGGCCCTGACCGGCGACGGTGATCAGGCCGCGGCCGATCATCGGGATGGGGTGCGTCGACAGGCGCGACAGGTCGACGACCTGGACCCCCAGCAGCACCTTCGACCCCAAGATGTCGAACGGCCCGTCCTCACCAGCAGCAGCGAAGCTCATCCGCGTCCTCGCTTCGCTCCGGGCGCGGCTGAGGCACGGCCCGCGCTGTGTTGAATGATGAGCTCGCTGCGCTCGCTCATGCATCATCTCCCGTTGTAGTGCTGACTTCTGCTGGGACGCCGTTGCGGGCGCGGATGGCTTCGGCGATCGGGCTGGCCGGCGCGGCGGCCAGGATCAGTTGGTCCTGGAGGCGGCGGCGGGCGGCCGGTGTCAGGCGCTGCAGCTGCGGTCCCGGGATGTACGCCGGGCCGCCGGAGTGATCGCCGGACAGCTGGATCAGGCCCGCGGCGCGCAACCGCTGCAGGGCGAGGCGCCGCTCCTCGCCGCTGATCCTGCTGGTGCGCAGCTCGTCGACCGTGGTCGGTCGCGCGGACTTCCAGCTGTCGCCGGTCAGGATGCCTTCGCTGCGCGGGATCGCGACGGAGTGGACCAGCACGAGCACCAGCACCGCGCGGTCGACGACGGACAACGGCTGCCAGCCCTGTGCGGCCAGGCCGGCCGCGATGTCGTCGTCGTACCCGGCGGTCCAATGGGTGCCGTCGACGTGGACGAGGGTGCGGCCGATGAGCTTCAGCATGCGCTGCACCTGGCGGCGCAACGTGACGTCGCGCAGCCCGGCGAGCTGGACTTCGGCGACCGGGTGCGCCGCATACTGCACCGCGCTGAACGCGGCGAGCACCTCGTCACGGGAGCGATCGCTGAGATCCTGCAGCAACGAATCGAACAACGCATGCTTCTCAGTCACCCGGCACCTCCGATTCCTGGCCGGCGTCGGTCTGTGCCGGGGCGGGATCCGGGAGGGACTCGGCGGGCGGGGGTGTGGTGGGTGAGTGGGGGGAGAGGACTGCCGGTGGTGGGTCTGGGAGGTGGCGGCAGAGGTCTCGGAGGGTTGCCAGGTCTGCGGGGGTCCAGGTGATGACGCGGGGGCCGAGGCGGACCTCGCCGGCCTTGTCGTTCCAGAGCAGCCAGTGGGTGGCGTGCAGGCGGCGGAGGCTGCCGATGATCAGGGTGAGGTCGCTCGACTGCTCGGGGCGGCCGCGCATCCCGGCGTACACCGCCCGGATCTGCGCGAGCGTGCCGGTCTCACCCGGCCAGGCGGGCGCGCTGCGATCGGTCCAGCAGCAGGCGACACAGATCGCGAGGATGCGGGCCGTCTCGTTCGGCTGCTCGACGGCGACCGGGGGAGCGCCGAGCTCCTCGAGCACACCGTGCCCAGCACCCGACGGCAGCGTCGGCACCAGCCAGACCGTCGACCCGTCCGGCGAGGCCGCGCGGGTGAGGCCCGCGACGACAGGCGTGTCCGGATCCACCTCGAGCGGGCCCGCCGACTGCACCTTCGCCCACCACAGCGCGTTGTACAGCCGCCGCTCGACGGCTTCGCTGCTCAACGGGACACCCTCCGGAACACGCCCTCGGTGGCCCAGGGAGTGCCGGCGGCCGGGTCGATGCGCATGCCGTCGGACCAGACGAGCTCGTAGTCGAGCTCGTCGTGCAGGTGCGCCGCGGTCAGCTCGGCGAGCACCCGGCGGGCGGTGATCCAGTCGCCCGCCTCGTCGATGACCTCGACGATGTCGACGGCCGGCCGGCCGGCGAGCACTCGCTCCGCCTCGGCCCGGAGGTCTTCGCGGTCGGTTGCTGCGGCGGACTCCGGTGCGTCCGCGTCCGCGGTCGGCCGCGGCGGCGCCATCCGCGCGCTGCCGCTGCGACGGCCGGTCTCCACCGCCTCGACCATCGTCTGCGCGGAGAAGTCCGGCGCCGGAGCGTCGAACAACAACCCGTCGAGCACGGCAGCCAGCACGTCGGGCTCGCTGCCGCGGGTGAACGTCAGCCAGGTCTCGATGGGCAGCAGGCCGAGCGCCCGCGTCGTGCCGGCTCGCTCGACCAGGCGGCCGGCGGCGAGCTGCACGGCGTCGGCATACGCCGCCAGGGACATGCGCAGCGAGGTGCAGTCCCGATGCAGCGACGGCCAGCGGTCCAGGACCAGCCGGTGCACCTTCTCCGCCTGCTCGATCAGGCGCTCGTTGCCCCAGGCGAGCTGAGCGTTCTCCCGGAGCTGGGCGGTGGTGCTGGTCGAGACCAGGATCGCGAGCTCGTTGCCGAGCAGGCGGAAGACCTTGGTCAGCCGGCCGATGGAGGCCTGGCCGTCGGCCGCGGTCGCCTGCGGGTCGCTGACGCTGTGCGCCTCGAGGGTGAGCAGCTGGTGCAGCTCGGCCTGGCCGCCCTGGACCGACATCCGGCGCAGGAACATCAGCATCACGTACGGCGCGAAGGCGGCGCGGTGGCGCAACTCGTTCGGCCGGTCGACGAGTTTGGTGATCGCGCCGTACTGCCGGAGGAGGTCGAAGCGGCGGACGATCACGTCGTGCGGATACGCCCGGCAGGCGAGGGTGGCCTGCTCCACGGTCAGCCCGTCGCTGCCGGCCTCGGCGAACGCGTCGAGGATCGCCTGGTCCACGTCGAGCAGGTCCGGGTCGACGATCATCGCGCCGGCCTCACGGGCGAGCACGGCGAACACCTGACGGTAGACCCGCAGCACAGCCGCCTCGGCCTCGGCGTCGAGCAGTGTCGCGTCCATCCGCACTCCCTCCCGTGTGATAGCGCGGCTATCAGAGAAAAGGACTCTAGCCACCAGCACCGACAGACCAAAACTCACCCGCCAGCGGCCTGTGGAAAACCGGATGACGGCGGATCCGCGGCTGCCTACCATCCGATACGTGATGAGAATCCTTGGCTGACGCGGTCGGGAAGGCCGCGTCAGTACCACGGCACCCGCGGGTGTCGCCCCGCCGGAGTGGACCGTCGTGTCCCCGGCGCGCTTGCTGATTCTCTCCGTTCGGAGCTTGCACATGACTGTGCACAACGCGCGTTCCATCGGCGCGCAACACCCCCGTGTCCGTGACCTGCTCACGCTGCGCAGGGACGGTTCACCCGGCCGGATCATGGTCGAAGGCACCTGGGAACACGACCGCCTGCTGACCACGACCGCCACCATCGAGACCTTCTTCTGGTGCCCGGAAGCCGGGGCGACCGACGTCGATCGGATCGCCGAGCGCGCAACCGAGGTGTACCGCATCTCGGAGAAGCTGCTCACCCGCCTGTCCCGCAAGACCCGCTCGGACGGCCTGATCTCGATCGCGCGCCTGCCGGAATGGCGGCCGCACACGTTCCGGTTCACCAGCCGGTCACTGGTCCTGGTCGCCGACGGGGTCGAGTACGCCGGAAACCTCGGCACCCTGATCCGTACGGCGGACGCCGCCAACGCGGACTGCCTCGTCCTCACCAGCCGCCGCGCACGCCCCACCCATCCCGCCGTGTACTCGGCGAGCCGCGGCACCGTCCTCTCGACGCCGATCGTCGAGTTCGACGACATCCCGGCCGCGGCCGCCTGGCTGCGCAGCCACCGGTTCCGCGTGCATCTCGCGGACCCGGCCGCGACGGGCACCTACCGGGTCCCGCGGTACGACGGCCCGACCGCGTTCGTCGTCGGCTCGGAAGGGTCGGGCCTGTCGCGGGCGTGGCACGACGAGGGGTTCGATGCGGTGTCGATCCCGATGCTCGGCCAGGCGGACTCACTGAACGTCGCGTTGTCGGCGGGGATCCTGCTGTTCGAAGCGCGGGCCCGGAAGGAAGGCTGGTGACGTATTGGGCACAATGGCATCGCCGTCGAAGCCGAAGACCAGGAGTGTGCCGTGCCGTTCGAGCCAGGTGAGGTCGTCGCCCCGTCCGATCCGCGTATCGTCCTGGAAGGACAGTGGGGACACCAGCCCGGCGTCGCGATCACGGTCAACTCCGGGTCGCGGATCTCGTTCTCGTACGCCGGTGAGCGGCTGCAGTTGCTGTTCGACACCGACGGGCTGTCGGTGGCGCCGCACCTGTGGATCACGGTCGACGACGGCGAGCCCCGGCTGCACGTGATCGAGGAGCCGGTCGTCGAGGTCGAGGCGCCCGACGGCCGGCACCGGGTCGAGGTCGTGGTCAAGGACGTGAACGAGCACGTCAACCGGTGGAACCCGCCGTTCGAGTGTGCGGTCGTGTTCGCCGGTCTGGTGCTGGACGTGAAGTCGCGGCTGCGGCTCAGCGGCCGGCCGGGCGGCCCGCGGCTGGAGTTCTACGGCGACTCGATCACGCAGGGCGTGCGGTCGCTGAGCGAGCATCCGGAGTCCGAGGGCGCCGACGGTACGACGTCGTACGCGTATCTCACCGCGCGGGCGTTCGGCGCCACGGCGTACCAGGTCGGGTTCGGCAGCCAGGGGATCAGCAAGCCGGGCAACGGCGAGGTGCCCGCCGGGGTGGACTCGTTCGGGTGGAACTTCGCCGGCTCGCCGGCCGAGCGGGTCGAGCCGTCCGACGTGATCGTGGTCAACCTCGGCGTGAACGACCCGACACTGGAGATCGAGGAGTACACGGACTACGTACGCCGGGTGCGCGCGGCGTACCCGTCGGCGACGATCGTGGCGCTCACCCCGTTCAGCGGGAAGCACGCGGAGACGATCCAGGCCGCGGTGAAGACCGTCGACGACCCGGACCTGGTCTGTGTCGACTCCACCGGCTGGATCACCGAGGACGACTGCACCGACCTCGTCCACCCCACGGTCGCCGGCCACGCGAAGATCGCCGGCCACCTGGTCGCGGCCCTCGAAGAACACACCTCCCTCCGCCGCCCCACCTAGCCTCCCGAGGCGGGAGTTGGTGTCCCGGGACGGGAACTGGCACCCGGAGACCTGAAATAGCAGGTATCAACCCACGAGTTCTGGTCCCAGCCCACCAGTTGTGGTCTCAGCCCACCAAGGCCGGGACAGGGGAGAGGGGGTGTGGGGCACGATGGTGGGATGGGTACGAGGTTCGGGAGTGTGGACGAGTACATCGCGTCGTTCCCGGCCGAGGTGCGGGTGGCGCTGGAGGAGGTACGGCGTACACGCTGAAGTTCCCGCTTGCCGAGCCCATCCCGTACAACCTCATCTCCCGCCTCGCCAAGGCCTTCGTCGAGGCCCGCTAGACCCGCCGAGTCGTGGCGATCGGTCGACACCCGCTCCCACGAGTCGTGGATCCGGGCTCCTGTTCGCGACCGAATCTCACGACTCGGCGGTCGGGCGGGCTAGACGAGGTCCTGAGGGTCTGGTGTTGGTCGGCGGGTCAGGGTCCAGTCGTTGAAGCTCTGGTCGAAGCGGTACCAGAGGTTGTCCTGGCCGAGGCGGAGCTGGAGCTTGCCGGCGGTGACGCGGTTGGCTTCGACGGTGGCGTTCGGGAGGGCAGCCACTGCATCGGTCAGGGCGTCGGGGTCGACGTCGTGCGGCGCGTCGGCGGTGACGGCCAGACCGCCAGGGCCGGCGTGATGCCAGGCGGTGGCCCAGGTGGTGAGTTCGCGGGCGGACATGTCGGCGCGATGAGCCAGGTCGGCGAGGGCCGGCGTACCGAGAAGATCCGCGGCTCGTCGCGCGAGGTCCTGTTGGTACGTCAGGGCGAGGTTGGCGTCGCCGGAGGCCAGCTCCCAGGCCCTACGGGCGGCGTCGGTCGCCAGCGCGACCAGGTCGCGGATGTCGACGCCCGAGGAGCGCGGTGGATCCAGCACCTTGACTGCCGTCGGCAGCCCGGGAGCGGCTAGTGGCCGGGGCGGCACGGGCACCGGAACGGTCGGGGGACCTGATGTCGTGGAGAGGTGACGGGCGAAGGCGGCGATTGCTGGGATGCCTGCGGGGGCGGGAGCGCGAAGGGGAGCGGGCGGTTCGGCGGTCCCGCCGCGGCGGGACCGCAGTGCCGCGAGCAGCTCGTCCTTGCGTCGGCCGCGCAGCAGGAGCAAGGCGAACGGGTCGTCGTCGAGCGCATCGGCCACCAGATAGCAGACCGCCGCGGAATGCTTGCACGGTACGGCGAAGTCCGGGCAGCTGCAGTTCGTCAGGACCTCGCCCGCGCCCGGCAGGAGATCCAGCCCGGCCGCCCGGACGTCGTCCACGACCTCCGGCGGCAACTCGCCGTCGAGCAGCGCCGCGACCCGCCCGATCTGCGCCGAGACGATCTCGAGCACGGCGTCCCACTCGTCCGCGGAGAAGGCACGGATCCGGACGGTCACCTGGTACGGCGTGACGCGGCTGCCCTGCACCACGGACTGGACCTCGCCCGGGCTGACGGTCAGCTCGAGCACACTGCCACGCCGCGCATACGACCGGCCGCGCGACAGCCGGCCCGGATCGAGCCGGGCCCGCTGCTCCAGCGCCTCCAACCAAGCGCGCCCCCACCACGTCGCCCCGAACGACCGCCGGCTCCCCGGCCCCTTGGCAGCCGGCAACCCCGCGTCCTCGCGGCTCCGCCACCACGCCGGCCCCGCCGCAGCCGGCTGCGCCGGGCTGTCGGTCTGCCGGGCGCGGCCTTGCCCTGGCCTACGCTCGTCGTCAGGCATCGGATTTCCCAACGGCAGAAGGGTTGTAGGCACTCGCCGCCCCGGACCGAGCCGGCCCTGTCGACAACTCGACCAGCTCGGTCAGCTCCGTGTCGGACAGCTCGCTCAGCCACGCCTCACCCGAGCCGACGACGGCGTCCGCGAGATCCCGCTTCGCGTTGATCACCGTGGCGATCCGGTCCTCGAGCGTGTTCTCGGTGACGAGGCGATGCACCTGCACCGGCTGGTCCTGGCCGATCCGGTACGCGCGGTCCGTCGCCTGGTCCTCGACGGCCGGATTCCACCACCGGTCGTAGTGCACGACATGCGTTGCCCGCGTCAGCGTCAGCCCGACCCCGCCGGCCTTCAACGACAGCAGGAACACCGGAGCCTCGCCGGACTGGAACTGCGTGACCATCTCCTCGCGCTTGCGCACCCCGATGCCGCCGTGCAGGAACAGCGTCTTGACCTGCCGCGCCGCGAGATGCGCCTCGATCAGCCGGCACATCTCGACGTACTGACTGAAGATCAGCACCGACTCGCCCTCGGCCAGGATCACGTCGAGCAACTCGTCCAGCGCCGCGAGCTTGCCGGAGCGGCGCTCGAGCGGGCCGGGCTCGTGCAGGAACTGCGCCGGATGGTTGCACACCTGCTTCAACTGCGTGAGCAGACTCAGCACGAGCCCGCGCCGCGCGATGCCCTCCGCCTCCTCGATCTTCGCCAGCGTCTCCTTCGCGACGGCCTGGTACAGCGTGGCCTGCTCGGTGGTCAGCGGGACGACGACGTCGTGCTCGGTCTTCTGCGGCAGCTCGGGAGCGATCCCCGGATCGCTCTTGCGCCGCCGGAGCAGGAACGGGCGGGTCACCCGCGCGAGCCGGGCGGTCGCCTCCTCGTCGTGGAACCGCTCGACCGGTACGGCGACGTCGTGGCGGAACCGGTCGAGCGTCCCGAGCAGCCCCGGCGCCGACCAGTCGAGGATCGACCACAGCTCGGACAGCCGGTTCTCCACCGGTGTCCCGGTCAGCGCGATCCTGGTTGCTGACGGCAACGTTCGCAGAGCGCGGGCGGTGCGGGACAGCGGGTTCTTCGCGTGTTGCGCCTCGTCGGCGACGGCCAGGCCCCACGCGATCTCACCGAGCACCCGGTGATCCTGGCGCACCACGCCGTACGTCGTGAGCACGACCTCGTCCGGGGCGAGTTCGCTGAGGTTTCGGCCGGCGCCGTGGTAGCGGCGCGTGGGCACGTCGGGGGCGAACCGCTCGAACTCACGCTCCCAGGTGCCGAGCAGTGTCGACGGGCAGACGACCAGGGTCGGTCCGCGTCCTGCCAGCTGCAGGTGCAGCGCGATCACCTGGATGGTCTTGCCGAGGCCCATGTCGTCGGCGAGGCAGCCGCCGAGGCCGAGGTTGGCCAGCTGCGCCATCCAGGCGACGCCGCGGCGCTGGTAGTCGCGAAGTGTCGCGCGCAGCCCGGCGGGCTCGGCGAGCGATGCCGGCTCCTCGCTGGCGCGCAGCCGGCCGAGCATCGCGGCCAGCGACCCGTCGGCGTCGAACGGGACGAGCTCGCCGTCCACGTCGATCGTCCCGGTGAGCGCGGCGCCGAGCGCTTCGGCGCCGGTGAGCTTGCGCCCGGAACCGTTGCGGAGCCGGCGGACGATGTCGTGGTCGACCCGGATCCAGCGGCCGCGCATCCGGATCATCGGGCGCTTGGCCTCGGCGAGTGCGGAGACCTCGGCCTCGGTCAGGTCCTCGCCGTCGAGGGTGGGACGCCAGCGGAACGCGACCAGATCGGTCAGGCTGAAATCGGGGCCGGTGACGGCGCCGGGGGACGGCGTCGCGACGGTGGCGCGGACGGCCAGCTCGCCGGCGAAGAGCTCGGTCGGCCAGAGCACCTCGATGCCGGCGCCCTCCAGCGCCGTGCTGCCTTCAGCGAGCTCCTCGAGCGCGACATCGTCGATCGGAACCTCTTCGGGCGCGGCGTCTCGCAGCGCCGAGCCGAGTGGCGGCCAGACCCGCGCACCGCGGCGCAGAGCGAGCAGGAGATCGGTCTCCGCGCGTTCACCGAGGGCGGTGAGGACGGCGGCGGGTGCGTTCCACATGTCCGCGACGTCGACGAGCAGGCTCGGGTCGACCCCGCTCCGCAACTGCAGAACCGCCCGGAAGTCGAGCGCGTCGGCGGAGTCGGGCGGCTCGATGCGGAGGACCAGGCGGGTGCCGGCCTCTTCGGCCAGGGCGGTCTCGTCCAGCCAACTCGTCGCTCCGGGCAGGGCCGCCGGCTCGATGGCCGCGAACGGCGCGGCGCCGGGACGCGTGGCGACAGCCGCCGCGGGAGTGCGGACAAGCGTGTCCGCGAGCGCGTCCCAGAACGCACGGATCAGCGGCTCCGGCTCTCGCAGCCGCACGGGTCGGGTGCCGTCGATCGGCAGGGCATGACCGTACGCCGGCATGGCGGCGCCCAGGTTCCGCAGCCAGGCGCGGTCGATCGGGTCCAGCGGAGCCACCCGCCACGCGCCGTACCCCTCCGGGCTGTGGTCCGGGACCAACCGCCCACGCCCGATCAGCACCAGTCCCGCCAGCCCCGCCGCCCGCCATGCCGCCCAGCTTCCCGTCGCGTCGCGGTCGGAGTCCGGCTCGGTCAGCCGGGCCAGCACCTCTTCCATCGACAGCAAGCGGGCCGGGACGGTCCTGCGGCGGACTGTGATGCCGCGGGGGAGGACGACGTCGACGGTGCCGTCAGCCGCCTCGCCCGAGCCGGCCAGGTCGCCGTACAACGCCAGCCGGCCCGCGCGCGGCGGGTCGGCGGGCACGAAGACGGCGTCGAACATGCCCTGCACAGTACGCCGGACCACCGACAAGTCCGACTTGACCTGAACTCCGGTTGAGGTTGCACGCTCGGAAGCTCCCGACGACAAACCGGAGAGTGTGGATATGCGTGCAGCAGTGGTGACCAGGTTCGGCGGTCCGGACGTGATCGAGACCCATGAGGTCCCGGATCCCGAGCCCGCGGCCGGGCAGGTGCTCGTCGAGGTCGCGATCGCGGACGTGATCTTCGTCGAGACCGCGATCCGGCGGGGCGCGTACGGCGAGTTCTTCGACGTGCGAACGCCGTACGTGCCGGGCACCAATCTCGGCGGACAGGTGCGCGCAACTGGTCCCGGTGTGGATGCGGACTGGATCGGCAAGACCGTCGTCGGTCGCGGCGTCGCCTTCGGTGCGCACGCCGAACTCGCCCTGACCGCGACCGACCTGGTCGAGGTGCCGCCGGAGCTCGACCTGCCGACCGCGGTCGCGGTGTACGGCGACGGCTTCACGGCTCTCATGCTCGAGGAACTCGCGCCGCCGATGGCCGGCCAGGACGTCCTGATCACCGCATCCGCCGGCGGAATGGGTCTGCTCCTGATCCAGCTTGCCCACCAGGCCGGAGCCCGTGTCGTCGCAGCCGCCCGCGGCGACGAGAAGCTCGAGCTCAGCCGGGCGCAGGGCGCCGACGTCCTGCTCGACTACAGCAGGCCGGGCTGGGAGAAGTCAGTGCTCGAGGCAACGAACGGACGCGGCGCCGGCATCGTGTTCGAAGGCGCCGGCGGCGAACTCGGTGCGGCCGCGTTCAGCGTGGTCACCGACGGCGGCTGGTTCTCCGCCCACGGCGCGCCGAGCGGCGGATTCGCGGCGTACGACCCTGCCGAGGCCGAGCGGCGCGGCATCACCGTGAAGGGCATCATGGACCTTCGCGCCGACTCCACGACGACGGCCGTCACGGGCGCCGACGTGATCGCCCGGGCGGCGGCCGGGGACCTCCGGCCGGTCGTCGATCAGGTGTACGACCTCGACCACGTGGCCGACGCGCATCGGGCGCTCGAGAACCGCACGCTACGGGGTAAGGCGCTGATCAGTCTCCGGCGCTGACTCCTGCTCAGCAGCTTTGTCCGCCTGGAGAGCGGGATGGTCTGCAGGCTGGTTCGGGCGGGCGACGACGATCTTGTTCCGCCCGGACCGCTTGGCCGTGAGCAGGGCGTCGTCGGCGGCCAGGATCAGCTGGTCCATCGTGCTCGCGACCTCCGGGTACACGGCCGCGCCGAACGAGGCCGGCACGCCGTCGAGCGTCGTCGTCCGCCCGTCCGTCGTGCTGACCGCGACCGTGAGGCCCACCAGGCGCTCCCTGATCCGCTCCGCGATCTCCAGCACCTCGGACTCGAACGCACCCGGCAGCAGCACCGCCAGCTCGTCTCCACCCACCCGCGCGACCAGATCGCCGTTCCGCACCTCCGCACGGATCGCTTCACCAGCAGCGCGCAGCGCCTCGTCGCCGGCAGGGTGCCCGTAGGTGTCGTTGATCTCCTTGAACTTGTCCAGGTCCAGCATCAGCAGGCCGACCGTGCTGCGCAGTGTGTCCGCACGGGCGAGCTCCGCGGGCACCGCGCTCGCCCAGTACGACGAGGTGGCCAGGCCGGTCTTGTTGTCGATGCCGGCGGCTCGCTGGTACTGCGGGAGCAGCAGGTCCCTGTGCAGCGCCAGCACCGTCACCATCAGCACCGGAACGACCCACGGGTACGACGTCTGGACCGCGGCGATCGCGATTCCGAGACCCAGGCCGGCGCACACGACCAACTGGTTGGAGAGGTCCCCGAGCGCCTCACGCGCGGTGGCCTCTGGGCTGGAGAGCAGGATCGCGCCGATCACCAGCGCGTAGTTCACCAGCCACCAGGTCGCGGCCGCGGCCAGCACCACCAGCAGCGACCAGAAACCGGTCGGCACCCGCGGCGCCTCCAGCAGGCCGCCGGCCCGCAGCACGGCGGCCGACGCCGCGCTGGCCAGGATGTACGTCGCCGTCGAGAAGACCTTGCGGTGCGCGATGGTGCGTCCGTAGACCCGGAACCAGGAGTACGTGTACGAGAGCACCACCAGCGGGATGACCAGCGACAGTGGGAGCAGCAGCAGCGCCGCGAAGATCCACAAGCACTTCAGGTTGGTGTGCGGCGAGGTGTTCGCGGCCAGCTCGCGTCGGCGCTCGATTCCGCGGGCACACTCCAGGTGCAGCGTCGAGGCCACCGCCAGGACGACGAACGCCACCCACTCCGAATGCGTGACCCCGGAATTCGGCCCGACGGCCGTGCTCCGGACCGCGAGTGTGGTTATCGTCACCGCAATCACGTCAATCGCGATCACATAAGCCAATGCGGTCCTGGGCAGTGACCAGAGCTTCCATTGCCTGGGTGGCAACCCGTTGCTCCGACCGATCAGAATCATCATCAGCCTCACAAGCGGTAGATCTGAGCGGTTATGTGTTCATAGTAACGACCTGTTCACGTCAGGTCACCCCGGTGTCCCGGGCATTCCACCAGTTGGTCAGCATCGAGAAGGGTCGAAAACCATGCAGATCCCAGCGCACTCCGTCCGTACCGTCCGTACCGGCAACGACTGGTTCACCGGCGGCAACGATTGGTTCGACGGTGGCAACGATTGGTTCACCGGCGGTAACGACTGGTTCTCCGGCGCGGGTAACGACTGGTTCTCCGGTGGCGGTAACGACTGGTGACCGGCGGTATTTCTTAACGCATTTCTTACGTTCCGGAGAAGGTATTCACGAGTTGAACCCCGACGCCTCGTGAATTGACCTTACCCGTGATTTTCGCGTGGGTATCGGCGTTCACGGTCCGTGGCCTGCTGCCTGCCGTCGGTCACCGGCGCGGCGCATCAGTGCCAGTTCACCGCCGAATCGGGGACCCGGTGGCGCGCGATTTGGGTGAACGTTCTACTCTGGAGATCTCCGGTAGCGGGGTCTGGGCGGGGCGGCCCCGACCCTGCTACCGGAGCTCTTCTTTGTGGGCCCGGCGAGCGCACCGAAACTGTCGGTGGCGCCCGGTAGCGTTCTCGGTGCCAGGGGCGGCTCCTGGACGTGCTTCCTTCTCCTTCACCAGGCCAAGTAGCGCGTCCGCTCTCCGCCCCTGGCGCCGTCCTGACAGACGCACACACACCGTGCTCACCCGGGGGAGTCGCGCATGCCGGAGCCATCAGGGGACCCGCGGGCGGCCGTGCTGCTGCGCCGCCGTCGGCTCGTCGACGCCACCGCCCTGACCCCGCCGGTCCGGCGCTCCGCCTGGCAGTGGCTGCGCCGCCCGCTCACGATCCAGGCGGGCCTGTCCGCCCTCCAGGCCGACCTGATCCAGCGCGGCCTCCTGCTCTCGGTCGGCCTGTACCGGCACTGCGCCGCGCTGTCGGCGCCCGCACTGGCCGGGTTCGGCAGCGCGCTGCTCGAGCTGCTCGACGCCGAGTCAGGCGCCGACGCCGACCACACACCGCTGTTCCGTGGCTTCCCGGAGACCGTTCCGGGCAATACCGAGACCTTCTACGTGAACCGGGTCTTCGCGCGGCTGCTGCAGGAGCCGGAGCAGCCGTGCGTGCTCTGCGGTGACACGGCCTCCGTGCACGCGGTCGCCCCCTGCGCGCACCTGGTCTGCCGCACCTGCTGGGACGGCACCGACCTCAGTGCCTGTCCACTCTGCCTCCGGCGCATCGACCCCGGCGATCCGTTCCTCAAGCCGGCACTCGCCGAGGAGCCGCCCGCGCATGTCCGTTCGGATCGTCTGCGGCTGCTCTCCCTGGCCACGGCCGACTCGGTCCGCCAGACCGTCGAGGTCCTGCTCGCACGACGAGCCCCCTTGTCGGCCGCGGACCGGGCCGATCTGCTGGTGCTGCTCGACGGCGCCGGCCCGGCTTGGGTCCCCGCGGACATCCCGGTCCGCGAGACCCGGGCGCTGGTCCTCGCGCACTTCCTCGCGGACGAGCCCGCGTTGATCGATCGCGCCGGCACCGCGACCGACGTCCTGCGACTGGTGTTCGCGCTGATGGACGCCGACCCCGGGTTGCGGACGCCGCCGGCCCGGCGCCGGTCGTTGCCGCGGGCAACTCGACGGCTCGTGCTGCAGCGTCTCGACCGGCTGCCCGTCGAGACGCTCGTGGAGGACATGCTCCGCCACGAGCGCGCCTGGAAGCGGATCGGGGAGAACCTGCATCCGTTCGAGTTCGCGACCCGCTTCCCGGTCGCCGCGCTGGCCTTCGCGGTCCTGCGGCGGACCGACCTGGATCTCGGGACCGCGGCCGGCCGGGCGGTGGCGGGTGCGGCCGCCCGGCATCCGTTGGTGCGCGTGGAGGACGGGCGGCTCGTGATGAGCACGTTCGCCGCACGCGTCGAGGGTGCTTTCGTCCAAGGGCGGCCGGAGCAGGCGCTCGATCTGCTGATGCAGCGCCCCGGCGAGCTGGTGCGCCGGCTGCTGCACCTCGCGCGCGCACTTCCGCAGCAGCATCATTCGGTCCTCGTCGACGCCCTCACGACCGCGGTGTCGGACGTGTCGCCGGCCGTTCTGACGGCCGCCCTCGGCCAGGTCCGGACGCCGCCCGGAGAGCTGCGGTTGTTCTTCCCCCGCGGCGGGACGGCCCGGATCTGGACGGCGGTCGACGACCGGGAGCCGTTGCCGAGCGCGCTCGCCGGCGAGCTGTCCGCGGTGCTGGTCGGCGAAATGTTGCGCCGGGCAACCGGTCTGCCGCGCTGGCGGCGAGCGTTCCTGGACGAGGAGCTGGCCCGGCTGGCCGCGCCCGGTTCGGAGCGGAGCGCGTCGTCGAGCCTGCTGCGGATGACGCGGGGCAGCGCGGTCCCGATCCCGCAGGACCAGCTGCTCCGGTTGTTCCTGCACTGGGTCGAGCCGCGCGGCCGGCGGATCGATCTCGACCTGTCGGTGGCGGTCTTCGACGAGGAGTGGGCGTTCGTCGGGCTGTGCGACTACACCCGGCTGCGGTTCGACGAGGACGCCTTGGTGCATTCCGGCGACCTGACGTCGGCGCCCGGCCCGGACGGTTCGACGGAGTTCGTCGACATCGACCTGCGCGCGGTGCGCCGGGTCGGCGGCCGCTACCTGTTGCCGGTCGTGTTCAGCTACAACGACGTACCGTTCGACGCTCTGGAGCGCGGGTTCGTCGGCGTCCTCCGGCAGCCGAACGCGCTGTTCGACCCGGCGACGGTCGTGGAGCGGTTCGACCTGGCCGGTCCGGCGAAGATCCTGCTGCCGTTCGGCGTCGACCTGCACACCAAGGAGCTCCGCTGGTACGACGTGAACCTCGGCGCGGCCGGCTACGGCCACAACATCGCCCGGTACGGCGGCCATCTCGGGCTGATGGCGGCGACGATGGAGGAGGTGCACGGCGCGGGCGACCGGGTCAGCCTGTGGGAGATCTGCTGCTGGCACGCGGCCGCGCGGACCGACGAGATCGCGGTCCGGTGCGCCGACGGCTCGGTCGTCGGCTACGTCCGCGGCCCGGCCGAGGAGCCGGCGGCGTTCGCCCGGCGGGTCACGCTGCGGCTGGAGCCGGACCGGAGCTGGGACTCCGACGCCGCGAAACGGGCCGACTTCGTGGCCGTGCTGACCGGTGACGTCACGCCGCGCGCGGGCGCGGAGGTGTATGCCTTGCACCCGCGTCTCCTCGACGGCGCGAGCCTGTCACTCATCGACGCGCCGCACCTGCTGACCGGCCTGGCCCCCGACTCCCGCGCCCGCGCCGGCCTCGAAGCGACTCCCTAAGACTCGAAGCGACTCCCTAAGAGGAGCCTGAGAGGAGTTTGACAATTCCGTGACGGACGCGCGGCCGGTGCTTTGGCCCGGTCCCGTGCAGGAGTACAACGGAATTGACGCGAAGGGAGCCACGCATGACGTACGACGTGGTTGTGCTCATCGAGCGGGAGATGAGCGAGGGCGACGCGCGCCGCGTTGCCGCCCTGCACGCAAAGCGTGAGGAACCCGTGGACTACCACCTGCTCGTCTCCAGCCACCCCGAGCGCGGATTCGGCGGTCCGATGGCCTTACTCGGCTCGTCGTTCGCGGACGTGGCCGGTCTGACCGGCTCGGCGTCCGTGGTCGGCTCGGCGACCGGACCGTCGGCGCGGATCAGTCCGCCGGCGGCGCCGCCGGGCCCGGGGCGAACACCGACGGCGGTGCTCGCGGACCCGGCCGTCGATCTCGCCTCGGTGATCGAGCACAGCTCCCGGCAGCTCCGGGCGGCCAGCGGCTACCCGGTGCACGTCTCCATCACGCACGGCGAGGTGCTGCTCGCGCTGATGCAGATGGTGAAGGCCACCGGCTGCCAAGAGGTCGTGGTCGTCGCCTGGCCCGAGACCGCCGCGGCGTTCCTGTGCTCCGACTGGATCACGAAGGCCCGCAAACTGCTGAAGGTTCCCCGGGTCCGTCTCCTCGAGCACGACACGTAAGTCCGGGCAGGTCAGCCGGCCGGTTGTCTGGGCAGTCTGACCTGCAGTGTCGTCTCGCCGGGTCGTGAGGTGATGCCGATCGTGCCGCCGTGGTGTTCGGCGACGATCCGCTGGGCGATATCGAGGCCCAGACCGGTGCCCTTGCCGACGTCCTTGGTCGTGTAGAACGGCTCGAACGCGCGGGCCGCGACCTCTGGCGGCATCCCGGGCCCGGTGTCGGTGAACTCCACCACGACCCGGTCGCCGTCCGTCCTGGTCGTGATCCGCAACGTGCCGGCGCCCTCCATCGCGTCGACGGCGTTGTCGATCAGGTTGGTCCACACCTGGTTCAGCTCACCGGCGTACGCGTCGATCCGGGGTACGTCGGCGCCGTACGCGCGGATCACCTCGACGCCGTCGCGGAGCTTGTGGCCGAGCATCACCAGCGTGCTCTCGATGCCCTCGGTCACGTCGATCGTCTGGATCGAGCCGCGGTCCATCTGCGAGTACGAGCGGACCGCGGCGACCAGCTCGCTGATCCGCCGCGTCGACTCCTTGACCTCGCCGAGGAGCGTCGTGGCCGCCAGCGTGCTGGCGACCCATTCGAGACCGGGTCCGAGGGCGTCGCCGAGGACGCCGGCCGCGCGGTCGCACCAGTCCACGCTCGCACCGGCCGCGGCGAGCGGCGGCGCGATGAACCAGGACCGGTCGACGCCGCGGTCGTCGAGCCAGTCCGCGATCGTGTTCTCGTGGTCGGCGAGATCCACCGGATCCGGTGCTGCCGTCGCCGTGCCGAGCTCGAGCCGCAGTTCGTCGAGCGCACTGAACTGGGCGGCAGTGGCCTCGCCTTCCGCGAGACCGCGGAGCGCCGACAGCAGCGTGACGCACGCGGTGTCGAGTGCGCTGACCGAGCGTGCCGCGGCCGCGGCGGGGTTGTTGATCTCGTGCGCCAGTCCGGCGGCGAGCGTGCCGAGCGTGATCAGCGACTCCCGCTGCCGTGCGGTCGACTCGATCGCCCGAGCGGTCCCGTACACGCCCTTGATCAGATGCCCGGCGAGCGGGAACCAGGCGTCGATCCGCTCGCGCAGCAGCTCGGCAGGCACCCGCAGTACACGTCCTTCGGCCAGGCCGCGGCCGCTGGCGAGGTACAGGCCGTGCTCGTCCCAGGCCCGGAACCCGCCGGCCCAGCGGCCCGGGACGTCCATCTTGCCCATCACGGTGTCCTCGCGGCCGATCTTGCGGTGCAGTGTGATCGCGCCGTCGACGAGCACCCACCAGTAGTCGGCGGGTTCGCCCTCGTGGAACAGGTCGGCGCCGCGTTCGATCGGCACCTCGGTGCTGCCCTCGATCAGCTCCTCGAGTTGCGCGTCGGTCAGCCCCGCGAAGAGCGGGACGTCGCGCAGGTCGGCCGCGTCCATCAGACGGTCGCAAGGAAGCGGTGGACGAGATAGATCGACATGGCGCCTTCGCCGACCGCGGACGCCACGCGTTTCATCGAGTCGAGCCGGACGTCGCCGGCCGCGAACACACCGGGCACACTCGTCTCCAGCGCGTACGGCGGCCTCGGCAGCGCCCAGCGGTTCAGCGCGATCAGGTCCGGACCGGTCACCACGAACCCCTTGGCGTCGCGGACGACGGCGTCGCCGAGCCAGTCGGTCCGCGGGATCGCGCCGACGAAGATGAACAGCCAGCTCGCGGGCACCTCCTCGACGCGGCCGGACCGGCGATCGGCGAGCGTCAGCGCCTCGAGGTGGCCGTCGCCGCGGCAGCCGACGACCTCGGTCCGGCACCGGACCTCGATGGTCGGAGCCTGGCTGATCTTGTCGACGAGGTACCGCGACATCGAGGTCTCGAGCGTCTCGCCGCGGACCAGGAGCACGACGCGTTTCGCGTACCGGGCCAGGTTCAGCGCCGCCTGTCCGGCGGAGTTGGCCGCGCCGACGATGTACACCTCGTCGT
Source organism: Kribbella sp. NPDC004138 (assembly GCF_053603655.1). Taxonomy (NCBI): domain Bacteria; kingdom Bacillati; phylum Actinomycetota; class Actinomycetes; order Propionibacteriales; family Kribbellaceae; genus Kribbella; species Kribbella sp. NPDC004138. The sequence goes on from NZ_JBSGFZ010000039.1 coordinate 29,423, forward strand.
CCTGGACCTGACTGGCCTCGCTCGCGGTCGCGCCGTAGTACACACCGCGGCCGGTGAGGTCGCCGAGGCCGTCCACGTCGAGGCTGCGGTACGAGACGCCGGTCGCGACGATCAGCGCGCGGGCCTCGATCTCACCGGACCCCTCGAGCAGGACGGCGTGCACCGGGCCGCGGGACTCCAGGCCGACGACGGACCGGGCGAGCACCATCTCGGCGCCGAAGCGGGACGCCTGCGCGACGGCCCGCTGGGCGAGGTCCGAGCCGGTGAGGCCGCGCGGGAAGCCGAGGTAGTTCTCGATCGCGGCACTGAGCCCGGCCTGCCCGCCGGGCGCCTCGCGCTCGACGATCACCGTGCTGAGGCCCTCGGACGCCGCGTAGACGCCGGCCGCGAGTCCGGCCGGGCCGCCGCCGACGATGCACACGTCGTACAGCGGCTGCTCGGCGCGGGTCCGCAGGCCGAGGGCCGAGGCGAGGTCGAGGGTGGTGGGGCAGCGCAGCGTGTCGCCCTCGGGGATCAGAACCAGCGGGAGCTCGTGGTCGGCGGCGTCGGCCAGCTCCCGCAGCCGCTGCCCTTCGGCATCGCGCTCGACGTCGTACCAGCGGTACGGGACGTGGTTGCGGGCGAGGAACGTCTTGATGTCGTGAGCCCGGTCCGACCAGCGGTTACCGACGACGCGGACATCGGAGGTGTGCTCGGGGTTGGCGTGCTGCCAATCGCCGAGCAGGTCGTCGACGACCGGGAACAGCTGGTCCTCGGGCGGATCCCAGGGTTTCAGCAGGTAGTAGTCGAGGCCGATCTCGTTGATCGCGCGGATCGCCACCTCGGTGTCCGCGTAGGCGGTGAGCAGCAGGTACTTCGCGCTCCGTGCGTACTCGCGGGCGCGTTCGAGCAGCTCGATCCCGGTCATCCCGGGCATCCGCTGGTCGGTCGCGATCAGCGCGATCGGCTGGTTGCGCAGCGCAAGCTTGGTCAGCGCGGCGAGTGCCTGGTCGCCCGAGGTCGCGCGGACGACCAGATAGTCGTCGCCGTACCTGCGGCGTAGGTCCCGGGAGATGGCGGCCGAGACCATCGGATCGTCGTCGACGGTGAGAATCGCAGGTTTGCTCACGCTCGTGCCCCCCACAGCAGTGAACCGACTCCCGACAGAATGACACGGGAATCCGTCAATCTTCTATGAGCGCCCGCAACGTTTCCTGTTCGGAGTCGGGCACATACCCCGCGTAGTAGTCGAACATGTTCTGCCGGGCCAGCCGGGCGGCGGCGTGGCCGTTGCCGGCCCGGATCGCGTCCACCACCTCGGCGTGGTGGTGCAGCGATTCGAGCATCAGCGCGCGGCTGTTCGGTGCGTGCGCGATCTTGTCGGAGATCAGTCCGAGGACGACGCCGCGGACGACGTCGTTGCAGGTCTGGATCAGCGAGTTCCGGCTGATCCGCGCGATCAGCTCGTGGAAGGCGAGGTCGGCCTCGCTGAACGCGGCGAAGTCGACGTCGATCGCGTCCCGCATCGCAACCAGGGTCGCCTCGAGCTCGTCCAGCTGCTCCGGCGTCCGCAGCCGGGAGGCGACCTGGATCGCGGCGCCGTCCATGATCATCCGGAACCCGAGCAGCTCGCTCAGGCTCAGCTCGTCGACCCGGGCCAGCCGGGCCACCTGCTTGCGCAGCGCGGACGAGGAGAACGGCAGGATCTCCGGGCCGTTCGGGTCGCCGGGCCGGGAGCGGACCACGCCGTTGCTCTCCAGCACCCGCAGCGCCTCGCGGACCGTCGACCGGCTGACCGCGAACTGCGCGACCAGCTCCCGCTCGCTCGGCAGCCGCTGTCCGGGGGTCAGGTCACCGCGGGCCAGCGCCTCCTCGATCTGTTCCACGATCCGCTGGTAGGCGCGCACCGGTTGCACGGGCTGGAACTGCGGACTCTTTGTCATCCGGCACACCCCCAGTCGCTTGACAGGCACCTGAGCAGAGGACAAACCTAGTGGCCCATTGAGACCTAGTCCACTGGTCAGACCAGTTGGCGCACCGGAGGAGTAGACGTGAAGTCGTCGATTTACACTCGAGCGGTCGCAGTCCTCGCCTCCGCCGCGCTGCTCGCGGTGAGCGCCTGCTCGGCCGGGTCGAGTACGTCGTCCGGCACGTCGCCGGGCGGTGACCAGAACCTGTCGATCGGCCTGGTCGCCGAGCCGGCCAGCCTCGACTTCACCACCACCGACGGCGCCGCGATCCCGCAGGTGCTGCTCGGGAACGTCTACGAGACCCTGGTCAAGCAGGACGACTCCGGCAAGATCGTGCCCTCGCTGGCGAAGTCGTGGACGGTGTCGCCGGACCGCAAGACGTACACGTTCGATCTGGTCGACAACGCGAAGTTCACCAACGACAAGCAGTTCACGGCCAGCGACGCGGTGTTCAGCATCAACCGGGTGAAGACCGCCTGGACGACGTCGCTGAAGGCCGCGATGGACGTGGTCTCGCAGGCCAAGGCGTTGTCGCCGACCCAGCTGCAGGTCACGCTGGCGAAGCCGAGCAACGACTGGCTGTTCCGGATGACCACCCGGATCGGCGCGATGTTCTCCGAGAGCGGCGTCAGCGCACTGGCGACGGCCCCGGTCGGCTCCGGCCCGTACACGTTCTCGAAGTGGAACCGCGGCGACTCGATCGTCCTGGTCCGCAACGACAAGTACTGGGGTTCGAAGCCGTTCTTCCAGCAGATCACGCTGAAGTACTTCAAGGACGCGACCGCGCTGAACAACGCGCTGCTCACCGGCACGATCAACGTGATCAGCACGGTGCAGGCGCCCGAGGCGCTCAGCCAGTTCACCAGCAACGACAAGTACCAGGTGATCGAGGGTACGACGAACGGCGAGGTCCTGCTGTCCTTCAACAACTCGCTGCCGCTGTTCAAGGACATCCGGACCCGCCAGGCGATCCGGATGGCGATCGACCACAAGGCGCTGCTGGACACCTGCTGGGCCGGCCGCGGCAAGCTGATCGGCAGCATGGTCCCGCCGACCGACCCGTGGTACGAGGACCTCACCGGCGTCGCGCCGTACGACCTGGCCAAGGCGAAGTCGTTGCTGCAGGCCTCCGGCGCGGCCGGCAAGACGCTCCGGCTCCGGCTCCCGACGTTGCCGTACGCAACGTCCTGCGGCCAGGTGGTGAAGAGCCAGCTGGAGCAGGCCGGCCTGAAGGTGCGGATCGACCAGCTGGAGTTCCCGGCGGCGTGGCTGACGACGGTGTTCAAGAACGCCGACTACGACCTGTCGATCATCGCGCACGTCGAGCCGCGGGACCTCGGGGCGGTCTTCGGAAACCCGAAGTACTACACGAGGTACGACGACCCGACGCTGCAGGGCTACCTGGCCGCGGCCGACTCCGGTGACGAGGCCGCGCAGGTCGACAACCTGAAGAAGGCGGCGCGCCGGCTGTCCGAGCAGGCCGCGGGCGACTGGCTGTTCCTGCTGCCGAACCTGATGGTCGCGGACAAGGACATCAAGGGCTTGCCGACCAACGCGATCACCGAGAACTTCGATCTCTCCAAGCTCGCCCGATGATTCTCCGCCTGATCGAGCGCACCGGCGTGTTCTTGGTCAGTCTCGCGGTGAGCTCGGTGCTGGTCTTCGCGTTCATGGCGGTGCTGCCCGGCGATCCGGCCCGGGTCGCGCTCGGCGTGAACGCCTCCGACGAGGCGGTGGCCGAACTGCGCCGGCAGTTCGGCCTCGACCGCCCGCTGCCGACGCAGTACTTCGACTGGCTGGGTGGACTGCTGCACGGTGACCTCGGCACGTCGTACGTGTCGAAGGCGGCGATCGGCCCGCAGGTCTTCGACCGGTTGCAGGTCACGCTGTGGCTGGTCGTCGCCGGCATGGTCATCGCGCTCGCCATCGCCGTGCCGGCCGGGACCCTGATGGCGGCCCGGCACCGCAAGGTGTCCGGGCTGGCGCTGTCGGCGGTCTCCCAGGTCGGCGTCGCGGTGCCCGCGTTCCTCGCGGGCATCCTGCTGATCGTCGTGTTCGCGGTGAAGCTCGGCTGGCTCCCGGCGAACGGCTGGACGCCGCCGGCGCAGGATCCCGCGATGTTCCTGCAGCAGCTGATCCTCCCCGCCCTCGCACTCGGACTCGTCCAAGGCGCCGTCCTCACCCGCTACGTCCGCAGCGCGGTCCTCGACGTACTGCGCGAGGACTACCTCCGCACCGCCCGCGCCAAAGGCCTCCGCCCCTTCCAAGCTCTCTGGAAACACGGCCTTCGCAACGCCGCCGTGCCGGTCGTCACCGTCCTCGGCCTCCAGTTGGCGACGCTCCTGATCGGTGCCGTCGTCGTCGAGCGCGTCTTCGTCATCCCAGGACTGGGCAGCCTCCTGCTCGACGGCGTGTCGAACCGCGACCTGCTTCTGGTGCAGGACGTCGTGATGGTCCTGGTCCTCGCCGTACTCCTGGTCAACTTCCTCGTCGACGTCCTGTACGTCGCCCTCGACCCGAGACTGAGGACGGCGTAGATGAGACGACTGAACCCGAGCCTGATCGCCGGCGGCGTGATCGTCGCGGTGATCGTCGCGATGGCGCTGGTGTCGTTCGTCTGGACGCCGTACGACGCCACGCTCGTCACCCCGTCCTCCCGGTTGCTGAAGCCGTCGTGGTCGCACTGGTTCGGCACCGACAAGTTCGGCCGGGACGTGTTCAGCCAGATCATGGTCGGTTCGCGGACCACGTTGTTCGTCGGCGTCGTCGCGGTCGGCGTGGCCGCGGTCATCGGCGTACCGCTGGGGATCCTGGCCGCGATGGTCCGGCGCTGGCCGGGCGAGGCGATCATGCGCGCCAACGACCTGCTGCTCGCGTTCCCGGCGCTGCTGCTGGCGATCATGTTCGGCGCCGTGTTCGGGGCCAGCACCCTGACCGCGATGATCGCGATCGGTATCGCGTCGGTGCCGAGCTTCGCGCGGGTGATCCGGAGCGGGGCGCTGCAGGTGATGCGATCCGAGTACGTGCTCGCCGCGCGCGCGGCCGGCCGGCAGCCGTTCCCGATCGCGGTGCGGCACGTGCTGCCGAACGTGACCAGCCTGATCACGGTGCAGGCCTCGGTGTCGTTCGCGATCGCGGTGCTGGCCGAGGCGGCGTTGTCGTTCCTCGGGTACGGGACGCCGCCGCCGACCCCGTCCTGGGGCCGGATGCTGCAGGAGAGCCAGGAGTTCCTGTTCAGCGCGCCGCGCCTGGCGATCTTCCCCGGTCTCGCGATCGCGATCGCCGTCCTCGGCTTCAACCTGCTAGGCGACGGCCTGCGCGACCGGTTCGACCCGAAGCTGGAGGACCGGCGATGAGTGACGTACTGAGCGTCCGCGGGCTGAGCGTTTCCGTGCGGGACACCGCGCTGGTGTCCGACGTCGACCTGACCGTCGGCGCGGGGGAGCGGGTCGGGCTGATCGGGGAGTCCGGATCCGGCAAGTCGCTGACCGCGCTGAGCATCCTCGGTCTGCTGCCCGAGGACGTGCGGGCCGACGGTTCGGTTCGCCTGGACGGTGTGGACCACGAGCTGGTGGGCGCGGACGAACGACGGATGTCCCGGATCCGCGGTCGCGACATCGCGATGGTCTTCCAGGAGCCGATGACCGCGCTGAACCCGACCATGCGGATCGGCGACCAGCTCACCGAGGCGATGCTGATCCACAAGACGCTCGCGAAACCCGCAGCCCGGGCCTCGGCGGCCGACCTGCTCGACCGCGTGCAGCTGCCTGCCGAGACGCTCCGTGCGTACCCGCACCAGTTGTCCGGCGGCCAACGGCAACGAGTCGTCCTGGCACTCGCCCTGGCCAACGACCCGGCGCTCCTGATCTGCGACGAGCCGACCACCGCGCTGGACGTCACGGTGCAGGCGCTCGTCCTCGACCTGATCGTCCGCGGTGTCATGGACCGGTCGTCGGCGTTGCTCTTCATCACCCACGACCTCGCCGTCGTCGCCACGGTCTGCGAACGCGTCCTGGTCATGTACGGCGGTCGCGTCGTCGAGGCAGGCCCTGTCAGCGAGGTGTTCACGCGCCCGCGCCACCGCTACACCGAGGGTCTGCTCGCGGCGTCCGACCTCGAGACCACGTCCCGTCGTCTCACCACGATCCCGGGCAACGTGCCGCTGGCCGGCCGGTTCCCGTCGGGCTGCGTCTTCCGGACGCGGTGCGCAAACGCCACTGCTCTGTGCGAGGAGCTGCCGGCGTGGACCGGGTCGGAAACGCGCGGCTTCGCCTGCCACCACCCAGCCGGAGACGCCGATGCCTGAGCAGATCCTGGCTGACCAGATCCCCGCCGCGATCCGGGTCGTCGACCTGGTGCGTGACTACCCGCGTCCTCGGACCTCGCTGCTCAAGCCCGCGCCTGTCGTGCACGCGCTGCGCGGCGTGAGCCTGGAGGTCAAGCAGGGCGAGCGGTTCGGCATCGTCGGCGAATCCGGATGTGGCAAGTCGACGCTGCTGCGCCTGATCGCCGCCCTCGACCGCGCGACCTCCGGCCAGGTGATCGTCGAGGGCACCGACATCACCAGGCTTCCGGAGCGCCGGCTGCGGCCGCTGCGCGAGAACCTCCAGCTCGTCTTCCAGGACCCGATGAGCTCCCTCGACCCCCGGATGCGGGTTCGCGACATCATCGCCGAACCGCTCGTCGTCCAAGGCCATCCGGCGTCCGGAGCCCGCGTCCGCGAGTTGCTCGAGGCCGTCGGCCTGTCCGCGGACGCCGGCGACCGGTACCCGCACCAGTTCTCCGGCGGTCAGCGGCAGCGCATCTCGATCGCCCGCGCCCTCGCCCCGCGTCCGCGGATCCTGATCGCGGACGAACCGGTGAGCGCCCTCGATGTCTCCGTCCGGGCGCAGGTGCTCAACCTGATCTCCGACCTCGTCGACGAGCTCAACCTGACCTTGGTGTTCGTCTCGCACGATCTGTCCGTGGTCAAACACGTCTGCGACCGCGTGGCCGTGATGAACGCCGGCGAGATCGTCGAGACCGGCTCCACCGGCGACGTGTACGCCGCCCCGCAGCATCCCTACACGCAGCGCCTGGTCTCGGCCATCCCGACACTGCAGCGCGCGCTCTCCGGCGCGACCACGTCCGACCTGCTCGCGAAGGGAGATCCCGCATGAAGTTTCCAGCCGGCCTGCCGATCGGTGAGTCCTGGGTCGAGGCACCGGCCACAGCGCCGGTGATCTTCCCGTACGACGGGTCCACCGTGGCGGAGGCGCCGGTCGGGGACGTCCCGCTGGCGCGCGCAGCCCTCGACAACGCGCTCGCCGTCCGCGAGACGGTCGGCCGGCTGCCGTCGTACGTGCGCCGGAACGTCTTGCAGAGCGTGCATTCCGCGGTGCTCGCCGCCCGCGACGAGTTCGTGGATCTGCTGGTGCTGGAGACCGGGAAGCCACTGGTCGACTGCCGGGTGGAGATCGACCGGACGCTGCTCACCCTGGAGACGTCGGCCGAGGAGGTCGCCCGGCTGCACGGCGAGACCGTGCCGCTCGACCTGTTGCCGAGCGGTGCGGGCTTGCAGGGCTTCTGGGTCCGCAAGCCGATCGGCGTGGTCATCGGGATCACCGGCTTCAACTATCCGTTGCTGCTCGCGGCGCACAAGATCGCGCCCGCGTTCGCCGCCGGGTGCCCGATCATCGTGAAGCCGGCGCCGCAGACGCCGCTCGCGACGCTCTGGCTCGCCCACCTGATGCGCTCGGCGCTCGCCGACGCGGGTGCGCCGGAGAGTGCCCTCCAGGTGATCACCGGCGGAGCGGACGTCGGCGCGACGTTGACGACCGACGATCGGATCGGCGCCGTCTCCTTCACCGGGTCGGCCGCCGTCGGGCATCGGATCGCGCGGGACGCCGCGCCGACCAAGGTCCTGCTGGAGCTCGGGTCGAACTCCGCGCTGGTCGTCGCCGCGGACGCCGATCTGGACGCGGCCGCCGACGCGATCGTGCGCGGCGGGTACTACGCGTCCGGGCAGGCCTGCATCTCGGTCCAGCGCGTGATCGCCGTCGAATCCGTGCGTACGGCGTTGCTGGACAAGCTCGGCGCCCGGATGCCGGGCGTCGTGGTCGGTGACCCGCGCGATCCGGAGACGCGGGTGTCGGCGCTCATCAACCCGGCGTCGACGGATCGCGTTCGGGCGTGGGTCGGCGACGCGGTCCACGCCGGCGCGTCGATCGCCTACGAGGTCCCCGGCGACGTCCTCGGTCCGATCGTGCTGACCGACGTACCGGACGGGTTGCCGGCGTGGGACGAGGAGATCTTCGGGCCGGTGATCGCCGTACGGTCGGTGCCGGACGTCGAAACTGCTCTGCGCGCAGTCAACGAGACCCGGTACGGGTTGCACGCGAGCGTCTTCACGTCCTCGCTCGAGACCGCCTTCGCCGCGATCGACCGGCTCGACGTCGGGGGAGTGGTGATCAACGAGGTCCCCGGGTTCCGCTCAGACGTGATGCCGTACGGCGGCGTAAAGCACTCCGGCACCGGCCGCGAAGGCCCGCGCTTCGCCATCGAGGAACTCACCACAACCCGGATGGCCATCATCCGCCCGCGCCCATGACCACACTTAGGGCATGTCTGATAATCCAGCGCCTACTGCGGGGCACTCGGCACGGCATCTCGCCGCACGTGAGCAAAGGCCACGATGCGCCGCATCGAGACCTTCGCTCCCGCACGCCGAGCTACCGCACCGAGCACCTCCTCGCGACGGCGCTGGATTATCAGACATGCCCTTGTGCACCCACCAACCAGATCGCGCCGCCGGAAACGGTTGGTGCGGGCCCAAGGTCGGCACAACAGCACCAGGGGACGCGCTGATGGACTACGCGAGGTTGTTTCGGCTCGACGGCAAGCATGCGGTGGTGGTCGGCGCGGGGAGCGGGATCGGGCGCGAGAGCGCGCTCGCGCTGGCGGCGCATGGTGCGCGCGTGACCTGTGCGGACCGCGACCTCGCCGCCGCTCGGGAGACGGCCGGCGCCGAGTTGGCGGCGTACGAGCTGGATGTGCTGGACGACTCCGCGGTCGAGCGGGCTGCTGCCGAGCTGGATCCGGTGGACGTGCTCGTCTTCACCGCGGCGACGAACGTGCGGAAGCGGATTCTCGACTACACCGGCGAGGAGTTCGACCGGGTCGTGTCGCTGAACCTGCGGGCGTCGTTCCAGCTCGTGCGCGCGTTCGGCAAGGGCATGGCGGAGCGGGGCAGCGGCAGCATCATCGGCTTCAGCTCGATCCGCGGGACCACGGTCGAGCCGGGGCAGTCGGTGTACGCGGCCACGAAGGCAGGCCTCGTCCAGCTGCTGCGCACCGCGGCCGCCGAGCTCGGCCCGTCCGGCGTCCGCGCGAACGCGATCGCCCCAGGTGTCGTCGAGACCCCGCTGACCGCGCAGATCAAGGCCGACCAGGGCTGGTATGACGCCTACGCGCGCAAAGGAGCGCTCGGCCGGTGGGCACAGCCCCAGGAACTCGCCGGTGCGGTCGTCTACCTCGCCTCCGACGCGGCGAGCTTCGTGACCGGGAGCGTGCTCGCGGTCGACGGCGGCTGGACCGCGGTCGACGGCCGCTTCGACCCCCCGAACTGAGGAGTGCCGCATGAATCTCGCTGACCTGACCGCCACCGAACTCCTGGCGAGGTACGGCGACGGCTCGGTGTCCCCGGTCGAGGTCGTCGAGGACGTGCTGACCCGCGTCGCGGCGTGGGAACCGCAGCTGTGTGCGCTCTACGCGCCGGATCCGGAGGGCGCGCGGGCGGCGGCGCAGGAGTCCGAGCGGCGCTGGCGGGCCGGTACGGCGGGCGCGCTGGACGGCGTACCTGTGACCGTCAAGGAGAACATCGCGACCCGCGGAACCCCTGTACCGCAAGGGACTGCGGCGACCGCGCTGGTCCCGGCGGCCACGGACGACCCGGCCGCGGCCCGGCTGCGCGCGGCCGGGGCGGTGATCTTCAGCAAGACGACGATGCCGGAGTACGGGATGCTGTCGTCCGGTGTCTCGACCTTCCACCGGCTGACGCGCAACCCGTGGGACCTGTCGAAGACGGCCGGCGGTTCGAGCGCGGGCGCGGCCGCCGCGGCGGCGGCCGGCTACGGGCCGATCCACGTCGGCACCGACATCGGCGGATCGATCCGGTTGCCGGCCGGGTGGTGCGGACTGGTCGGGCTGAAGCCGACGCACGGACGGATCGCGGTCGGCAGCCCGTACGCCGGGCGTGCGATCGGGCCGCTGACCCGCACGGCGCCGGACGCGGCGCTCGCGCTGCGGGTGATGTCCGGGTACGACCCGCGCGACCACACGTCGATCCCGCCGGCCTCCGACGAGTTCGCCGTCGAGGTCGAAGGGCTGCGGGTCGCCCTGCTCCTCGACGCGGGCGTCGGGCTGCCCGTCGACCCCGAGGTCGCGGCCGCGGTGTCGGCCGTGGCCGCCGTGCTCGAGAGCGGCGGCGCGATCGTCGAACCGATCCGGCCGGTCATCACCCGCGAGATGCTCGACGGCCTCGACCGCTTCTGGCGGATCCGCTCCGCGACCGATATCGCGGCCCTGCCCGAGGAGCGGCGCGCGAAGGTCCTGCCGCAGATCCGCTCCTGGGTCGCGTCGGCGTCCGACCTCACCGCGGCCGACGTCTTCCACGGATACAGCCAGATGGGCGCGATGGCGGCCGCGGTCGGCCGGGTGTTCACGACGTACGACGTGATCCTGTCGCCGGTCGCGCCGATCACGGCGTTCCGCGCGGAGCTGGCGTACCCGACGGACGATCCAGGCAAGCCGTTCGAGCACATCGCGTTCACGGTCCCGTACAACATGTCGCAGCACCCGGCGACCACGGTCAACGCCGGCTGGTCCGCGTCCGGGCTGCCGATCGGCGCGCAGCTCGCCGTACCGCATCACCAGGACCTGCGGGCGCTCGCCTTGGCCCAGTACCTCGACAGCCGGCGACCGGAGCAGCGAGACTGGCCGACGAGGTGACGAATGGCCGGCTCCGGAGGTACGCCGCACGCTGACGCGACGCAGCGCGGTCTGACCTCGCACTGTTACCGGATGCTCGGCTGCGTCACCGAAGCAGTCGAGATCGCGGCGGTCGCGAACAGCTACGACGAAGCCACCCGCGCGTGTCTGCAGCGCTCCGGCCGGCGGCCGTTGCCGTCGGATCTCGCCGGGCCGAGCGCCGACCCCGAGGGCGTGCTGTCGGAGAGCCAGGAGATTGTCTGGCTGGAGCCGATTCCCACGCACCTGATGGACGATCACCCGATCGACCTCGGGCTGATTGCCGCACTCCAACGGCTGACACCGGCCAAGCGCGCCGCGACCGTGCTCCGTCTCGAGGGCAGGGCTCCGTCGGGCGACGTTCGGCCCGCGCCGCTCACTCCGGCTCCGGCACTCGTCCCCGACACCGTCCTGCTGGCGCGCTACCGCGCCGCCTTCGAGCAGTACGACGTCCCCGCGATCGTCACGCTCTTCGCCGACGACGCGATCTGGGAGATGCCGCCGTTCACGTCCTGGTTCCGCGGCGCCCGCGACATCGGCCGCCTGATCAGCACCCACTGTCCCGCCGAACGCCCCGGCGACCAGTACCTCGTCCCGCTGCAGGCCAACGGCCACCCCGCCTTCGCCGTCTACATGCGAGACCCGAAGGACAACATCCACCGGGCCTTCCAGATCCAGGTCCTCACCCTGACAGCCACGGCGATCGTGCACGCGGTCGCGTTCTTCGACCTGTCCCTCTTCCAGACCTTCCACCTGCCGGACCTCCTGACAGGCCTGCCTCCGAACCCGTACGACGGCACCCTCAGACCCCACGTCGAACGCATCTCCGATCCGCGGGGCTGATTCCGGTCGCAGTCCTGCGGACGCGCCGCTACGCTCGCAAGATCTTGTCCATCGGCTTGCCCTTGGCGAGTTCGTCGACCAGCTTGTCCAGGTAGCGGATCTTCTGCATCAGCGGATCCTCGATGCCTTCGACGCGCACGCCGCAGACCACCCCGGTGATCGATGACGCGCGGGGATTGAGCTGCGCGCCGGCGAAGAAGTCCTCGAAGGTCGTCCCGGCTTCCAGGTGACGCTCCAACGTGGCGGACCCGAACCCTGTCAGCCACTCGATGACCTGGTCCAGCTCTGCCTTCGTTCGTCCCTTCTTCTCGACTTTCGTCACGTACAGCGGGTACACGGACGCGAAACTGACAGTGAAGATCCGGCTCATCAGTCAAAGCTAGCGAACGGCGTACTTCTGCTCCGCGGAGTCACTGGCTGTGACCGGTCGGACCGGTATGGTTCGGAATCCTCGAATCCTGTCCGCTCTGAGATGTCTGGAGTAGTTGCGTGGTCAGTTCACCGAAGTGGCGTGCGATTCTTCTCTCGCTGGGGCTTGCAGTCGGTCTTGGTGCTTGTTCGTCCGGCAAGGATCAGCCCGACCCGGCAGCGGAAGCCGAAAACAGCCGGAGCTCGTCGACGCCGAAGGCGGATGACGACTTCTCGCGAGCGGGCATGGTCGTCACCGCGCAGTGCAGTCCGGCGGGTGACAGCGGAGGCGGTACGGTCACCGTCGACGGATGGGATCCGCAGAGCCTGCAGAAGATGGCGCACGCGGAGTTCCAGTTACCGGACAACGTCCTGACCGCGACCGAGAAGGTCCGGCCCGGCACCGCGCTGGAAGTGATCTGCGCGCCGACGAATCTGACGAACAGCAACGACATCCTTGCCGTCAGATCGCTGTTCGACCGGGACTTCACCAAACTGGCCGTGGTGATCCAGGACCCACAGAGCATGGCGACGCACGTGGGCTACGTCGACCGCTCGGGCAAGTTCACCGACCTGACCGGCGAAGAAGACTTCGGCGACACCCCGCAGGAGGACAACGCCGCCATGTCGCCGGACGGGGACGCGGTCTGGTTCACCAGTGAGGTCGACGACGAAGACCACATTGCGAGCAGGCCACTCGACGGAGATCACAAGGCCGTCGGCGAACGGCCGATCGAGGATATCGGCGAGTCCCACCTGTTCGTCGTCGGAACACCCGGTACGGCGGTGGTGGGCAGCAGTGCTCGGCTGTCGCCCGACGGCAAACGCGTCCTGGCCGAGGGAAAGCTGCTGGACGTCAAGCCCGATCGCGCAGTGATCGGCCCCGCTGCGATCGATCAGGCGACGTCGTTGTCGTGCGGGGAGTCGGCCTCCGGTGACGCGCTGGGCTGGATCGACAACGACACAGTGCTGTGCAGCGGACCCGACGACCGGTTCTCGACCTTCGACCTCACCCCGAACGCGGCGGCGAGCGGCCCGATTCTGCCGAGCAATGATCGCAACAACTACGTCCTGGAGATCTCGCCGGACGGGCAGAAGTTCGCGTTCCTGTCCGTGAAGGAGGAGAAGCGGGACTACTACGTGTCCGACGTGAAGCCAGGCTCCACACCGACCAAGGTGGAGCCGCCCGCGGACTTCGCGCCGATGATCGGCAAGCTCTTCGTCCTCGACTGGCGCTGAGCAGCTGCGGTGGATCTTCGTCAGCCCGAGGCTGATGTGCGGACGGCGGGGTACAAAGGTCTGGACAGCAGCTTGCAGGCGAGGAGAGGGATCAGGTGCCCAGGATGAAGACGTCCACCGCTTTCGGGGTCGACATCGGCGGCAGCGGGATCAAGGGCGCGGTCGTCGACCTGGAGAAGGGCGATCTGGCCGCGGAGCGGGTGAAGTACCTGACGCCCGTCCCGTCGACTCCGAAGGCCGTCGCCGAGGTCGTGGCCCGGCTGGTCGAGGAGGCTGGGTGGACCGGTGAGCTGGGCGCGACGTTCCCGGCCGTGATCAGGCACGGGGTGGCCCAGACCGCGGCGAACGTCGACAAGAGCTGGATCGGGACCGACGTCGACAAGGTCTTCACCGACATCACCCACTGCGCCGTGACCGTGCTCAACGACGCCGACGCGGCCGGCATCGCCGAGGCCCGGTTCGGCGCGGCCAAGGGCGTCGGCGGCGTGGTCATCCTGCTCACCTTCGGCACCGGCATCGGCAGCGCGCTCCTGGTCGACGGCCGGCTCGTGCCCAACACCGAGCTCGGTCACCTCGAGCTGGACGGCTACGACGCGGAGAAGAGGGCGTCCTCGGCGGCGAAGGACAACGAGGGCTTGTCGTACAAGCAGTGGGCCAAGCGGGTGCAGCGTTACCTCCGGCACGTGGAGGGCCTGTTCAGCCCCGACCTGTTCGTGGTCGGCGGCGGGGTCAGCAAGCACGCCGACAAGTGGGTGCCGCTCCTCGACATCTCCACCCCGGTGAAGCCGGCTCAACTGCTCAACAACGCCGGCATCGTCGGCGCCGCGATGGCCGCGCACGAGAAGTTCACCGGGTAGGCCGGCCCAGCCGCTGTCAGCATCCGGCATGTCAGGAACCTGAACGCATCCGCGGATCAGTGGCTGGGAGACCGTGAGGACGCGGACGCTGCCTTAGGCTCCGGACGTGTGGCGGGAACCGGAACGGGTCGATCGGGCATAAGGGCGCATGTACCGATTCCAAGTTGGCATTGCCGAGGACGACCCGCCTGAGGTCGCGCTGGGCGAAGCCGCCCTGACGGGACCAGTCATCGCCGGCCCCGGTCCGTCTCGACCCGACCGCGCGTCTGCGCCGGAGGTCGATCCGATCCCCGACACTCCTGAGGGTTTCGCCCGCCTGTTCGACCTCTACGCCCCCCGAATCCATCGCTACGTCACACGTCGGCTCGGCACCAGCGAAGCGGACGATCTGGTCGGTCAGACCTTTCTGATCGCCTTCGAGCGCAGACAGCGGTACGCCGCCGCGTCGGTTGGTGCGCTGCCGCTGCTGTACGGGATCGCAACCAACCTGATCCATCGCAAGCGCCGCGACGAGGTACGCCAGTATCTGGCCTACGCCCGGTCCCAACCGGCGGCCGTCGACCAGCACACTGCCCCCTTCGCCGCTGACGTCGCGGCGCGTGTCGACGCTGCCTCGGCTGCACGGATCCTGACCGGTGTTCTCGCCGGCCTGCGGCAGGCGGAGCGCGACGTACTGCTGCTGTACGCCTGGGAAGACCTCGGGTACGCCCAGATCGCCGAGGCGCTGAATGTGCCGATCGGAACCGTTCGCTCCCGCCTTCACCGAGCCCGTCGAGCCCTCCGCTCCGCGCTCGGTCCCGACTTCGAGGAGAACCTGTCATGACCGAGATCGACCTGCTCAAGCGCGTACGCGACGACGTACCGGAACCCGACCCGCTCGTCCTGGCTCGGGCCCGTCAGCGTCTGCTGACCGCGCCGCCCGTACGCCGTCGCGTGGTCCGGCCGCGGCTTGTTGTCGCGGGTGGCCTTGCGCTGACCCTGGCCGGCGGGCTCCTCGCTGCCGACGTGATGAGCCGCGATGGCAGCTCGGCGGTGCCCGGGGCGACGGCCGATGCCGGCACGTTCCTGGCTGATGCTGCGGCGAAGGCCAAGGCCGATCCGGAGGCGTCGATCCCGCCTGGGAAGTTTCGTCAGGTCACGACTGAGAGGACGTTCCTCTACAAGTTCGGTCCGAGGAAGGAGTTCACGGCGACGGAACACCTGCGGCAGGACAGCTGGGTCACGGCCGATCCGAGCCGCCCGTACACGCTGCGGATCCAGGAGTTGGTGAAGGTGGACTTCGCCACGCCCCAGAACAAGGCCGCGGCGCGCAGGTACGCGCCTTTCCTGCTCGGCCATCCGAAGCCGCGTCTGGGCCGAGCGACCTGCAGAGGCGTCCTCATCGAGCCGGACACCCAGACGGCGCCGTGTACCCCGAGCTGGGAGTTCCCGTCACCGGCGTTTCTCGCCGGCCAGCCCCGGGATCCGGACGCATTGCTCGCTGCGTTGCGCAAGTACACCCCGCCGGTCTTGCCGCGGCATGGCGTTCCCGAGCGGCAACTCGAGCTCGCCCGGGCCGGGGCGATGTCGCCGGACCAGCGGGCGTTCGGTCGCATCGCCTCCGCACTGAACTCGGGCTTCGCACCGGCCGACCTGCGAGCGGCACTGTACGAAGCCGCGCGCAAGATCCCCGGAATGCGGCTCACGGACGACGTCGAAACGCTCGACGGCAGACACGGCCGCGCGATCGGCCTCGCCGTCAACGAGGGACAGCGCCTCGACATCATCATCTCCCCGTCGAGCGGCCAGAGCATCGGCTCCCGCCTGGTCGACGTCGGCAAGGGGGCGGCGTCGAACGACGTCGTCTACAGCGCCGAATCCTTCACAACACGAATCACCCCAACCCAGCCCGTCACGAAGTAGTCGATCTGCCCAGTGGGACCCTGACGAAGCCCAGTTCAGGCAGACCTTCGTCCCGATCGAGGTTTCGAAAATGTGCTGGGTGTGCCGCCCGCCGTTGAGCTGAGCTGAAGTGACCTTGTTTACAAGGGCTTGGCGACTGTCGAGGTGTGGCGCCATCACGAGTGGTCGAGGAGTCGTTTCAGCTCGGCCAGGTTGTCCGCGACCGCGGACTTGATGCGGTTGCGGGCGATGGGTGCCAGTAGGTTCCGTGCGCCCGGCGTGCGAAGCTCCACGGTGTTGGTGAGGGTTGTGCCGTTGCCGGTTGGACGGAGCGTGTAGGTCACCTTCGCGGGGAACGCGTTGAGGGTGCCGTCGATGGTGAGCTTCTCGTTCTGAATCAGCTCGGTGATCTCCAATGTCTCCTCGGCCCGGACGGGAATCGTGCGGGTCTGCAGGTAGCGGGTCCCGACGCCGGTCGGGCCAGGGGTGAGCTTTCGGGTTTCGGCGAGCGCGTAGTTCCACTCGGGAAGGTTCTCGAGATTCGCCAGGAAGGCGAAGACCGTGACCGGCGGGCGGTTGACGGTGATCGTGTTGGTGAATCTCATGCGGACCACCGGGAGATCTTGATCAGGCGGTCGGCCGCGGTCGGGCCGTGGGCAGGCAGGACCACCCCGGTGCGGGGCGGCAGCCACCGGCGAAAAGTGGTCGCTTCCGTGGACATGTGAACTCCTGAGGTGCCGATCGGCCCGACGGGTTCGGGCCGAGGCATCAGTCTTTCGTCCGCGGCGGCGGGGTGTCTGTGACTTTTGTCGTGCGCTCGAGTTGACGCCGTCACGCCTCGTCCGGACTCCAGGTCTGATCGTGAAGTCCGGTAGGGGCGAGGATGTGGATGCTGTCCGGCGCGGTGACGACCCGTCCGGCGAGCCGGAAGTCACGGAGTACCCGGGCCGCCACCTCGCGGACCGAACCGACCGCATCCGCTAGCTGGGACACGTGCGTGACGAGTTCGCACCGTGCGGAACGCGTTCACAGCGGTCTGCCCCAGGTTCTCGTACAGGCGGCGGTTGAGCTCCTCCGCCAGCGCCCAGGTGACTCCTCCGGCAATCCCCGGAGAAACTGCCGGCCGCTACCCCTTCAGGCCGCCGTTGCTGTGGAGTAGTTGCGCGTTGATCCAGCCGCCCTGTTCGGAGCACAGGAAGCTGACCAGGTCGGCGGTGTCGCGGGGGGTGCCGAGGCGTCCGAGGGGCGTGGCCACGGATCCCCACTGGACCAGGTCGGGGGTCATCCAGCCGGTGTCGATCGGGCCCGGGTTGATCACATTGGCGGTCAGTCCCAGGTGGTGGAGTTCCTCTGCGGCGGCCAGCGTGATGCGGTCCAACGCGCCTTTGCTGGCGCCGTACGGCAGGTTGTGCGCGGTGTGGTCGCTGGTCAACGCGACGATGCGGCCGGAGCCGAAGGGCGCGTCGTACTGTTCGGCGAAGGCCTTGATCAGTAGCCAGGTGGCGCGCGCGTTCACGGCGAAGTGCCGATCGAAGCTGTCGACCGTGGTGTCGAGGATGCCGCTGTCGACGCTCTCGCAGTGTGCCATCACCAACGCTCGCACAGGACCGAGCGCGTCGTTCACCGTGCGGAACAGGCCGGCTGGAGCGCGTGCGTCCTCCAGGTCGGCATCGACCGCCAGCGTTCGCGCGCCGTGACGCTCGAGGACCGCGGTGATCCCGGTCGGGCCGTCGGTGTCGCGGCCCCACGGCATTCGCTCGTCGTACTTCCCGAAGTAGCTGAAGGCGACGTCGTACCCGCTCGCCGCGAGCCCTTCGGCGAGAGTCGCGCCGATCCCGATCCGCCGTCCGACCCCGGTCACCAGGGCCACCGGCCTGCTTGTGCCGTTCATTGCCGCCACCTACCTTCCAGAACAGATTTGACTAGAGCAACGCTTTAGTGAATTCTAACTAAAGTCCCGCTCTAGTGAAAGGGGTTTGTGATGACCGGTCGACGCCGCGAGGCGATCACCCTGCTGCTGATCACCGCCGTCGAGTTGATCGTCTTCCTCGACGCGACCGTGGTGAACATCGCCCTACCGGCGATCGGCACCACACTGCAGTTGAGCGAGTCGCAGCTCGCTTGGATCAGCAACGCGTATCTGCTGACATTCGGTGGATTCATGCTGGTCGGCGGCCGTGCGACGGACCTGCTCGGACCTCGCCGGATGTTCGTCGCCGGACTCGCCGTCTTCACGATCGCCTCCGCGGCGGCCGGGTTCGCGCCGACGGCCACGCTGCTGATCGCGGGGCGAGCACTGCAAGGGCTGGGAGCTGCCGTCCTGGTGCCGGCTCAGATCGCTCTACTGAAGTCAAGCTTCAGTGACCCTGCGGCACAGCGAAAGGCCTTCGCCGTGTGGAGCGCGATGGGAGCCTCCGGCGCCGCGCTCGGCACGGCGATCGGCGGCCTGGTGACTCAGGGCCTTGGCTGGCCCGCGATCTTCTTGCTCAATCTCCCGGTGGGCGTCGCCGGGCTGATCGTCGCTCGGCCGCTGCTGCCGGCCGACCCTCAGGAGGTGCGCGGAGCCACGGCCCGCCTTGACCTCCCCGGTGCGGTGATCGGTACGTCGGCTCTGCTGTTGATCGGCTACGGACTCGGCGAGACAGGTCAGGGCACGGCCGCGTGGGCGACGGTCGCCGTGGGCGCCGCGTTGCTGGCCGGCTTCCTCACCCTCGAGAAACGCGCGCGCCACCCGTTGATGCCGCTGCGACTGTTCAGGGTCCGCGCGGTGACGGGCGCGTCGCTCGTGAACGCACTCGTCGGTGCGGCCCACGTCCCGGCGTTCGTCCTGCTGTCTCTGTACTTCCAGATCGCGCAGGGCTATGAGCCGATCCGCTCCGGACTGGCCGTGATGCCCGTCGCGCTGGCCGGGATCGTGTTCTCCCGCACGGTCCTGCCGAGCATCCTGAAGCGGCTCGGAGCTGCGCGCGTCCTCGCCCTTGGTCTGGCCCTCCAGGCTGTCGCCCTGGCTTGGTACGCGCGGCTGCCGGTCGACGCGGACTTCGTGCGGGACGTCCTTCCGCCCTCGCTGGTCTTCGGCGTCGGGCTGCCGGCGGCGTTCGTCGGCGTCACCGTTCCCGCCGTCAGCGCGGTCGACGCCGCGGATGCGGGGGTCGTCGCCGGGATCGTGAACACCACTCAACGCATCGGGGCCGGCCTCGGCGTCACCGGGCTGTTGCTGATCGCAACTACCTGGACGGAGCGCTCGGCCTCGGCCGACCCGATGGCGGCCTACGTCGATGGCCTTCGGGCCGGTTTCAGCACCGCGGCCGGGCTCGCCGCGGTGGGCGCCGCCCTGACCCTCGTCCTGCTGGCCCGGCGATCAGCGGGCGGGGAAGTGCCCAGCACCCCGGACGTCGCTGCCGATCGTACGGCGACGCGTAGTGAAACAGCGGAGTAGAACAATGACGAAGACCACTGAAGAGCGGATGAAGCCCCGTGGGCGCCTGACCGGGCGCCGCCCGGCCGGCGCGCTGGCCACGGTCGCCGGAAGCGTCGTACGCCGTCGCTGGCTGACGCTGATGATCACCACGCTGATCGCGGGTGCCGCCGCGGTGCTCGGCGCCGGGACGGAGCATCACCTGTCCGCCGGTGGATACACAGCCGAGAGCTTCGAGTCGGTCCGTGCCGACGTCGTACTCACCTCCGAGTTCGGAGCAGGCGCACCGAACGTCGTCCTCGTTGCGAGTTCCGCCGCCGGCGTCGACGACGCCGGGGCTGCGGAGGCGGGCCGGCAATTGACGCGGCGCATCGAGCGCAGCTCGAACTCGGTGTCGTACGCGCGGTCCTACTGGACCACGAACGATCCCGGGCTACGTTCCGCCGACGGCCGGAGCGCGCTGATCGTCGTCAGGCTCCTCGGCGACGAGAACGAGGTGGCGCGACTGGTGCACGACGTAGTGCCTCGGTTCGTCGGCCGGCAGGGGGATCTGGAGGTGCGGGCGACCGGGGCCGGGGTCGTGAACGCGGAGGCCGACCGGCTGAGTGCGGAAGATCTGACGCGGTCGGAGTTGATCGCTGCACCGCTCACCGTTCTCGTGCTGGTGATCGTGTTCAGGTCGCTGATCGGCGCGTTGCTGCCGGTTGTCGTCGGTGCCGTGTCGGTCGCCGGGACGCTCGCTGTCCTGCGCGTGCTCGCGGAAGCGACGCCGGTGTCGATCTTTGCGATGAACCTGACCACCGCGCTCGGCTTCGGGCTCGCCGTCGACTACAGCTTGTTCATCGTCAATCGGTACCGCGAGGAACTGGCCGCGGGCCGGGGCACCGCGGCCGCGATCGTGACGAGTGTGCGAACCGCCGGGCGGACCGTCCTGTTCTCGGCCATGACGGTGACGCTCTCGCTCGCCGCCCTGCTGGTCTTTCCCATCTACTTCCTGCGCTCCCTCGCGTACGCCGGTTTCGTTGTCGTGGCATTGGCGTCGATCACCTCGGTAATCCTGCTTCCCGCACTGCTCGCGGTGGTCGGCCTGCGGATCGACAGGTTCGACGTGACCGCGCTCCTGCGGCGACGACGTGCGGGTTCCGGTGGTCGGCCAGGGCGATTGTCCGCGTTGACCATGCGCCGGCCACTCGTGGTGGCTGTCGCTGTGGTGATCCTGCTGGGCGCGACCGCCGTCCCGTTCCTTCGGGCGGACTTCGGCCTCCTGGATGATCGCGTGCTTCCGCGAGGGGCGTCGGCGCAGGTGGCGGCGGAGGCTGTCCGGACCCAGTTCCCGTCAGCGCAGACCGCGCCGATCGTCGTCGTCCTCGACGGTGGCGATCCGATCACGACGACCGCGGTCGCGGACTATGCCCGACGCCTGTCGGTCCTGCCGCATGCCGCCCAGGTCGACTCACCGGCGGGTACGTTCGTGGGTGGTCAGGCCGTGGCCCGATCCCGAACGTCCGCCGGCATGCTTCTCGACAACGGAACGCGGCTGCTGGTCACCGCGGATCTCGACCCGAACTCGCGCGCGGCCGAAACACTGGTGCGTGCCGTCCGTGCGACGCCGGCGCCGCCTGGTGCCCTGGTCGGTGGTGACGCCGCGACTCTGGTGGACACCAAGGACATGCTGACCGACCGGATCGGTTGGGCCGCGGCGGTCATCGCACTCAGCATGATCGTCCTGCTGTTCCTGTTCACCGGCAGCATCGTGATCCCGTTGCAGCAGTTGGTCCTCAATGCGCTGAGTCTGACCGCATCGTTCGGTGCCATGGTCTACGTCTTCCAGGAAGGCCATCTGAAGTGGCTCGTCGGTGACTTCGTCCATACCGGCCGGCTCGAGGTCACCGTGCCGATCCTGATGTTCTGCGTCGCGTTCGGCCTGTCCATGGACTACAGCGTGTTCGTCCTGTCGCGTATTCGTGAGCATTACCTGGACAGTGGGGACACGGCTCGATCCGTTGCCTTCGGTCTCAAGGTCTCCGGGCGGCTGATCACAGCAGCGGCGCTCGTCGTGGCGGTCGCCCTCGGCGCGGTCGCCACGTCGGGTCTGAGTGTGCTGAAGCTGTTGGGGGTCGGGCTCGCGCTGGCCGTCCTGGTGGACGCCACACTCGTCCGCGGCCTGCTGCTGCCGGCCGTCATGAGGTTGTTCGGCCGGTGGAACTGGTGGGCGCCGAACGCCCTGGCGCGGATCCATCGGGCCATCGGTCTGAGGGAGAGCAGGTGACGACGTCAGTGGTCTCGCAGAGGGGCCAGCGCAGGTGGTTCGTCGGTGCTGTCTTCTTGCTGTCGGCACCGATCTGGCTGGTGGGGACGTTCGTCGACTCTCCAGAGGATCTGCCGATGGACCTCCCGGTCTCGGCCGCGCAGTTCGTCGTACCGATGATCTGCGCGTTCCTGATCGCCCACTTCACCGGCGAGGCCGGTGCGGTGCGCCGCCTCGCGCGGGAGATGATCCGGCTCCCTCGGCGAGGCCGTCGACGATGGCTGTTCGCCGGGCTCGTCGGCGTTCCGGCGTTGCTCGTGCCGGCCGCTGCCGCGAACTGGCTCGTCGACAGGGCCGCCGGGGCGGCCGGATCCGCGGCGGTGGCGGTCCCGGTGCTGGTCGTGGTTTTCCTGGTAGCCGGTTCGATGGAAGAGATCGGTTGGACGGGATTCCTGTACCCACGCTTCGGCAGCGCTCGCGGCCCGGTGTTCCGCGGTCTCATCATCGGTATGATCTGGGCTGCGTGGCACATCGTCCCGCTCGTGCAGGCCGGCCGGGAGTGGTCGTGGATCGCCGCCTGGACGGTGTCGACCGTGGCGGCCCGGGTCCTGATCGTCTGGATCTTCGTCGCCGGTGGACGGCTGGTGATCCTGGCGTCCTATGCGCATGCCGGCCTCAACGTGGGCGAGTCCGTCTATCCCGAGGTGGAGGCAACCGCGTCGATGATCGCGATCGCGGCCGCCTTGTCGGTGGCCGCGCTGGTCGCCATGTTGCTGCCGCCGGCCCGACGCCCGAGCGTTCGGTTCTACCAGAGGTCGGCCGGCAACAGCGAGTGAATCAAGGTGTCCGCGGCCCAGGCCGCCCACTCGTCGGCCGTCCATCCGCGCTCCTGGACGAAGAGCAGGAACGTCTCGGGCGCGAGGACCGCCAGCAGGATGTCGGCCGCTCTACCGGCGTCCAGGTCGTCGCGCAGCCCAGTCTTCGCCATCAGCGCGGCAACGACCGCGGTCTGAACGGTCAAGCGCTGGAAGAGGTTGGTTCGCCACAGTTCAGCGGCCTCCGGCTCGGTCGGTGCCGCCGAGCGGATGACATCGAGCAGTGGAGCCACGCGGGTGTGGATGGCGGCGGTCGCCTTCGCGATCTGGCGCAGCTGATCAGCCGGTTCGGCGGCCATCGCCTCCGCGACCCAGGGCCGGTCGAGGGTGGCGATCGGCGCCGTGTCACCCGCGATCTCGACATCGAGGAGTTCCTTGAGCAGCGCACGTTTGGTCGTGAACGTGTAGTACGGCGTCTGTGCCGCCACCCCGGACTCCTTGGCGATGGCCTGCATGCTGGTCCCGGCGTACCCGTGCTCGATGAACAGCTTCCGCGCGGCCGCCAGCATCCGGGCCCGGGTCGCCGCCGCCTTCGCCGCACGCACACCAGGTTTCTGGGCCTTACCGGACGCCATCCGTGTCGCTCCCTGTCCCTCGATCGCTCACCTGAGGGTAGCGGGGCCGGAGACGTCCTCCGTACGTGACCGAGGAGTCGCCGGCTGGGGGCTCCATACCCAGCCCGACGTACTCGAACAACTCCAGCGTGTCCGTTGGAGGATCGACTCGAGACACCTCACGGCTGCTCGACGGGCCGCCTCCCGAGCGACGCCTGAAACCGAAGAAGATAGCCGTCTGGGTCGGTGACAAGGAACTGCTCGACGCCGGCCTCGCCATTGCCGGTCCGATACCACTTGGTTTCCGGTTCCATGAACAGCGGCCAGCCCGCTTCGCGAAGCGACGAGCAGACGGGGCCGACCGCGGCAACGCTGATCTGGAAGTTGATGCCGCGTCCGAGTGGTCGGTCGAGGGGTCCGGTCAGCCAGTTCCGCCCGACCCCGATCTGCTCGAGCATCAGATGCGCGCTGCCCTGGGCGATGTACGCGAATCCCTCCTCCGGCCGGTCGTACAGCACTTCGAATCGGCACAACCGGCACCAGAAGTCGAGGCTCGCCGCAACTGACTCCACCAATAGTTCTGGAACGAGCGCGGGGTCGGGCATGTGATCCACCCGCACATTCTTTCAGCGCCGCACGGCACCCCATTCGGCGTGCCGAACCGCGGTCAGCGCTGAACGGGTTCAGCCGGTATCTCAGAGGCCCTGGGCCGCAGCGGCCTGCCGTCCCTCCAGATGAAGTGCAAATCCACCGCCTGGAGCTGCCCGTCCGGCCGCTCCCATGGCAGCAGAACGGTTGTCGTGCCAAACGTTCGATGTGCTCCTTGGCCACTTTGGCGTACAGCACCCGAACTCGCGGAGGTGCCGATGCTGAGCGGCCTGTGCGGCACCGAGATCAAGCTGGCAGTTGCAGGCCTACAGTACTGACTGAGGTCCGATGGGCTGTCGGCGCTGGTGGACTGGCACACCCCTGTGCTGGTAACTGCGCCGATGGGTGCGGGGAGGGTGGATGGCAGTCGATGTTGTGACCGAGATCGTGATCGATCGGCCTGTGGAACTGGTGGCGGCGTATGTCGCGGATCCCTCGAACGCGCCGGCGTGGTACTCCAACATCGAGTCGGTCGTCTGGCGTACCGAGCCGCCGGTCCGGGTGGGGTCTCGGATGGATTTCGTGGCGCATTTCCTTGGCAGGCGACTCGCGTACACGTATGAGATCGTTGAGCTCGTCCCGCTGCAGCGACTGGTGATGCGCACGGCTCAAGGCCCGTTCCCGATGGAGACCAGCTATCAGTGGTCACCTGCCGGTGAGGACTCCACGAACATGTCGTTGCGTAACCGCGGTGAGCCTTCGGGGTTCGCCGGCGTCGCGGCCCCGGTGATGTCTGCGGCGATGCGCCGAGCGAATCGCAAGGATCTCGTGCGGCTGAAGGGTCTTCTGGAAGCCCGGTGATCGGGCGGATGTCCTGCGGAGTATGCGCTGGTCGCGGTCCGCGCACAGATCGGAGTGAAGGACGTCAGGCGTTCAGGGACGCTCGGGCGAAGATGACTGCCTCGTCGAGGAGTTCGTGCCAGAGTTCGGGATTGATGGTGGGGACGGCGATCCATTCGCGGAAGACCTTGCCGGCCGGCGCGAACGGGACGCCGGTGCCTGCGCGGATCAGTTCGGATACCCGCCTGGCGGGGAGTTTGACGACGAGGCCGTTCGTGGCGTCGTAGGAGGCGAGGAAGCGGTCGGCCAGCCGGACGCAGGGGTAGCCCATCATGGCTCCTCCGTCATGCGGTTCTCCCACCTGCGCGGCGGGCCGGTCCCACGGTCACCTGCGCTCGCGACAACCCTCTGTCGGAGTTTGGCAGATGATCCCTGGGAACGACGTCGGAATCTGGGATGCTGAAGTGTCCTGATCGGGGGCTTGGCGTTCGTCATGAGGTCGGAGCGGGGTGGTCCCGCGGAGTCGAGGTGCCGAGATGAACCAGTACTTGCTGTCGGTGTACGACGGTGGAGCGGGCGCGCCGGCGACGCCCGAGGAGATGCACGCCTTCATGGGCCGTGTGATCGCACTCGAGGAGGAGATGGACGAGGCGGGCGCGTTCGTGTTCGGAGGGGCGCTCCACGGCTCCGACGCGTCGACCGTGGTGCGGGGTGGCACCGGCCTCGACAAGGTGACCACCGACGGTCCTTTCGTTGAGGCGAAGGAGCACGTCGGCGGCTTCTACGTCATCAACGCCGAGGACCTCGATGCGGCCTTGCGATGGGCGGAGAAGGTCGTGGAGGCGATCAACCATGCGATCGAGGTGCGTCCGTTCCGGGCGACGGGACGGGTCCAGGCCGGGCACTGACGGAGGCGGCGGGATGGACGACGTCGAGCGTGTGTTCCGCGACGCGCACGGTCCGGCCGTGGCCACGCTGGTGCGGCTGCTCGGAGACATCGGACTGGCCGAGGACGCCGTACAGGATGCCTTCGTGACCGCGATGGATCGATGGCCACGCGACGGCGTACCGCGGAATCCGGCCGGTTGGATCATCGCGACCGCGCGCAACCGGGCGGTCGACGTCGTACGGCGGAATGCGCGCGGACGCGCATTGACCAGGGAACTGGCCACCGATCGGCTGCAAAGCGAGCCCGCTGCGTCCGACGACGATCAGCTGAGACTGATGTTCACCTGCTGTCATCCAGCGCTGCGGGGCGAGCATCAGGTCGCGCTGACGCTTCGCCTCGTCGCGGGGCTCACGCTGCCGGAGCTGGCATCGGGCTTCCTGGTCAGCGAGGACACGATGGCGAAGCGTCTCGTGCGGGCGAAGTACAAGATCAGGGCGGCGCGTATTCCTTATCGCCTGCCCGGCGACGCAGAGTTGCCCGGCCGATTGCGGGCTGTGCTTTCGGTGCTGTACCTCGTGTACAACGCCGGGGTTGATGACAGCCATCGCGCGTTCCTCCGGACCGAGGCCATCCGGCTGAGTCGCGTACTCGTCAGTCTTGTGCCCGCTGAGCCGGAGGCTGCCGGCCTACTGGCTCTGATGCTGCTCAGCGAAGCGCGTAGCCCCGCGCGAGGCAACCAGGGGATCGGTGTACTGCTCCAGGATCAGGATCGCTCGCTGTGGGACCACGCTCTGATCGACGAGGGCCAGACGCTCGTCCTGTCCTGCCTGCGGCGACGCCGGATCGGACCGTTCCAGCTGCAGGCCGCGGTCCAGGCGATGCACTGCGCGGCGGCCCGCTACGAAGACACCAACTGGACCGCGATCGTCCGTTTCTACGACCGGCTGCTCACAGTCATGCCGACACCTGTCGTTGCGCTGAACCGCGCCATTGCCGTCGCGGAGCTTCGAGGGCCCGAAGCCGGACTGGCCCTCCTCGAGGAGCTCGGCGACCAACTCGACGGCTACCACCTGCTGCACGCTTCCCGTGCCAACCTGCTGAGCAGACTCGGGCAACCAGCAGAAGCCAGGCTAGCCTTCACCCGCGCAGCCGCCCTGGCCAGAACCGAGCCCGCGAGGATCTTCCTCGAACAACAGGCCGAATCCATCCACGGAGTGCCCGGCGTGCGCGGATGAGACGAAGTACGTGCTCGGCTCATGCCAGGGGCCTGGCCAATCTGTGGATGGCGTCCCCGTCGGGTCGAAGCGTGCTATCTGGGAGTCCCTCGGGGCCGTTAGGGATCCAAATTGTCGCGGATGACTGCGGCGGCGACGCTGGTCAGTTGGATGCCGCGGCTGCGGGCGTACCGGCGGATCCGGTCGAACGCTTGATCAGGAGTGATCTGGTGCTTGGCGGCCAAAGCTCCTTTGGCTTCAGCCGGATGGGTCGTCACACCTGCCGGCGCTCCTCGAGCTGACGGCTGATCTGGTCGCCCTTGGCCTCGAGGCGTTCCATGTCCTCCGCGTCGATGCGGAGGATCAGGCGTTTCGCGCCAAGGAGCAGGACTGCCTGGAACACCAGCTGCAGCCAGGAAGAGAACCCGGCGGCCGCGGTCGACGCCCGCAAGCTTGTCGGTCTGAGCGCGATGTTTCCTGCGCGGGGCTGCGCCCGCGGGTGGTTTGCTGTCGGTCCCGGCCGGGCACTAAGCACGGCGAACTGGTCCTGCTCGCACAGTTGGCCGGTTCCCGGCCCCGGCGTTCGACGGTGGGAGAGCGGCGTCGGGGCCGCGTGGCAGCTTGTCGATCTGCAATCCGGCTTCGAGTAGCGCGTCTCGGGGTGTGCTGGTCGATGTGGAGCAAACTGAGGCTTGGGTGATTGCCATGCCTGTCGGCGAGAGAGGCTTGTTGTGGACGTGACGCGGTTGTTCGAGGCGATGGAGAGGGTGGCCGGTTCGCTGCGGTACCCCGTCGAGGGGGACGACGCGGCGAAGATGCTTACTCTGAGTGCGGTGGACACCATCGATTCGATTGACCATGCCAGCATCTCGGTGACCGCCAAGGACGGCCGGATCCAGACGCTGGCGCCGACCGACGAGGTGGTGGCGCGGGCCGATGCGTTGCAGTACGAGCTGGGACAGGGGCCGTGCATCGAGGCGGCGCTGGACGAGCCGGTCGTACAGGTCGACGACCTGTTCGATGATCCCCGCTGGCCGGTGTTCGGGCCGAAGGTTGCCGAGACGCTCGGTTTGCGGGCCCAGGTGGCCTTCCAGTTCCGGGCTGATCCGCAGGTGCGCGGGGCACTGAACCTCTACGCGAACCGGCCGCACAGCATCGGCTCCGACGATCGGCTGATGGGGATGATGTTCGCCAAACTTGCCGCGGTTGCCTTGGGCTGGACCCGCGACGACGCCAGTGCGTCTGCAACGCTGGACTCGCGCGAAGAGATCGGGAAGGCGGTCGGTATCGTGATGGAGCGCTACCGTGTGGACCCGGACCGGGCGTTCGCGATCTTGGTGCACACATCGCAGAGCCACAACATCAAGTTGCGGAAAGTTGCCGCCGACATCGTGGCCGAAGCGGCGCGCAGACCCAAGTAGCCCCGGGCAACATCATGGCTGCGATCCGCCGCCGAGCCGGGGCGTGGTTTGCAGCCGCTATCAAGCGGTTACCTGGGACGAATCAGCCGCCGCGCAGCTCTAAGGACTGACCCGATGAGCAGCAACGACGAGCGCGAAGACCCAGACTGGGACAGGGCCGACCCGTCCGAGGTCATCGGAATCGCCGAAGGGATCCTGATCGAGCGGTACCGCATCCCTGTACCGATTGCTTCCGCCTTGCTGGAATCGTTCGCCACGGCCGCCGACCTGTCCGTGATCGACGCGGCTCGCTGGCTACTGAGCACGGGCCGGCTTCCTTGACGACCGCCACGTTTGGGGGCATGCGGCCGCTGCCCGCGTCGCGGTTGCCGTGCGGGCAGCGGGTGCGCCGTTGGTTGCCTTTGATGTCAGTCGGTGGCGAGGCCTGCGGTTCCGCTCGTGGCGGCGCCGGTGGTGTCCTGCTGGGGTGTCAGGGCGCCGTTGTGCGATACGGCGTACGAGGCGATGTTCCCGTTGCCGAGGCGGATCTGCAGTGTCGTGCCGTCCGGGCTGAGGGCGGCGTCGGTGCCACCGCCGGAGGTGCGCGCGGCGACGGCCTGGAGCAAGGAGACCCGCCCGTCGGTGCTGATGCGGTACGACGAGACGGTCGAGCTCGCGGCGTTGACTGTGAACGCGTAGCGGCCGTCCCGCGTGGTCACGAGCCAGCAGGCAGCCGCCTGGGTGTCGCGCACGGACGGGCTGATCGTGCTCAGCCGGCCGAAGCGGACGGCGTACGAGGACACCGCGCTCGGGCCCGCCTCGGACACGATCGCGTGGCCGCGGCGGTCGAAGTCGAAGCCGTACGGCGTCGAGCCGGCGGAGCGAGTCGGGACCGCGTGGCCCGCGTACGGGCCGTAGACCGCGACGGTGTCGATCGTCTGATCGCCCTTGTGCGTGACGAGGAGATGGCGCCCGTCCGGGGTGAAGGAGACCTGCGCGGCGGCCGTGTCCGTGTCGCCGACCTTGCTGAGCTGTCTGGTCGAACCGTGGAGGGGGCTCAGCTGGCCGTCCGGACCGAGGCGAAGTCCGCTGATGGTTGCGTCGCCCTGGTTGAGGACGTACACGGTGCTTCCGTGGACGGTGACACTCACGGGCCGGTCACCGCCGGTGGGCTCGACGTCTCGCTGCACGAGACCTCGCGGGGTGATCGCCAGCGTCGAGATCGTGTCGTCGCCGGCGTTGACCGCGAACAACAGGTCCCCTTGACGGACCAGCGCGTTCTGCGACGCCAGCGACGCTCCGAGCCCGAGTCCGCCGGTGGCGACGACGCTTCCTGTACGCAGCCGGCCGTCGCGCAGCCGGTCGAAGATCTGAACCGCGTTGCCGGCCGCGGCGTTGGTCGCTTCGTAGACATGGCCAACGACTTGCGCGTCGTTGGTTGCTGCCGGCCCCTGAGCGTTGGCGACGCCGGTGCCGCCGGCGGCAACCGCCGCGACCGCGAGCAGCAGCGGCGGCAGGGAACGGACGAACGGATTGCGCATGATGTTTGATTCCTTTGACAGAAGGGGATGTACGCGTTCGACGGTAGATCCGAAATCGTCGCCGTCGAGTGGATCGGCCGATCGGTAAGCCGCCCGTTAGCGCCGAGCACAGATGAGCCGTGGGACCCGGCGCTCAGGCGCGGTCGTGTGGCGTGACGACCGGGAGGTCTGCGTCGGTGCCGGCGACGATGTTGAAGTAGTTGGTGAGGATGTTCAGCGCGAGGTTGCCGACGACCTCGCTGATCTCCGCGTCGGTCACTCCCGCCGCCCGCGCGGTCTTCAATGCCACCTCGTCGACGGC
Source organism: Kribbella sp. NPDC004138 (assembly GCF_053603655.1). Taxonomy (NCBI): domain Bacteria; kingdom Bacillati; phylum Actinomycetota; class Actinomycetes; order Propionibacteriales; family Kribbellaceae; genus Kribbella; species Kribbella sp. NPDC004138. The sequence continues at coordinate 59,474 of NZ_JBSGFZ010000039.1, forward strand.
GCCGTGGCTGCGGGCGATGGCGTCGGACAGCGCGAGCAGCGCCGCGGAGTGCGGGTCGGACGACTTGGCGTGCCGTGCCCGCTCGATCTCGTCGGCGGCGAGTTTTGCCACGTTCTTACCCAGGTACGTGTGCGCCGACAGGCAGTAGGTGCACCGGTTGTACTCGGCCGCGGCCAACGCGAGTCGTTCACGGTCGGCGACCGGGAGGGCTCCGTCCGCCAGCGCGTCGGACAGGGCCATATACCCCCGCAGTACGGCGGTGCTGTTCGCCATCACCTTCGCCATGTTGGGGATCGAGCCGAGCTTTCGCTTCAGCTCGCCGAGCAGTTCCGCGGCCTCGCCACTGGCGTCCGCGAGTTCGATCTGGGGAATTGTCGACATCGACCGGTCCTTTCGGGCTTGTTGGTGGTTTCGTCGAGCCAAGCAAGCGGGTCGTTCCGATCGCATCCGTGTTCCCCTGGGGCATCGCCGGGTCGGACCGCCGGGTGCCGGGTGACCGGGGTCGTAGGCCCGGGTGTTCCCCGACGCGACGCGCCTTGGCGCGGTTCCAGGCTTGCGACGTACCGCTCGTCCCGGCAAGCGGGCCGTGGTCGTCGGATCAAGATTGGGAGAGACACTGATGGAGCGAGGCATGTCGGCCCCTGGCCACTTGTACATCCAGACGAACGAGGTGAGGAACTTCGTCGTTCACTACGCCCGCGCGGCGGACGGGACGATCAGCGAGGTGGAGCGGATCCCCACCGGAGGCGCCGGATCCGGTGTCTACAAGCCGATCAGTGGCCAGGAGAGCGCGCCGAACGCCTTCGAGGCCGCGGGCAGCGTGATCCTGACCACCGACAAGCGGCTCCTGTTCGCGACCAACGGCGGCGACAACTCGGTCTCGAGCTTCGGCGTGGGTGAGGACGGCAAGCTCACGCTCATCGACGTCAAGCGGACCGGCAACATCGTGACAGGGCGCAGTGGTACCGCCAAGTCGCTCGCGTACCTGCCGGCAACCGGCACGCTCTACGTGCTGCACTCGTTCGGGCCCGATCACGTCCGCCTGATGTCGGTCGATGCCGACGGCAAGCTGAAGGCGCGGCCGCAGGGATATACGGTGAACACCCCGGACAAGCCACTGCGGGTGTCCACCATGGTCGTGCTGTCGCCGGACGAGAGGTTCCTCGTCGTCGGCACGACGTTCGACGAGCCCGCGAAGCCGAACCCGGACGGGTCGCCGATCCTGTGGGCGGACCAGCCCGACGGCTCGAAGAAGTCGGTGGCGTCGAACGCTCCGGACCCGGACGGCATCGTCGTGTTCCACGTGCAGCCGGACGGTTCGCTGGGCGAGGGGATGTTCCAGGACGGCGGCGGCGGTTCGCCGTTCTACCCCGCGTTCCTGCACCACCGGCCCGGCCAGTTCGTCATCGGCTACGCCGTCGCGGACGGGGTCGCGCTGGCAACGCTCGGCGAGGACGGCCGGATCGGGACCGGTCCGGTCGTGAAGATCGACACCAGCGCCGGCCTGCCGTCAGAGCTGTGCTGGCTCGCGGTCTCACCGGACGACCAATGGGTGTTCGCGACCAACTTCGGCTACAGCAACATCAGCAGTTTCCGCATCGACGGCGATGTGGTCTCGCTGGTGCACGACTCGGCCTGCCCCAAGGTGCCGGGCGACGGGACGTTCCGGGCGCTGAACGGGACCGTCAGCAGCGGACCGAGCGACAACCTGATCACCCCGGACGGCAGCTACCTGTACCAGATCTACGCGAACGCCTCGAAGCTGGTCGGGTACGCCGTCCAGCCGGACGGCACGCTCGACGAGGTGACCAGCGTGGAGATCCCGTACAACAGCCCGCAGGGCCTCGCCGGGTTCTGACGAGATGGCCGAGGTTGGTCCGGGGGAGCCGCGCATCGAGACCTGGGTGTCGTCGATGATGCTGAGCCCGCGGGAGATCGAGAAGCTGCTGGTCTACCAGGTCGCGGAGCTGGCCCGCCGGCGCCGTGAGCGCGGCCTGAAATTGAACTTCCCCGAGTCGATCGCACTGATCACCGAGGCGCTGCTGGAAGCGGCCCGGGACGGCCGGTCGGTCGCGGAGGTCACCGAGCTGGGCAAGCACGTGCTCTCCCGGGAGGACGTGCTGCCCGGAGTTCCCGAGATGGTCAACGTGGTGCAGGTGGAGGCGACGTTCCGGACCGGGACCCAACTCGTCGCTGTTGCCAACCCGATTCCTTAGGAGACGAGATGATTCCAGGCGAGTGGCTGCTGTCAGAGGAACCGGTCGAGATCAACGCGGGCCGGCGTACGGCGCAGCTGTCGGTGCGCAACACCGGCGACCGGCCGATCCAGGTCGGCTCGCACTACCACTTCTTCGAGATCAACCGGGCTCTGGACTTCGACCGGGCGGCGGCGCTGGGCATGCGGCTCGACGTGCCGTCCGGCCAGTCGGTCCGCTTCGAGCCCGGCGACGAGCGCGAGGTCGACCTGGCCGAGTTCGGTGGCGCGCGCCGGGTGATCGGGTTCAGCGGGCTGCTCGACGGTGCCGCTGCCAACCCGCGTTCGCGAGCTCGGGCCCTTGCCCGGGCCCGCGAACGCGGGTTCGTCCGGGCGGAGGAGCAGTCGTGACGACGGTTCCGAGAAGGCAGTACGCGTCGCTGTACGGTCCGACCGTGGGCGACCGGTTCCGGCTCGCCGACACCGAGCTGGTGGCACGGGTCGAACGCAGCCTGATCCTTCCCGGCGAGGAGGCGATCTACGGCGGCGGGAAGTCGATCCGCGACGGCATGGCGCAGGTGCCCGGCCTGCGCAACGCCGACGGGGCGCTGGACCTGGTGATCACCTCCGTCGTCGTGATAGATGCGGTGATCGGCATCGTGAAGGCCGACATCGGCGTCAAGGACGGACGGATCGTCGGGATCGGACAGGCCGGGAATCCGCAGGTGCAGGACGGCGTGTCCGCCGACCTGCTGATCGGGCCGGGAACCGAGGTGATCTCCGGCGAGGGACTGGTCGCGACCGCGGGCGCGATCGACTCCCACGTGCACTTCCTGACACCGGCGCAGGTTCCGCATGCGCTGTCCAGCGGGGTGACCACGATGCTCGGCGGCGGCACCGGTCCAGCCGACGGGTCCAAGGGCACGACATGCACACCCGGTCCGTGGAACCTGGCCAGGATGTTCGAGGCCACCGCGACCCTGCCGGTCAACGTGGGTTTCATGGGCAAGGGAAACAGCAGCCGGCCGGAGGCCTTGCGTGAGCAGGTCGAGGCGGGCGCCTGCGGGCTCAAGGTCCATGAGGACTGGGGTGCGACGCCGGCGGCGCTGGACTGTGCGCTGACGGTGGCCGACGAGTACGACGTCCAGGTCGCGCTGCACGCCGACACGCTCAACGAGGGCGGGTACCTGGCGGACACCCTCGATGCGATCGACGGGCGGACGATCCACAGCTATCACACCGAGGGCGCGGGCGGCGGCCACGCACCGGACATGATGGCGATCGCTTCCCTGCCCAACGTCCTGCCGTCGTCGACCAACCCGACCCGTCCGTACACCACGGACACGACGGACAACCTGTTCTACATGACGATCGTGACGCATCACCTCAACCCCGACAATCCCGAGGACGTCGCGTTCGCCCAGTCGCGGATCCGCGCCGAGACCGAGGCCGCAGAGGACGTGCTGCACGACATGGGTGTGCTCAGTATGTACTCGTCGGACTCGCAGGCGATGGGACGCGTCGGGGACACCGTGTCGACCTGCTGGCGCACTGCGGACAAGATGAAGAAGGTGACCGGGAGCCTGCCCGGGGAGACCACGGGGGACGACAACCAGCGCATCCTGCGGTACCTGGCGAAGCTGACGATCAACCCGGCGTTGACGCACGGGATCGGGCACGTCGTCGGGTCCCTGGAGCAGGGGAAGCTGGCTGACATCGTGCTGTGGCCGACCAACACCTTCGGGGTCAAGCCGAAGTACGTGATCAAGGGCGGGGCGGTCGCGTGGTCGGTGATGGGCGACGCGAACGCCTCGATCCCGACGCCGGAGCCGGTGCTGCTGCAACCGATGTTCGCCGGACGGGGGAAGGCGGCGGGCCGTACGTCGGTGACGTTCGTGTCGCAGGCCGCGGCGGAGGCGCAGGTGGTGGAACGCCTCGGCGTCGACCGGTGGACGGAACCGGTGCGTGGCTGCCGCACGGTCGGCAAGGCGCAGATGGTGCGTAACGACCTGACCCCGGAGATCGCGATCGACAGCGAGACCTACCAGGTGACGGTGGACGGGCGGCCGGCCGTGGTGCCCGCGTCGACCGAGGTTCCGATGTCCCAGCTCTACTACATCGTCTGATGGCCAGTCATGAGCTGGCGGGCTTCCTGTCCGTGCTGCAGCTGACCGACTCGGCGTTTCCCAGCGGTCGCTACACGTTGTCGTACGGCCTGGAGACGATGGCGCAATCGGGACGGCTGGCCACGCCGAGCGACCCCGCGACGTTGGCGGGGTTGCTCCGCGACCACGTACGTCTGGCTGTGGGACCGTCGGAGGGTGTCGCGCTGGCCTGCGGTCACCGCGCGACGACCGGCCCGGACTCGCTGGACCTGGAGTTGGTCACGCGGGCTGACCAGCGGCTGACCGCTGTGAAGCTGTCCCGGGAGGCACGGGAGACGTCGAGTCGTACGGGGCGTGCGCTGCTGCGGGCCGCGACACCGGTGTTCGGTGCCGGCGCGCTCACGTCGTTCGAGCGAGAGATCGCGAGCCGACGATCACCGGGCAACCACGCCGTGGTGCTCGGCGTCCTCAGCGCCTGTCTTGGCATACCACGCCTGCAGTCGGTCGCGGGCGAGCTCTTCGCGTTCGCCGCCGGTTGGGTGGCGGCCGCGGTGCGGCTGGCCGTGACGGACCACACAACGGCGCAGGCGGTGCTGCGCGGCGTACGCGATGCCCTGGCTGCGGCGGCGCTGTCCGCTGCTGACAAGGACGTCCCCGACATCTCCAACTGCGCACCGCTGCTGGACGTCATGGCGATGCAGCACGAGGAGACCGAGCTGCGGTTGTTCGCCAGCTGAGAGAAGGAGAAAGAGCTGATGGAAGCACTCACGGACTCGTACGGCCACGGCCACGGCCACGGTCATGGTCACGATGAGGAACCCGCGCCGTTCGCGGAGGTCCGGGCTCCGGGCATCCCGCGGATCGGCATTGGCGGCCCGGTCGGCTCCGGCAAGACGGCGCTGATCGAAGCCCTGGTCCCGATGCTCGTCGCTGCGGGCCACCGGCCGGTGGTCGTCACCAATGACATCTTCACCAGTGAAGACGCGCTCCACGTACGGCGCACCCTGGCCGGTGTGCTGGCGCCCGAACGGGTCGTCGGCGTCGAGACCGGATCCTGCCCGCACACCGCGGTGCGCGACGACCCGAGCATGAACCTCGACGCGGTCGCCGAGCTGACCGACCGCTTCGCCGACGCCGACGTCGTCCTCGTCGAGTCCGGTGGCGACAACCTGACCCTGACCTTCAGCTCCGCCCTCGCCGACTACTTCGTGTTCGTGATCGATGTTGCCCAGGGCGACAAGATCCCCCGCAAGCGCGGTCCTGGCGTGACACACTCGGATCTCCTGGTCATCAACAAGGTGGACCTGGCCGACCTGGTCCGGTCCGACCTGTCGGTGATGGACCGGGATGCCCGCGCGGTCCGTGCCGGCCGTCCGTTCGTGTTCACCAACTGCTTCACAGGCGATGGTCTTGACGAGGTCGCCGGGCGGATCCGTGCGGTGATCGGCGAGCTCGCTCCGGCATGACGCAACGGGACGACCTGACCTGGTGCGCGCCCACGGCGTTGCCCGCCGAGGTGCTCGCGTTCGGCGCGGACGTGCAGGACGCGCTGGGCGTCGGCGCCGCGGGAAAGCTCGGGGTTCTGGATCTGGCATTGGCGCCGCGCGGCGGCAGCACCAGGGTCGTCCGGCAGTACCAGCGCTCACCGCTCTACGTCTACCGGCCGATCTATCTGGACCCGGCGCGGCCGGACATGGCCTTCGTCTTCCTGCAGCAGCAAGGCGACGGCTTCGTTCAGGGCGACCGGTACCGGGTGGACGTGGACTGTGCGCCCGGTGCGGCCGTCCACCTGACCACGCAGGCTGCCACCAAGGTCTTCAGGGCTCATGGCAACTTCGCGACGCAGTTGGTGAACCTGCACGTCGGTGCCGGCGGTGTGCTCGAGTATCTGCCGGACCCCGTCATTCCGTTCCGCGGCTCTCGGCTGTACCAGAGGACCTGCCTGACCGTCGGCTCGGATGCGACGGTGATCTTCGGGGAGATCCTCCTGCCGGGGAGGATGGCACGCGGCGAACGCCATGCGTACGACGTGTACTGGGCCGACACCGAGGTCCGTGGGACGGACGGCTCACTCTGGTTCGCCGACACACTGCGGCTACGGCCTGGTGAGCTCGACAGTCCGGCCTCGCCGGGAGTACTCGGCGGCTACGACGTGCTGGCGAGCCTGTACGTGCTGTGCTCCCGCACGCCCGCCTCCGAACTGGTCGCGCGCCTGCGGGACGCGCTCACCGCCGTACCGGAGGTCCTGGCCGGAGTGACGGAGCTGCCGGCGGGGCACGGCGCGGCCGTGCGGGCTCTGGGCCACAAGTCCGCGGCCGTCCAGGCCGCGATGCGTGCCACCTGGGAGCGGGCGCGCGTCGACCTCCTCGGCGCACCCGTTCCCGACCTCCGCAAGGCCTGAAGCACCGTCGGCGCCGCCGCGGCTGCGCTCGCCGAGCTGGCCCGGCTGTGATTACTGTGACGGCGCGGCGCGCGTCGGTCAGTACGCGGGCCGTTGCGTCTCTGATGTCAGCGGCAGGCGCACGGTGAAGCGGGTGTCTCCTGGTGACGACTCGACCGACAGCTCACCGTGGTGTTTGCCGACCACGATCCGCCAGGCGATGTCCAGGCCCAGCCCGGGTCCCGCTCCGGCCGGTTTGGTCGTGAAGAAGGGCTCGAAGATGTGGCTCCGGATCGCCTCGGGCACGCCCGGTCCGGTGTCGCCGACCTCGACCAGGACCCGGTCGTCGTCGCGCGCGGTGCGGACACTCAGCCGGCCGCGACCGTTCATCGCGTAGACGGCGTTCTCGACGAGGTTCGTCCACACCTGGTTGATCTCTGCAGCGTAGACCGGAACGGCGGGCAGGCTGCGGTCGAGATCGCTGACGACCGTGATGTTGTCGCCGATGGTGTGCGCCAGCATCATCAGGGTGCTCTCCAGAAGCTGGTTCAGGTCGACCTCCCGGTACGGCGCGCGGTCCACCTGCGAGTACTGCTGGGCTGCCGTCACGAGGGTGGAGATCCGGGACGTGGAGTCGTCGATCTCGTTCAGTGACAGCTCGAGGTCGATCGTGTGGTGCAGCCAGTCGAACGCATCGTCGAGGACCGAGGCGTGACAGACTGCCTCGGCGACCGCTTCCAGCCACTCGGCGTTCCATCCTGCCTGCACGAAGGTGGGCGCCGTCCGCCGGCCGGCGGTGACTCCGCGTGCCTCGAACCAGTCAACCAGCTCGTCCTCACGGTCCGCCGCATCGAGCGGACTCAGCGACGGAGCCTCGGTCAAGTGCCGAAGGGCCCGCTGCTGAAGAGTTTCCAGCGATTTCCAACCGGAAGGGCCGAGATCGTGTCGGACGGACGACTCAGTCCGCCGCAGCCCGGCGAGGCGTTCCCGCAATGCGGCGGTCGCACGCATCGCTGCTGCCGTGGGGTTGTTCAGCTCGTGCATCAGGCTCGCGGACAAGGAGCCCAGGGCAAGCAGCCTCTCGTGCTCACTGATCGCCCGCTGGGTGTTCTTCATGCCGAGGAACAGCCCTTCCAGCAGGTGCAGCGGCATCGGGAACCACTCCCGCATGATGGCGGCGAACCTGTCCGCGGCCAGGACGTACAGCCGTGACGGCCGGGTTGCCCGCAGGGTGTTGTCCAGCGTCTGACTCACGCCGTCGCCGAAGAACGGGCGCCAGGCTCCGGCGTACGCGCCGACCTGACTGGTCCGGTTGATCTCGACGTCCTCGTGGCCGACCCGGCGGGAGATGACCAGTTCGCCCTCGAGCAGTACGTAGAACGAGGTCGCGACGTCGTCCTCGCGGTAGATGTAGCCGGCCTCGAAGAGCTCGACCCGCCCGTTGCGGCACAGCCAGTCCAGCTGTCCCTCGTCGAGCTTCTCGAACAGAAACAGCGTTTTGAGCTCGGCCGCGTCGCACGGCACGGTTCGGGTCACCATGCCGACATTGTCTGAACCCGGCCGGCAGGCCGAGTCCGGGAAGACACCAGCCGCACCCCGGTTCTGCACGCCGGTCCCGCAGTCCACCGGGGAACTGCCGGAGGCGAACAGCAACAGCTCGCCGCCATGGTGAGGAGAATCCGCAGGCGCAGCTCGTCAGGGCCGACACCTCACCAGCGATTCGAAGGAGAAGCGGAGATGCCACCTGTTCACCACCGGTACGCCGACGTATCCGGACGGCAGTTGTTCTACCGGGAGGCCGGTCCGCCCGACGCGCCCGTCGTCGTCCTCCTGCACGGGTTCCCGACCAGCTCCTTCATGTTCCGCAACCTCATCCCCATGCTGGCCGAGAACTTCCGGGTCATCGCTCCGGACCATCTCGGCTTCGGCCTGTCAGATGCTCCGTCGGCGGACGACTTCGAGTACACCTTCGATGCGCTGGCCGACCTGACCGCCGGCCTGCTCGCCGTTCTGGGCGTCGAACGGTACGCGCTCTACGTCCAGGACTACGGCGCGCCGATCGGCTGGCGGCTGGCCCTGCGCGCCCCGGCCGCGATCACCGCCATGATCACGCAGAGCGGCAACGGGTACGACGCCGGCTTCGTGGAGAGCTTCTGGCGAACCGTCTGGGACTACCAGCGCGAACAGACGCCTGAGACCGAGGCAGCCATCAGGCAGGCGCTGACCCTCGAGGTCACTCGCTGGCAATATGTGACCGGCGTACCCGACGAGACGCTCGTGAGCCCGGACACATGGCATCACGACTACAACCTGCTCACGCGGCCTGGCAACGACCAGATCCAACTGGCGTTGTTCCGCGACTACAAGACGAACCCCGCCATGTACCCGGATCTGCATGAGTATCTGCGCTCCAGCGGTGTGCCCGTGCTGGCGGTGTGGGGCCGTGGCGACGAGATCTTCGGCCCGGCCGGCGCAGAGGCTTTCGCGAAGGATGCCGCCGGCGCTGAGGTCCACCTCCTCGAGGGAGGCCATTTCCTTCTCGAGAGCGCCGGCCCCGAGGTAGCCGCACTGGTGCGGGACTTCCTCAGTCGCAGGGTCGCACCCCCGGGCAAGCACGCGATGACCGCAGGACAACACGAAATGACAGGGATTGGAGAACACTCATGACGTACAACTTCAACGGTCACAAGCTGGTCGTGATCGGCGGAAGCAGCGGGATGGGGCGGCAGACCGCCATCGACGTCGTCCGGGGCGGCGGTACGGCGGTGATCGTCGGCCGCAACCAGGACCACGTCGACGAGACGGTGAAGACGCTGTCCGGCGACGGCCAGGCCTGGGGAATCGTGGCCGACCTGGCCGACCGTGACGAGGTCGCCAGGGCACAGCACCAACTGGCGACGGAGCACCCCGACGCGACGCTTCTGGTCAACGCGGCCGGCGTCTTCGTCCCGAAGCCGTTCCTCGACCACGACGGGGGCGACTACGACTCGTACCTGGAGCTGAGCCGGGCCATCTTCTTCCTGACGCAGACGGTGGTGCGCGGAATGGTCGCGGCAGGTCACGGAGGTGCGATCGTCAACATCGGGAGCATGTGGGCCCACCAGGCCATCGCCGCAACGCCGTCCAGTGCCTACTCGATGGGTAAGGCCGGGCTGCACGCACTGACTCACAACCTGGCTCTCGAGTTCGGTGAACAGCAGATCCGGGTCAACGCCGTCGCGCCGGCCGTCGTGGCGACGCCGATCTACAAGGCATTCGTTCCGCCGGAGCAGATCGAGGCGACCATCGAGAGCTTCAACGGCTTCCACCCGCTGGGTCGTGTGGGCTCGGCCGAGGACGTCGCGTCGGCCATCACCTATCTGCTCTCGGAGGAGGCCGGCTGGGTGACAGGCACGATTCTGAACGTCGACGGCGGAGTGATGGCCGGACGCAACTAGCCGTCTGCGAGCCCGGTCCCGGGCCTCCGCGCTCCTCGGCACCTGTGAGCGAGCATAGGATGCTCGGACAGACTGCCGACGGAGCGTAGGAGGTCTCGCGATGATGCGCAGGTCGACGCGGCCGAAACGTCCAGTGCTGCCGGATCCGAAGCGTTAGTCCAGTGGTGCACTTCCGGCGCGACGAGTGCGACCTGCTCGACCGCCTCGTCGACGACGTGAGGTCGGGTGAGAGTCGGGCCCTGGTCCTTCGCGGCGACTCGGGGATCGGCAAGACCGTCCTGCTCGAGTACCTGGCAGGGCGGGTTGACGGCTGGCGTTCGGTGCGCGCAAGTGGCGTGGAGTCAGAGCAGGAGCTTGCCTTCGCCGGCCTGCACCAGGTGTGCGCGCCGGTGCTCGAGTCGCTGGAGATGTTGCCCACGCCGCAGCAGGAGGCGCTGCGCGTCGCCTTCGGCATTGCTTCCGGCAGGCCGCCGGACCGTTTCGTGGTAGGTCTGGCTGTCCTGGGGCTGCTCGGCGAGGCAGCACGAGACCGTCGGTTGCTGTGCCTGATCGACGATGCACAGTGGCTGGACCGTGCCTCGGCGCAGGTCCTCGGCTTCGTGGCGCGGCGGCTGCGCGCCGAGGCGGTGGCGATGGTCTTCGCCGTCCGCGAGCCCACGGACGGCGGCGAGGTCACCGAGCTCAACGGGATACCGGATACCCGGGTCGGCGGACTGTCCGACGACCAGGCCCGGGCGTTGCTCGCATCGGCCTACCCGGGGCCGGCGGATCAACGCGTACTCGATCGCGTCGTTGCGGAGAGCCGAGGCAACCCACTGGCTCTGCTCGAGCTACCACGCGGCTTCACTCGGGCCGAACTGGAAGGCGGATTCGGTCCGTTCGGCCCGGTCGTCCTGCCGGGCCGCATCGAGGAGAGCTTCCGGCGTCAGATCGCCACGCTGTCGCCCACGACGCGACGCGTGCTTCTGGTCGCGGCGGCCGAACCGGTCGGCGATCCGGGGCTCGTGTGGCGTGCGGTCGACAGTCTCGGGATCGCGGTGGATGCCGAGGCGGCGTCGCGGGAGGCGGCGGAGCGGTTCGTGGACTTCGGCTCACGGGTTCGCTTCCGGCACCCGTTGCTGCGATCAGCGATCTATCGGGCGGCCACCAGCGAGGAGCGTCGCCGCGCCCACTGGGCTCTGGGCGAGGTGACCGATCCCCGCACAGATCCCGATCGCAGGGCATGGCATCGCGCCGCGGCCGCCGAGGCGCCGGACGAGGCCATCGCCGCCGAACTGGAGGAGTGTGCCCGGCGCGCGTACGGCCGTGGGGCGGCGGCCGCCGCCGCGGCGTTCCTGGAGCGCGCCGCCGGGTTGACGCCGGACGTGAAGCAGCGCGGTGGGCGCCTGCTCGCGGCAGCGCAAGCGGCCTACGCGGGTGGCATGCCGACCGCGGCACCGCGGCTGATCGCGTTGGCCGAGGCGAGCCCCCTGGACGCTCTCGAAAGGGCACAGGCCGACGTGCTGTACGCCCGCAGCGCCTTCGCGCTGGGACGCGGCCGCGATGCGACGGAATCGCTGTTCCAGGCCGCGACGCGACTCGAGAAGATCGACGCCCGGACGGCGCGTCACACACATCTGGAGGCGATCCGGGCGAGCTGGTTCCTCGCTGACGTCGCCCCCGGTCTCACGCTGCGTGAGCTGGCCGAAGCGGCGCACGATTCCCCTCGGGCAGGACCCGAGACGATCCCCGACATGCTCATTCATGGTCTCGCCATCCGGTACCGCGACGGTTATCCGGCGGCCGCCGCGGTTCTGAAGAGGGCCGTGGCCGCGTTCCGCGACACGACGCCGACCGGTGAGTTCGGCTTTCTCCTGGAATGGTTCGTGGGCACGATCGCCGTGGACCTCTGGGACGACGAGGCCTGGGACCTGATCAGTCGCCGCTATGAGCAGCGGGCCCGGGAGGAGAGCCGCGCCTCGCTGCCGATCGCGCTGACGATGCAGATCGTCAACCTCGTGGTCCACGGTGAGCTGGCCAAGGCAGCGTCGCTGGTGGAGGACTTCGACGCCGTTCGTCAGGCGACGGGCATCTTCGATGCCTCGTACGGAGGCCTGCTGCTGGCGATCTGGCGCGGACAGGACGAGCAGGCGACCGAGATGCTCGCCGCGATGGCCGATGACGCGACCAGGCGCGGCGAGGGAGTCACGCTCATCGCCGTGGCCTGGCTGAGAGCCCTGTTGTCGAACAGCCTGGGCCGCTACCAGGAGGCGGTGACCGCAGCGCTCGAAGCGACGGAATCGCAGCGCGAAATGGGCTACGTCACGCTGTGTTCCCTGGCCGAGCTGGTCACCGCGGCTGCCCATGCCGGCCGGCCCGGGACGGCCGCACGAGCCCTGGCACGGTTGACCAGTATGACGGAGGCCAGCGGCACCGACTGGGGGCTCGGCGTGACGGCAGGGTGCCGGGCGATGCTGGCGGACGACGACTCTGCCGAGTCGGACTTCCGGGAAGCGATCACGCGACTCGAGCGCACCCGGATCAGCGGCGAACTGGCGCGGGTGCACCTGCACTACGGGGAGTGGCTGCGACGCCGCGGCAGGCGGAACGATGCGCGCCGCGCGTTGCGCACCGCGCACTCGATGTTCATCGAACGGGGGATGGTCTCCTTCGCCGCTCTGGCCGCGCGCGAGCTCGGCGCGGCCGGCGAGAAGGTTCGAGAGGACCCGAACGCGGTGTCCAGCACGCTCACGTCCCAGGAGTCGCAGATCGTCCGGCTGGTGCGCGACGGCCTGTCGAACGCGGAGATCGCCGACCGGTTGTTCCTCAGCCCGCGCACGGTGGAGTGGCATCTCGGAAAGGTCTTCGCAAAGCTCGGTCTCACGTCCAGGCGACAGCTGCAGCGCTGACCACGAGCCGTCCCCTCCCTCAACGGCCCGCGGTCAGGACGTCCGGCCCGTCGCCGGTCAGGGCATCGGCAGCCGCCCGCAGGACGAGGTGCAGTTCCGTCCTGGAAGTGATCCCCAGCTTCGCGAACACTTTGTGCAGGTGGTACTCGACCGTGCGCGGGCTGAGGAACAGGCGAGCACCGATCTCGGAGTTGCTGAGCCCGTCGCGCGCCAGGTAACCGATCCGGGACTCCTGGGTCGTGAGCTCACGGCCGCTCTCGACGCTTCGTTTGCGGACCCGCTCCCCGGTGGCGAGCAGCTCGGCGCTTGCGCGCCGGGCGAAACCTTCGGCGCCGATCGTCGTGAAGGTCTGCTGGGCGGCCCGGAGCGGCGCGCGGGCGTCGGCGCGCCGGTTCTGCCGGCGTAGCCACTCGCCGTACAGCAGTTGGGCCCTCGCGAGCTGGACTCGGATGCCGGTCTCGGATAGCCGGTCGATCGCTTCCTGGTACGACGCCTCGGCCGTCGGCGGGTCGGCGAGCAGTGCGTGGGCGACTGCTCGCACCCCCAGCGCCCAGGGGGTCGCCGCGGCGTCGGCATCGGCATCGAGACGGGACAGCTCGGCGGCCGCGACGTCGCCCTGCCCGCAGCGCGTCGCCGCTTCGATCAACTCGGCGCGTGCCCAGCCGGACAGTGCGAGCTGATCGGCCTCGACGGCTTCGCGGGCCGCCGCCAGAGCTTGCTCGTAGTGTCCCGCGCCGTTGTGCAGCACCGCCTCCGCCAGGTGCGTAGCGGTCAGTGTCAGGGCGTCGGCACGCTGCCGGGCCTGCCTGCGGGCCGTCGGCAACATCCCACGAAGGACGTCCTGTCTTCCTTCCCAGGCGGCGAGCATCAGAGATGCGGGGGTCGGCAGCGGAACATCCGTGCCCAGGTGGCGGGTGTTCCTGCGGGCGATGGCGTCGTGCGCGGCCTGGAAGCGGCCACGGAAAACGTCGATCAGCGCAGTGTGGTTCGGGGCGGTCAGCGCCGCCCACGGCTCCTCGTTCCATCCGTCAGCGGCGGCCCAGCCGGCCAGCCAGGACCATCCTCGCGCCGCCGGGTCCAGGTCGTCGCCACAGAAGGCGTCGAGTGCCCGACCGAGGGTGCGCGCCGAAGTGCCGGGCCGGTCGAGAACCCGGCCTGCCAGCGCGCCGAGCAGCAGGTCGACCGGATCTTCCAGCCCCTCGGCTGCCGTGTCCCGCGCGGCTTGTGCGACGGTCCGAACACTGGGGGCGGCCGGACTACGGCAGGAGAGCATCGCTGCCGCGAGGGCCTCCAGGTGCGCGTACCGGGCCAACGCGGGCGAGTGCGTCCGGAGCTGACGGGCCGCGTCCAGCAGCAACTGTGGGCTCGCATCGTCGCGCCGAGCGGCGAACTCGATGCGTGCCCGTTGAAACCCGATCTCTGCTTGCCGCGCCGGATCGGACGGCCCAGCTGCCGCGATGGTGAGCAGGTGCTGCGCGACGTCGAGGCTGCCTGCGGCGTGGTGGGCGTCCGCGGCGGACAGGGCGCGCCGGGCACGGACGGCCGGGTCGGCCGTGCCCAGGGCGGCCCGTTCGAGGAAGGCGGCGCGCGCGGCGATCCCGCCACGCGCCTCGGCCAACGCCGCGTTCTGCTCCAGACCGGCCGCGATCGGCTCGTCAGGCCCGCTGGTGGACAGGGCCAGATGCCATGCCCGGCGATCGGCGTCCGCCTCGCTCGTGACGGCCTCGGCCAGTGCCCGGTGGGCCAGGCGGACCTCGGGCGGCGTCGCGCCGGCATAGACGGCTGCTCGCAGCTTGGCGCAGCCGAACACGACCCGCGACCCGAAGGTCAGCAGGTTCTGTTCCTCCAGGATCTCTGCGGCCTGCCCGCAGATGCCGAGTACGTCGGCCGCCCGCGAGACCAGCCCCGGGTCTCCGGTCGGTTCGGCAGCGACGGTCAGCAGAAGTTGACGCGCGTCGGCGGGCAAGCGCTGCGCACGCCGTACGCAGTCGTGCTCCCGATCCCCGGCCTCGGGACGCGGTGCCGGAATCGCGTATCCCCCCGCGAGGCCGACCGCGGTGACCCCGTCGACAGCCTCCAACAGCAGGCGCGGATTGCCGCGTGCCTCGAGCAGTATCCGCTCGGTCACGGCCGTGTCGATCTGCCCGGGCGCACCGGCGAGGAGGACCGAGTGAGCGTCGCTCCACGGCAACCCTTCGAGTCGCATCTCGGCAAGCCCGTCGAGTTCCGGCACGCCGTGCTGGTCGCGTTCGCCGAACACGATCAGCAAGCGGCTGCGTTCGGCGCGACGAACCACGAACGCCAGTACCAGCAACGAGGCCGTGTCCAGCCAGTGTGCGTCATCGACCAGACAGCACACCGGATCGCGTTCGGCGACTCCGGTGAGCAGATTCAAGGCTGCGACACTCACCAGAAGGCGATCCGGCGGTTCGCCGCCGCTGAGGCCGATCGCGGTGGAGAGTGCAGCCCGCTGAGCGGGCTCGAGCCGCTCCAGTTCCTCGAGCAACGGAGCGCACAACAGATGGAGCGCGGCGTACGGCAGCTCACGTTCGTCCTCCACACCGCGCGTCCGGAGAACCCGGTATCCGTCCGCACGCCGGGCCAGGTAGTCCAGCATCGAGCTCTTGCCGATGCCCCGTTCGCCGAGTACCCGAAAGGCCACGGCATGTCCGGTCGAGGCGTCCTGCAGCAATTGCTCCATCCGGGCGCACTCGGTAGCGCGCCCGTACAGCCTGGGCGCGTCGCTCGCGGCCGCTGGTTGTTCGGTGTCCGGGAGGAAGGTCGTCACGTCACCACCGTGCCGTGATCGGGCAGATTTGTAGCCCGAGTTCGGCACGGGTGCACCCCCGGGCCCGGGCATCGAGGAGCCCCGGGGTCACCGGGGGCGAGTGGCTGGTGGGCCGGACGTCGTCCGCGGATGGGTGGCACCTGAGCCTCGCCTGGGAGGACCCGTGGGCCGGACCAGTGAAGTCCCGGAGGCGAACGACGGCCGCGGGTGGTGGGATCGGTGATGATCGCCGGCGACGAGGGCGCCAAATCCCCCGGGCCGGCCGCGACGTCGAGGAGATGGGTCGATGGAAACCGTTGCGAATGCTGTCCACCTGCCGGCGCTGGACAATCCGAACGAGCGAAACGCGGTGGGCGCCGAGTTGCAGGCGGTGCTCCAGGACCTGATCGACCTGTCCCTGGTCGGCAAGCAGTTGCACTGGAGCGTGGTCGGCCCCGCGGCCCACAGCGTGCACCTGTTCCTCGACGACCTGGTCGGGGAGTGGCGCGAGCTTGCGGACCTGGTGGCCGAACGCGCGGTGACCCTGGGTTTCGTCCCCGACGGTCAGTCCGTGGCGGTGGCGGACGGATCCCGGGTCGAGCCGGTGCCGGTGCGTTCCGTGCCGGACCATGCGGTGATCTGGGAGCTCGCGCGCAGGGTGGCGGGCTCGGCAGAGCGGGTACGTGAGCGGCTGGCGCCGATCGGCGCGGCGGACCTGGTCACCCAGGATGTCCTCGTCGACGTGGTCCGGATGTTGGAGAAGCAGCAGTGGCTGCTGCGCAGCCAGTTCGGGGAGAAGCTCTGATGGCGATCTCCCGGGGATTTCGCGGCCGGCGCGTCACCGAGGACGCGGCACGGGTGCCGCCGGGGCAGTACGTGACGAACGACTTTCCGGTGCTGTCGGCGGGTCCGACGCCGCAGACACGTCTGGACGCGTGGAGCTTCACCATCCGCGGCGCGGTCGAGGAATCGGTCTCGTGGTCATGGCAGGAGTTCCGCTCGCTGCCGCGCGAGACCTTCACCGTGGACATCCACTGTGTGACGAAGTGGACCAAGCTCGGTACGACCTGGTCCGGCGTCTCGGTCGACACGTTGCTGGCGGCGGCGCCTACGGAAGCGGCGTTCGCGATGGCCTTCGCCGACGGTGGTTACACCACCAACCTGCCGCTGGCCGACGTGCGTGGCGGACGGGCCTGGGTGGTGGACGAGTACAACAGTCAGCCGCTCGACCCTGAGCACGGCGGGCCTGCCCGGCTACTGGTACCGCACCTCTACTTCTGGAAGAGCGCGAAGTGGGTGCGAGGACTGGAGCTGCGTTCCGTCGACCAGCCCGGATTCTGGGAGATGTTCGGCTATCACAACTACGGAGACCCGTGGCGGGAACAGCGTTACAGCGGCGACTGAGCTGGCAGGCCGCGACGGTGGTCGGGACGGCTTTCGTGACACCCCGGGCGAAAACGATCACGCTCGAAGTTCCCGGCTGGACCGGGCATCGTGCGGGACAACACGTCGACCTGCGGCTGACCGCGCGGGACGGCTACCAGGCGCAGCGGAGCTACTCGATCGGGTCCGCTCCTGAGGACCCGCGAGTGATGCTGACCGTCGAGAGGCTCGACGACGGCGAGGTGTCCCCGTACCTCGTGGACGAGCTGCGCGTGGGCGACGAACTCGAGGTACGCGGCCCGATCGGCGGCTACTTCGTCTGGGACGGGGATCTCAGTGACCCCCTGTTCCTGGTGGCGGGCGGTTCGGGTGTGGTTCCGCTCAGGTCGATGCTGTGGCACCACCGCGCGATTCGCAGCAGGGCACCGGTGCGGCTGCTGAGTTCGGCGCGTTCGCTCGAGCTGCTGATCTACCGCGAGGAGCTGATGCAGTTCGCGACCTACGACAGGTTCGACGTCTCGGTCACGCTGACCCGGGAACTGCCGAGTGGTTGGCACGGGTATCGCGGCCGGCTCGATCAGGAGTTGTTGTCCGAGGTCGCATGGCCCGACACCGAGCGACCGCTCACCTACATCTGCGGGCCGACCGGCTTCGTGGAGAACGCGTCCGGAGGTCTGGTGGCTTTGGGCCACGACCCCGGCCGGATCAGGACCGAGCGCTTCGGCGGCCTCCGGGCCGGGTGACGAACGCACCCGCTCGTCACCGTCACCAGCACTCGCCCAACTGCGAAGGAGAGGAAGCGCGACATGGCAACTGTCTCGTTCAAGGGAGCCACCCGGGTCTACCCGGGCACCGACATCGCCGCGGTCGACAAGCTCGA